>JAKFYF010000081.1 GCA_021731005.1 Hyphomonadaceae bacterium
AGGCGCTGCCGCTGTGGGCGGGCGCCGCGATCGTCGGCGCCTGGGCGGGATCATCGCTGAGTTTGCGCCGGCTTGACGGGCAGGCGATGCTGCGCGCCCTGGGGTTGGTGCTGGCCCTCGCCAGCGCGGCGATCGCGCTCTGATGCGCGCCGCACTCGTCACCCGCGCATTCGATGCGTGCGCCGAGCTCGCCGCATTCGCACGCGGGCGCGCCAATGACGGCGCGCTTGCGAGCTTCGTCGGCTATTGCCGCGGGCAGCATGGCGAGGAGGCTGTATCGGCCCTGGAGCTCACGCACTATCCGGGGTTCAGCGATGAGGCAATCCTCCGCATCGGCGAACGTTGCGCGGCGCGCCACGCGATCAACGCCGGGCTCATTCTGCATCGGACCGGCGTGGTTTTTCCCGGTGACGCAATCGTCCTGGTGGCGGCGTTGAGCCCGCATCGTGCTGACGCGCTTGCAGCGGTCGAGGAGATGATCGATGCGCTGAAAACCGACGCGCCGCTTTGGAAGCGAGAAATCACCACTGCCGGAATGCGCTGGATCGAGCCGACGACTTCGGATTGGAGCCGTCGCGCGCGGCAGGAAGAAGGATCGCCTCGTTGATGAAAATACCTGCCAGCGTTCAACTCGACGAGCATCGGGCTTTCGTCCCGGTGCGCATCTCCGTGCTCACCGTATCCGATACCCGCGACGCCGAGAGCGACACTTCGGGTGCGCTTCTGGCTCAAATGATCGTTCGCGATGGCCACATCGCCGCCGAACGCGCCTGGGTTCGTGACGATGTGGATGAGATCAGAGCACAGACGCGCGCTTGGATCGCATCACCGGACATCGATGTGGTGATCGCCACCGGCGGGACTGGTCTGACCGGGCGCGACGTGACCCCCGAAGCCATGCGCGCGCTGTTCGAGAGAGAGATGGATGGCTTCGCTCATGTCTGGCACGCCACGAGTTTCGAGAGCGTCGGCCTGTCCACGTTGCAGTCGCGCGCCTGCGCTGGCGTCGCCGGCGGCACCTTCATTTTTGCACTGCCCGGGTCAAACGGCGCCTGTCGCGACGGATGGGAAAAGATCGTTCGCTGGCAGCTCGATAGTCGCGCGCGACCTTGCAATCTTGTCGAGCTGATGCCTCGGCTCACGGAGCGATGATGAGCGACGTCCTTACCCATTTTGACAGCGAGGGCCACGCGCGCATGGTCGATGTCGCAGCCAAGGCCGAAAGCGTGCGCGAAGCCACGGCGCGAGGGTTTGTCCAGCTTTCGCCGGCGGCCTTTGCGCGCGTGTCAGAGCAGGGAAGCCCTAAGGGCGACTTGCACGCGGTTGCCGAACTGGCCGGTGTGATGGCCGCGAAGCGTACGGCCGATCTCATCCCGCTCTGCCATTCCATTTCACTGACGAGTGTCCGCGTGCAGGTTGTCTCACAACCTTCATCGCATCGCTTCGAAGTGACGGCGGTCGCGCGCGCAAAGGCGGCGACGGGGGTTGAGATGGCGGCGTTGACCGCGGTGAGCGTCGGCTGCCTTGCGCTCTTTGATATGTTGAAAGCGCTCGACCGAAGCATGGTCATCGAAGGCATCGAAGTCCTGCGCAAGAGTGGTGGAGTTCGAGGCGATTATGGCAAACCCTGATCCGTTGCGCGACGCAAGTTCCGAGGATGCGCGCCAAGCCATGCTCGCCTTTGCGCCGCGTATTCTCGCACGCGAGTGGGTTCCTTTGGGCGGCGCTTGCGGTCGTGTGCTGGCGACGGCGTTGGTTGCGGGCGGCGACCAGCCGCCCTTCGACGCGGCGTCAATGGATGGTTTTGCGTTTGCCGCGTGTGGGCGGGAGCAAAGGCTCACTTTGGTTGGGGAGTCGCGGGCCGGGCGGCCGTTCGAGAGGGCTGTTGCGCGCGGAGAGGCCGTCTACATCTCAACCGGTGCGGTTATACCCCGGGGCGCCGACACCGTGTTGCCGCATGAAGTTGCCGTGATCGAGGGGGAGACCCTGATCGGCGATTCCCCAACGGGTGCGCACGTTCGGCGCGCCGGTTATGACTTTGCCCGCGGTGCGGTGCTTTTATCCGCCTCGCATCGTCTGAGACCATTCGATCTTGCCTTGGCGGCGGCGGTCGGGGCTGACCGGCTCTCGGTGCTGGCCAAGCCCCGTGTCGCGCTCATCGCCTGCGGCGACGAATTGGCAAGGCCTGGGGCGCCGCTCGCGAGCGGACAAATTCACGAGAGCATAAGCGCCTCGCTCGCGGCGCTGGTGTCGCATTGGGGCGGGCGTGTCACCTTGTCAGTCCTTCTGCCGGATGCGCGCGATGCGCTTGCGCACGCCATTGCGGAGGCCCGCCGCGATGCCGACCTCGCTGTCGTGATCGGGGGCGCTTCCGTCGGCGCTCACGATTACGCCCGCGACGCTCTCGGGCGTGACGCGCGCCTGATCGTGGAGAAGATCGCAATGCGCCCGGGGCGTCCCACCTGGTTTGGCGTTGGCGCATCTGCGCCCGTGCTCGGTTTGCCGGGCAATCCCGTCAGTGCGCTGGTTGCGGGCATGCTGTTTCTCCGCCCACTCCTTGGCGCCATGCTGGGATTGCCGCCCTCACTGCACTATCGCTCAGCGAAGCTCTCAGAGCCTCTCGCCGCCAACGGCGATCGCGAGCATTTCATGCGTGCACGATATGTCGGAGAGGTGGTCGCTGCATTGAGTGACCAGGATTCTTCTCTGCTCACCGCCCTGCGCGATTCGGACTGTCTCATTCGCCGCGCCGCCCGCGCTGTCGCGGCTCAGTCTGGCGCAGAGGTAGAAATCCTGCTCCTGGAAGCGTCTTGTTGAGATAGACAGCTATCAGCCGCCGACGTTTTCGCGCGCGCCTGCAGGTGTGAGATCGGACAATGGCGATTCCGGACGTCGAGCACATCCTGGAGCGGGGCTCTATCCCACAGCTGCGCGCGGCGCTCGTCGCACGACGCGTGTCGACCGAAGAGACCGTCGCTTGGCACCTTTCCCGGATCGCTGCGGTCGACCGGTCCGGCTCGGCGATCAACGCTGTCCGTGAAGTGTCGGCGCGCGCCATCGAGGACGCCAGGCGGGCGGACCAGGATATGGCTTCGGGCCTTGACCGTGGGCCGCTTCACGGCATCCCGGTGCTGCTCAAGGACAATATCCTCACCGCGGATGGCATGGCGGCTACCGCAGGATCAGCAGCGCTGTCAGACTTCAGGCCATCGCGGGACGCTGACCTCGTGCGCCGACTTCGGCAGGCAGGCGCCATCATCCTCGGCAAGACCAACATGACCGAATTCGCCGACTACGTCTCCGACGTGATGCCCGCGGGCTTCAGCGGCGCAGGCGGGATGGTGCGCAATCCCCATGGCGGCGAGTACGGCAGGGGTCAGGGATCCAGTGTTGGTTCTGCTGCATCGGTTGCTGCTTCTTTGGCAATGGTCGCCATTGGCACCGAAACCCAGAACTCCATCCAGACCCCGGCCGCCTTCTCGTCGGTGGTCGGCTACAAACCGAGCGTGGGCGTGCTCAGTTGCGCCGGCATTTTCCCATTGGTTCCCAGTCAGGACACGCCTGGACCAATAACGCGAAGCGTCTCTGATGCTGCGCTCGTCGCCGCCATTTTGAGCGGCGCAGACCCTGTTGCAACCGGGACTCGCTCCGCGTCCAGCCTGGCCGGTGTTCGCATTGGCGTCCCCAGACGTCAGATGGCTGATCGCTCCGAGTTCGATCACGTGATGGCGCTGTTCGAGCGCTGTCTGTCGAGACTGTCTGCGGCGGGTGCGGTCATCGTCGACCCCTGCGACCTACCCAGCGCCGAACAAGTGCAGGCGCTACGCTCGTGTGTGTTCCGCGCGGCGTTCAAGGCCGCGCTCAACGCCTTCCTGACGGAACAGGGCGCGCCTTGCGGCATTGGCTCGCTGCAGGCGCTGATCGCGTGGAATGAGCTCCATTTGGACGCGATCCCTTACGGGCAATCGTTGCTTCTAGGCGCCGAAGCGACGTGTGGCTACGAAGAGCCCAATTACCGGCCGGATCGCGAACGCGATCTTGCATTGTCCAGCACAGAGGGGATCGACGCCGCGCTGGCGGCGCACGACGTCCAGGTGCTCATTGCGCCGATGGGCGCTGCCGCCAAGTGTACGGGGAAGGCGGGAGCGCCGGTCGTGGCTATTCCATCGGGAGTGGATTCGACAGGGGCGCCATTCGGCGTCAGCGTCTTTGCCTCCGCTGGCGCAGACGCGACGCTCGTGTCCGTCGCAGCCGGCATAGAGCGCATCATTGGCGAGCGAAGGGCGCCCTCGCTCGCACAAGACGCTTCAGCCCATTAGGTTGCTCGCGCGCAAACGCTCCGCCATCAAGTCGATGAATGTCCTGACCTTGGCGGAAGGGTAGCGATCTTCACAGTGCAGGATGTGCACCGGCACCGGTTTGATTTCGTAGTCTTCGAGGATGACTTTCAAGGTTCCAGAAGCGAGCTGAGAACCGACCTGATAGGAAATCAGGCTGGTGATGCCCAGACCATTTTCCGCCGCCTCGATCGTCGACGCCGTGTCGGTGACCATCAGCCGTGGTTTCACCTTTATCGTATGATTGCGCTTGTTCCCCATAAACTTGAACTCTGCGGCGGCATTAAGCCCCCTGGCGAGTATGACCTTGTGCATCGCCAGGTCGTCCGGGGTTTCGGGGACGCCGTGCTCGGCCAGGTAGGCGGGCGACGCGCATAGGACGCGGCGTACCGAACCCACCTTCAGGGCCTTGTAGCTTGAATCGGGCAATTCGCCGATGCGTATGGCGACATCGATGCCTTCCTCGAGAAGATTGACTAACCGGTCGACGAACACCACCGAGACTTCCACCGCGGGATAGCGTTGCATGTAATCGATGATGCCGGACATGACGTGCATGCGACCGAACAGGACCCCGGCGGTCACCGAGATGGCGCCCCTGGGCTCGGTATTGGCGTCTTGAGCCGCCTGGTCGGCGGCGTCTGCGTAGGCGATGACCCGGCGCGCATCGTCCAGATACCGCTGCCCGGCCTCGCTCACGCGTACGAAACGTGTCGTGCGGCTGAACAATTTGACGCCGAGGTGGTCTTCGAGGGCCGCAATCGCCCGGGTGACCGCCGGCGGGGACATGCCAAGCCGCCTGGCGGCGCCCGCAAACCCTTCTTCCTCTGCGACGGTCACAAAAACCGTCATCAGGTGTAGCCGGTCCATCATGACCCCCAAGCGTCGTCCATCTGCAGGATTTCACTGTGGGCCATTATTACGTTTTGTGGAACAATCTATAGCGAAAGTTCAAACGACAAGCCGAAAAGGCGGACGCCAGCGGGGAGGCCGTGAGGACAAGCCTCCGCCCCGGGCACCGTGTCGGCTCAATGGCTGAGCACGGTGAAGTACATCAGGCATCCGACAAGGACGAACAGGGCCGACAGTCCGAGCTTCATGACATCGGGCGGCAGGAACTGCTGCAACCTGGGCCCGATCTGACCGCCAATCAGCGCGCCGGGTATGGTGAAGGTTACTATGCTCAGCACCTGGGTGATGGTGGCGGGTGGCGAGCGCACGGCGAAGTCGTACATGTGCCCGATAGAGGCCGCCAGAACCGTGACCACGACCGCGAAAACGGTCGTGGCGACCGCCACCGGGGTTGGAACCTTGCACCTCGACACCAGGTGGAAATCCATGAGTTCGCCCAGCCCCACCGAGATCATTCCGACGAACATCCCGCCGACCGTCGCAAACAATTTTCCCTGTGCCGTGTTGCAGACAGTGTACCTGAAAACCCGGCCGCTCGCGTCCGTCAATTCTGACTCGAAGTCTTGGGCTGGCTCCAGCGGGGTCGGTGGCGCGGTGGCTTCTCTTTTGTCCTGCCGCCATGCAGCAAAGATCCGGTAACCTACGTAGATCACGCCCGTCGCGAAAACCGCCTTCAGGATATCTGGCGGGATGTAGTGGCTGAGCAAGGTGCCGACGATTGCGGCGGGCACAGCGAATATGATCAGCGCCTTTCCCAGTGAATAGTCGATCAGGCCGCTCCTGATATAAGCCAGCAAGCCGGACGAAAACCCGAAGAGCTCCGTCATCAATGCAGCGCCGATCGCGACTTTTGGCTGCAGGCCGAGCACCAGAATGAACAACGGCGAGAAGAACACCGCGCCGCCAACTCCCGACGCCATCGCCATGGTCGATATGGCCATCGCGGCGGGAAGCAACGGCCACAGATCCCAATTGATTTCCATGAGCCGCTCTCCGAAGTGGCCGATGTGACCGGTTATCCGCCCACCCGATTGTTCCGGGTGGCGAGGACGATGCAGTGGGTGAGCGACGGCGCGCTGAGCTGACCGTGCAACACGTGGCGCACGAGCCAGGCGCACTGTGCGAGATAGTCTGGGCGCCAATCGGCCCGGCGGCACCGGTAGAGAATGTCGTCCTCCCAGAGAATGTCTCCGTCGGGGACCTCGCGCGCCGTCACCGCATCGAGCTTATCGCTTGCAGACAAGTGCCGTCTCCACCAATCGGTGGAATGGTACTTGTTGTATTCCGCATGCCATCCGCCGGTATCGGCGAACAGGTCAGGCAACCGGTCTGGCTCCTCCCGGAAACACCCCTGGGCGATGCCGATCTTTCCGCCTGGCTTGAGCAACGAGGCAAGGTAGGTCACCACCCATGGCTGCGCGCCAAAGCAATGAAACGCCTGCATGCAGAAAATCGCATCAAAGCTTCCGGTTGCGATCGGCAGCCCACGACGTACATCGCCCTGCAAGGCCGTCACGCGCGGCCCAACGCCCGCTTCGGCGGCCCTGTGGCTGCGTTCCTCGGCGCTGATCCACAGATCCAGCGATGTCACCTGCGCCTGATAGCGCGTTGCGAGGAAGACTGAAGACTGCCCACGGCCGCACCCGAGGTCGAGGACCTTGGCCCCGACCTCAAGCGAAAGTTCTTCGGCCAGCATATGCGCCAACAACAAGCCGCCGGGCGCCATCCCGGCGCCTCCATCATAGATGACGTCGCGAGGCGCCTGGTCGAGCATCGGGTGGCGCCGCGCGTCCAGCAACCGACACCGGGACTCGATGAGCTCCCGGGTCGGCGCCGGACTGGGTGACGCTGTTGTGCCCGCTCCAGCCACTACAGGGGAACGTTATGGGCTTCGCCGGGGCGAAGCAGGTGCAGCGATGCGGTCAGGCCTGCAGCCTCGAATTCCCGCGCGATGTACCAAGCGCCCTGCGTGAAGTGCCGCCAGCCTTCGAAGTGGGCGGGGTAGACATTCTTCAGGCCCAGCGTCCGGGTGGCGCGAACGCCGTCGGCGGAATTCATCGTCAGATAGTTGTCGCCAACGGCCGGCACGTTGGCGGCGCCCAGGTGCAAGATCGCGGCGCTGACCTTGAAGCGGCGGGCGATTTCATTGATCTCGTCGATCCACACAGTGTCGCCGGAGATGTAGAATGCGCCTGTTTCCTGCCCCTCCCATTCGAGCATGAAGCCGGTGACTTCACCGACGATTTCACGCAGGTCCGGATTGCTGGTGTGTACTGCAGGCATCGCGGTGATCTTCAGCCGCTCGCCGGCTGCATTCGTGATCTCGGTGCTCTCCCAGGTGGGGAGACCTCTGACGTCATTGCCCGGCAGGTTCATCGCGGCGCTCGCGGGCGTGGTGAGCGTGACGGCGACATTCCCCAGAAGCCTGCGGCCTTCGTTGTCGAGATTGTCCAGATGCTGCGCATGGCTCAGCAGCGCCAGGTCGATCGGACCGATCTCGTCGACTGGAATCGGCGGCTCCATGACCTTGGTCAGGAGGTGGCCGGGGCCCTCGTTGCGCTCGGTTCCTTGAGGGTCGAAGCCAGGGTCGCTGATGATCCTGAAGCGCCCGATTTCGATCAGATAGGTGGGCCCGCCCAAATAGGTCAGCCGGGGCATCATCGTCAGGCTGTTGGGTTTGACCGCCATCGCATCGAGAGCGGCGAGACTGCCGCCGCTGGCTGAAGAGCCTCCGGTCTGCGCGCACGATGCAGTCGCGCTGACGGCGACGACTGCGACGCCTGCGCCCAACATGGCGTCGCGGCGGCTAGGTGAGTGTTCTTTGTGCATCTGGTTTCCCCTGTGAAGCGGTGGATCGGTCTGGCCGCGGCGAAACCGCCGCTTCCAGCGCAAAAGCAGCTTCGTTTAACAACGCGCGACGCGGAACATCCTGATCGCGCAATAGGCTCTTCCGCCCGAAGCAACAGTCGACGGCGTGCCGCCTTCAGGGCCGTGGCGGCGCAAGCGAACGGCACGCAGCGGCTCCTGCGCGTCGGCTGAACCACGTTGCCAGTGTGGAGCGGCGCTCGTTGCGATGGGGCTTGTGGATGCGACGCGAGGGCGCCGCGGCCGCGCGCATCAGCGCATCAGCGCGTCAGTGCAAGATCGCGTTGCGCGTGATCGCTTGATCACATCTCAGCGCGTCAATCGGACCGGAGGCACGTGCGCGCAGGCGCCGTCATGTACATGGCCGTGACTCAAGCGCAGGTTCACGAGGTGCGCTATCGCGATGAGCGTGCCGCCAAGGGTCATAGTCGCTGCGTGAAGTACAACATCTTCGTGGAGCCCCGGCGCGAGCATGCCGGCCCAGACTGCAACCAGGCCGGGCCCCAGAAAGGCAAACGCTCGAAAGGCGCGATGTCGGCGAAAGCTGCGCCAGAGACTGAAAAGGCCGAGCGCCGACGCGAAAGCCACGTACCCGAACTCTGCCGAGGGCTCCCCGAGCACAACGACGCCGGCCACCGGCAACAGAGCCAGTAGCAAAGGCATGATGGCGCAATGCACCGCGCATAGCGCCGCGCCTATCGCGCCGACGGAATCGGCGACAACGGCCAGATGTGTTTGCCGCGGAGACGAAAGCGAAGGCATAAACTTCTGCATCCGCCGCTCTGCGCTCATGACATAGACGCCAGCAAGTGCACGGTTTCAGCGGTGCTCCACACGTCGCTCGCCAGCATGCGATAATTGACGAAGGCCGCCTCATAGCCGTCGAAGCCGGGAAACTGCGCCGCCGCAGTGGCGTCGGCCACGATCACAACGTGGAATCCCTGTTCCAGTAGTTCCCGCATGTGAGACTCGACACAAAGATTGGCCGACATGCCGGCCAGGATCACTTGGCTGATCCCGGCTTTGCGCAACTGCAGGACCAGATCGTTGGTCTCGGGTCCGTAGATCTTGTGGGGACTGGTGACGATGGTTTTGCCGTCATTGATGTACGGCTTGTAGCGTTCCAGCCAGTCCGCTCCAGAGCCGGGGAAATCTTCGACTGTCAAGGCGCCTTTCCGGTCGAACATGGTGAGCTGGTGCATCAGCGTTTCGAGCGCACCCTCGAATTTCCACCGGTGGTCATGCGCGTAATAGTAGTGTGGGCTCACGAAAACCGGAACTGCGAAGTCGCTCGCTGCTTTGAACAGACTCTCGAGGTTTTCCACTGTGTTATTGCGGGTGACGCTGGCGCCGACCGCGCCCCAGGCCACGCCCTCGACACTGAGGAAATCGTTCTGCGGATCCGTCACCACGACGGCGACGCTGCCTTTTCTCAAAGCCATCCCCGGACGCGGGATCGGCGCGTCCGGACGTGGGCCGTCTATATAGTGAATGGTCGCAGCTGCGTCCGCTTTGGTTTCGTCCGGCTTCGGGGGCATCGCGTCTCACCTGTGTTTGCGGGCTCGACACAGACTGGATTGGACGATCGGAGACGACAACGCATCGCGCGCGAAATGCTGTCTTGCAAAGAGCGCAATATCACGGCGGGACAAAGCGACTGTATACCTGACTGGACAGGGTGGGCCGAAGCGCCGCGCGGTTCGCTCGTGCAGCAACAACTGCCGCGTCAGAAGATAAGCGGCCCGTCCTTCAACGGACGATCTCAGCAAGGAGCAGACACATGTCGCAGAAGCCCGCAGCGCCGGTGAAGATCTACAGCTTTCCGCTATCCGGCCATTCGCACCGCGTGCGCCTGTTTGCCTCGTTGGCTGGCATCCCGGTGGAGGTGATCGACGTCGCGCTGGGACAGGGCGCGCATAAGAAGCCGGAGTTCCTGGCCAAAAATGCATTCGGTCAGGTTCCGGTGCTGGAGGATGGGGAGACCGTCGTCGCCGACTCCAATGCGATACTGGTCTATCTCGCTCACGCGTACGCCGATGAAAGCTGGCTCCCGCGCGATCCCGTCGGTGCGGCCGATGTGCAGCGATGGCTTTCGGTGGCCGCCGGCCAGCTCAACAACGGTCCGGCGAGTGCGCGTCTCGTCAACGTCTTCGGCGCCAAACTTGACCATGAGCGCGCGAAGTCAATCGCCGAGGGGCTCTTCAGGGTTCTTGATACAGTGCTTGCCGGGCGATCCTGGCTTGTCGGCGACAAGCCCACCATCGCCGATGTCGCGCTCTATTCGTACACGGCGCATGCGCCCGAAGGCAGTGTCGCGCTCGACCCCTACGCGAACATCGGCGCGTGGCTGAAGCGCATCGAAGCGCTGCCAGGCTTTGTCCCGATGCAGGCGAGCAAGGTTGGTCTTGCTGCGTAAGCATTCGAGCCCGGAGCAACCATCTTGTCTACGTCGCCGCCCATCCCGGGTTGGACTCATCCGGAATCGCCCTTTCATCTTGGCGAACAAGCCGTGCAGGCGCGGCTTGGCGTGCGGGAGAAAATAGAGGCGCAGGGGCGCAAAGTCGTGCGCGACTATCTCCCTGAGCAGCAGCGCGAGTTCTACAGCCTGTTGCCGCTCCTCGTGGTCGCGATGCTGGATCGCGAAGGTCAGCCCTGGTGTTCGGTGGTGGCGGGCGCGCCGGGATTCATCACATCGCCTGACGACCGGTCGCTTCGGATAGCGGCGCCGATCCTGTCCGGCGATCCGCTGTCGGACAATCTCCACGTCGGCGGTGAAATCGGGATCGTCGGCGTCCAGCTGAGCACGCGAAGGCGCAACCGTATCAGCGGCGTCATCAGCGCCGTCGATCTGGATGGCTTCACGGTGCACGTGAAGCAGACGCTTGGGAATTGCCCGCAGTACATCCAGGTGCGCGAGTTCTCGCCCACGGCGGAGCTTGGGCGCGCCTCGGAGAAGAAGTCGCGTTTCGAGAGCGATGCGCTGACGGCGCGCGGTCAGGAGATCATCGCCGTTGCGGACACGTTCTTCATAGCGACTGTGCATCTCGGCGCCGATCCTGAAGACAGCCTGCGCACAGGCGTCGACGCATCCCATCGCGGCGGTAAGCCGGGGTTTGTGCGCGTGGAGGACGCGCGCACGCTGACAATCCCCGATTTCGTCGGCAATTTTATATTCAACACGATCGGCAATCTGACGCTTGAGCCGCGTGCGGGCCTCGTCTTCATGGATTTCGCGACCGGCGACATGCTGTATCTCGCGGGAGAGGCCGAGATCATCTGGGACGGCGAAGAGGTCAAGGCGTTCGCCGGCGCCGAGCGCTTGATCCGCTTCCGGGTCACACGTTCCATCCTTGTCGATGGCTCGCTGCCGTTGCGTTTCTCCGCGCCGGAATTCTCGCCGATCCTGGCGCGAACCGGATCCTGGGAGGACGCGCAAGCCACGCTCGCGGCTGCGCACGAACGCAATCTCTACAGGCCGTATCGGATAGAGCGGATCGTTCTCGAAAGCGACCTTGTAAAGTCTTTCTACCTCGAACCTGCCGACGGTAAGGGGCTTGCGCCCTACGAGGCAGGCCAGTTTCTGCCCATCCGCGTTTCGCCGCCGGGGGCGGAAAAACCGCTGATGCGCACCTATACGCTCTCAGACGCGCCGAACGGGCGCGGGTATCGATTGAGCGTCAAGCGCGAGGGCGCGGCTTCACAACTTCTGCATGGCTTGTTGCAAGGCGATGTGATCGAAGCGGTGGCGCCACGGGGGGATTTCACGTTCGATCACGCCGGGCGCCGGCCGGTCGTGATGATTGCGGGCGGCATCGGTGTGACGCCGTTGCTCGCCATGCTGAACGACTTGCTTGTCAACGAGGGTCGCACCCGTCACCACAACCGCATCGTCTTCATTCAAGGCGTGCGCGATGGCGGTGCGCATCCATTCCGTGAGCACTTGCGCGCAAAAGCCGCCAAGCACACGAACTTCACCTATCACGCCCGTTACAGTGCGCCGCGTCCTGGCGATGTATTGGGAGAAACCCATGACAGCGAGGGCAGGATCGACAAGGCGCTCGTGCAAGCCCTGCTCCCGCTCGACGACTACGATTTCTACCTCTGCGGGCCGTCGGGTTTCATGCAGTCGCTTTACGACACGGTCCGTAACATGGGCGTGCCGGACGCGCGCATTCGGTTTGAGTCTTTCGGCCCGGCCAGCGTGCATCGCCGCCGGGATGCAAAAGCGGCCGCGAGCGCAACGTTGGCGCTTGGCGCCGAGGAGGCCGTGGAGGTTGTGTTTTCGCGCTCCGGCACGCGCGCGCGCTGGACGCCTGCGGACGGCACATTGCTCGAGTTCGCCGAGGCGCAAGGGCTGGAGCCAGCCTATTCCTGTCGCAACGGTGTGTGCGGTACCTGCGCGGTCAGAATTGTGAGCGGTGTCGTCGATTATCGCGAGCCGCCGGTGGCGGAAGTTCGCGAGGGCGAGGCGCTCATCTGTTGTTCAACGCCTCATCCGGGACCCCATTTCGAGGGCCGCTTGGACCGCGAAGGCGTAACACTCGATCTTTAGGAGGAGGGAGTCGTGACTGCATCGCTTTTGGATCACTTGGCTGAGTGTTGCCCAGGCCGCGAGGATGCGCGGCGCGCGCTTGAGCAAGAGGCGGCGCGTGTGGTGAAGCCGGCGGTCAAGATCGTCAGGAAGCCCGTCAAGAAGGTCGCGCCGCGATGACGGCGCATTTCTTTGATCTCGCCTTCACGCCGTCTGTGCAGGCGGCCCAGGAAGCGAACGGAAGCCGTCGCGCCTACGCCCGTCATCACACGGCAAGCGCCGAGCCAGATCAGCTGTCTGTCAATGAGACCGCTTTTATAGCGGAGCGCGACAGCTTCTATATGGCGACGGTGTCGGAAGCGGGTTGGCCCTATCTGCAGCATCGGGGCGGGCCGAGGGGATTCATCAAGGTGCTCGACGACCGCACGCTCGGGCTCGCGGACTTTCGCGGCAATCGTCAGTATGTCAGCGTTGGCAATCTCAGCAACGACGATCGCGCCGCGCTTTTCTTCATGGACTATCCGCGTCAGGCGCGTCTGAAACTGCTCGCCCGGGTGCGCGCCGTGGACCTGGCGAACGAGTCGAAACTGGCCGCCGCTTTGGTCGATGCGGACTACAAGGCAAAGGTCGAGCGCGGCCTCCTGATCCGCGTGGAGGCGTTCGACTGGAATTGTCCCCAGCACATAACGCCGCGCTTTACTGCCGGGGAGGTGCGCCCGGTCATCGCCCGGCAGCAGGCCCGGATCGAGGAGCTTGAAGCTGAGATTGCGATGCTAAAGGCGCAGGGCGGCTGACTGGTTTTGCGCTGAAAAGGAGCGGAAGAAGCCTTGTAACGAACGTTCGGTACACTATCTCCACTGTGCACCGGCCGATCCAGGTTCGGCCCCGCACAGGAGATCATCCCCATGTCCCGCATCACAATTCCCGCAGAAATTGACGCCGCCCCCGAAGCCTCGCGCGGGCTCCTGCAGGCGGTGAAGTCAAAAGTCGGCTTCGCGCCGAACCTCTACAAAGTCCTGTCTCACAGCCCTGCAGCGCTCGAAGGGGCGCTCGGCCTGTCAGCGGCGCTCGGCAAGGGCGCGCTCGACGCGCCAACCCGCGAGCGGATCGCGCTCGCTGTCGCGAACGTCAACGGTTGCGACTATTGCAACGCCGCTCACACCGCGATCGGCGGCGGCCTCAAGCTCGACGCCGCGGAGATCGAAGCCAACCGTCGCGGCCATTCCAATGACGGTCGCATCGACACAGCGGTGGCGTTCGCGCGCAAAGTCGCGGTCTCGCGCGCCGATGTGACGGAGGCCGATATTCAGGCCGTACGCCTCGCCGGCTATTCGGACGCGCAGGTCGTCGAGATCGTCGCCCATGTCGGGCTCAACGTTCTGACCAATTACGTCAATGAGGTCTTCAAGACCCCGGTCGATTTCCCGGCCACAGCGCCCGCCACCCGCGTCGCTTGAGTGTGTTTGCGCCGGGGTCGGTTTGCGGCCCCGGCGCAGGATGCGCGGCTTCCGGCCGGGCAAAGGAGAGATCCCATGTCTGACATCTATCTCGTTCCCGGCGTGCGCACGCCGTTTGCGAAGTCCGGCGGCGCGTTCGCGGCGCACGACGCCATCGCCCTTTCCACGCCGGTCGTGCAGGCGATGGCCGCGCGCACGCGGCCCGATTTCCTCGTCTGGGGCCAAGTGATCCCGTCCGCCACCGTGTCCAATCTCGGGCGCGAATTGCTGCTCGAAGCGGGGCTTGATCCCACGATCCCGGCCTCATCGAGCGTGCTGGCGTGTTCCACGTCGATGATCGGCGCGTTTCAAGCCGGCGCGATGCTCGGTCGCGGCGGCGCGCATCTCGCCTTGGTCGGCGGCGTCGAAACGATGAGCCATGTGCCGATCGCGCTGCACCAGTCGGTGGCCGACAAGATTGTGGGTCTTGCCATGAAAAATCCCGCAGAGGCGCTGGCTGAACTTGCGGCGCTGACGCCGGGCGACTTCAACCTGCCGCTGCGCGGCTGGGCGAACCGGATTTCCGGTCGATCAATGGGCGAGCACACCGAAGACACCGCCAAGCGCTTCGCCATCGCGCGGGCGGACCAGGATCGGCTTGCGCTTGTGAGCCATCAGCGCGCCGTGTCTGCACAGACAGCGGGATTCTTCGACGATCTGGTCATCCCGGTCGGCGAAGTTAAGCGCGACACCATTCCCCGCAGCGACACGACCGCGGAGAAACTCGGGGGCCTGAAACCGGTATTTGATCGCTCCGAAGCGGGCACGTTGACGGCAGGCAATTCCTCGCCGTTGACGGACGGCGCGGCGGGCGTCTGGGTTGCTGACGGCGAGGGTCTGAAGCGTCTCGGCGCGGCGTCTGCGGTGAAGTTGGTCGACTGGCAGCTCGCGGCGATGGACTACAAGGAGGAGGGCATCCTGATGGCGCCCGCCCGGGCGATCCCGCAGCTGCTCGCCCGCCACGGGCTGCGCTTCGAAGACGTGGCCCTTTGGGAAATTCACGAAGCCTTCGCCGCCCAGGTGCTTGCCAATGTTCAGGCGATCACGGACCCGGAGTATCGCCGCGCCAAAGCAGGCGTGGACGCCGATCTCGGGGCCTTTCCCTGGGAGCGCTTGAATCCCAACGGCGGTTCGCTTGCGCTCGGCCATCCATTCGGCGCCACCGGCGCGCGCATCCTGAGCCAGGCGGTGAAGGAACTTTCGGCGCTGTCGAGTGGAGCCTACGCCGTCGTTTCTGTTTGCGCCGACGGCGGGCAGGGCAGCGTCGCGCTGCTGCAAAAGCCATAAGAAAGAAGGAGCGCGCGATGACGGAAGCAGTGTGGATTCCAACAGCAAACGGCGGGCGCCTCGCGGGGCGATTCGAACGCCCGGAACGAGTGGTGCGTGCGGTTGCGTTGTTCGCCCACTGCTTCACCTGCGGAAAGGATCAGATTGGTGCGGTGAAGGTGTCGCGGGCTCTTGCCGCCCGCGGCATCGCCACCTTGCGGTTCGATGTGACCGGCGTCGGGGCCAGCGCGGGCGGATTCACTGAGACCACTTTCAGCGCCAATGTCGACGACATTGTCGCGGCTGCCGATTGGTTGCGTCGAACCGAACAGGCACCGGCGCTCTTGGTCGGCCACAGTCTCGGGGGCGCCGCCGTGATCGCCGCCGCTCATCGTATTCCGGAGGTGAGGGCGGTCGCGACTATCGGCGCGCCGGCCGATATCGCGCACGTGTTGCGCCGGTTTGGAGATGCGCTGCCGACGATCGAGCAGGATGGCCAGGCGGCCGTCACTCTAGGCGGACGCGTATTGCAGGTTGGGCGCGACTTCGTCGAAGACGCGAGAGAGCAATCGTTGACCTCACATCTGGCGAAGCTGAAGAAGCCGATCCTTTTTCTGCATGCGCCACGGGATGACGAAGTGGACCTCGACAATGCGACGAAGTTGTTCGCCGCGGCGCGCCATCCAAAGAGCTTCATCTCATTGGATGACGCGAACCACCTCTTGACAGGCCCCGGAGACGCCGAGGCCGCCGGCGCCGCAATCGCGGGCTGGGCGGAGCGCTACCTTCCCACGGCGGCCGAGGCGGCGTCGGAGCCAATGCAACCTCCTGCAGGTGTGGTGCGCGTGCACGAAACCGGAGGCGGCGCTTTCGAGAACACGGTCGCTGTGGGGATACACCGATTCTTTGCGGACGAGCCGGCCACGGTTGGCGGCGGCGATGCCGGACCCACACCTTACGATCTCCTCGCCGCGGCGCTGGGCGCTTGCGTGTCGATGACGGTTCGGATGTACGCCGCGCGCAAGGCTTGGCCGCTCGAACGCATCAGTATCGACGTCTCCCACGCCAAAATTCACGCCGCTGACTGTGCCGATTGCGAGACCCGCGAGGGCAAGATGGACGAGCTACGCGTTTCGTTGACGCTCGAAGGGCCGCTCGACGAGGAGCAGAGGGCTCGATTGATCGAGATCGCTGGGAAGTGCCCTGTCCATCGCACCTTGCACAGCGAGATCAAGACCCGCATCGAATGGGCGAACACATAGGATCCGCCATGACGCCCAGCTCACCAGAGCCTAAAGCCGCACTGCTGGGGCAGTTGTACGAGCTGTTTCGACGCAAAGGTTATGACGGGGTGTCGATCGGCGACATCTCGGCCGAGACTGGTCTGGGCCGGTCAAGCCTCTATCATCACTTCCCAGGCGGCAAAGCCGAAATGGCGCAAGCTGTGCTGGCGTTTACTCGTACAACGATGGAGGCGAATTTTCTGGCGCCGCTGTCGTCCGATGCGCCGCTCCCCGCACGCATCGGCGCGATGTTGGTCGCGGTTGATCGCGCCTATCAGTCCGGAGAGGGGCCGTGTGTTCTCGCGGCCTTGCTCAGCGCCTCCGACGACGGGCCATTGTCCGCGGGGCTGGCCCAATTGTTCCAGGACTGGGCCGCTGCCATCGCCGCGAGCTTGACCCAAGCCGGTGTTGACGCCGCAGAAGCCCGCCGCCGTGCGATCACGGCTCTAGCGTTGATCCAGGGCGGGCTCATCATTGCGCGCGGCCTGAAGGACAGGAGCGCGTTCGCTGCAGCCTTGGCCGCCGCGAACGCAACACTCGTGAGGGCGGCTGCGTGAGCCCAGTAAAGAAGAGCCAAAGGCTGGCTGAAGCAGGAGCATGAACATGGTGAAAGCAGACGCTGGACACATTGAAATCGGCATTTCGGAGCAGGAGCGCGCGCAGATCGCTGCTGAGCTCTCAAAGCTGCTGGCCGATACCTACACGCTCTACCTGACCACGCACAATTTTCATTGGAACGTGACGGGGCCGATGTTCAACACGCTGCATGCGATGTTCATGACGCAATACACAGAGTTGTGGAACGCGGTCGATCCCATCGCTGAGCGTATTCGCGCGCTTGGTCATCCTGCGCCTGGAAGCTACGGCGAGTTCGGCCGCCTCAGTACGGTGGAGGATGCGCCCGCCAAGGCGCCCAAGGCGCTGGAGATGGTGCGCGTTCTGGTTAAAGGGCATGAAGCCGTTGCGCGAACCGCGCGGGGCATCTTTCCTCTTGTCGAAAGCGCCAACGATCAGCCGACTGCGGATCTGCTGACGCAACGCCTCAATATCCACGAAAAGACGGCGTGGATGCTGCGCTCTCTGCTTGAGGAGCAGGACTGACGAGGCTTGCGCTGCGAGCGCTGGCGACCGTCAGGGATGCGTTCGTCTCAAACGGCCTGATGCTTCATGTTGCGTCGCATGCATGCGCCATCTCAATGACCGGAACCGGCGATGGCGGGACTTAGCGCACGCAGCATTGCGGGCGACGCGATTTGAGCGGGCAAGCCGCTGGTGAAATACTACGAATGGGCGGGCGGTGGCCCGATAGGATCAGTTTGATCGGACGGGCAACTCTTGGCGACTGTTACTCTTTACCGGCCGATAGGCACTGCCGAGTTCGCGCTCTTGGAGCGTGCATTGTGGCGCGCGTTCCCAGCGATGCCGCAAGGGCACAAATTCTATGCCTACACCTCGCCACCTGAGGACGTGCTAGCCTGGAAAGAACGCTCGATGAAAATCGATGACATTCCAGAGGTTGGTCAAGCGGGCATTGTCCGAAGCTGGGAGGCTTGGGGCAATTCTCCTTCATCCGCGTTCATCGTGGCGTTCGAACTGGACGAGCAATCGCCCCTTCGTAAATCCGGATGGAATGATCGCAGCTATGAGGTTGATCAGATCAACGCCGCGCTGATTGGCATAATCTCGCTGCACGACTTGAACACTCCGAGCGAATGACCGGAAACGGCGAAAGGCTTCCGGTGCGATGGCGGCGGTGTATGTCCGTTGTCGGGCGGATTCTCGCCGGTCCCTTGGAGCGTCGGCTTCTGGGATCGAGCTCCTCCGCAGGCTCGCCGATCGGAAGGTTTGGAGCTGGCCTGCCGTCGGCAACACTGTGGCCGCCCGGGCGAGATTGTCATCGACTCGCTCTCGGCTCCACAGGCGAGTAGGTTGTCCACATAGACGTGGGGTAGAGCGGGGCATTCGATGGCGGTCACTGCGAACGAATGGGTGGGATCTGAATCCACCACGCAATCTGGCGCGAGCCAACGCGCTATAATCTGGGGGCTTTTTCAGATCGTCGCATTGGGCGGCTTGGCGCTTATCGGCTGGCTGGCGCTTGCGCCGCCGGTCCCCGTGTTCTGGCTGGGTGCTGGGTTTGCGGCTGCGGCGCTGCCTCAGCTCATGACAACCGCGCTGTTGATCCGCGAGGGTGCCCGCGCTCCTGGGCTGGCGCTTTGGACAACCGCTCTTGTTCTGTTCGCACTCTGCCTCGTGCTGGTTCAGGCGCCACGTTTCGGCGCTCACGATCCGACCATCGTGCATTCCGCGTTGGCATTCTTTGCGCTGGCGGCCCCCTATCTCGCGCTTTCGTTCAAGGTGCGCGAAGGCAAGGACATGAGCCCACGATGGCGATCTGGCGCCGTGAGCGCGATCGCGGCGTCGCAAACGCTCGCGCTCGCTGCGATGTGCGCTTCTCTACGATTTATCGCTGGCTTGGAAATCGAGACCTCTGCTCTGATCGCCTTCTATACGATCATCATCGCCCAGCCTGTCGCCGCGTGCTGGCTGGAGGCGAGATCCGAGCATAAACTGCCGATCAAACCGGGCGGCGAACCCAAGCACGAGCATATCTCCGGCTTGGGCGTCATCTCGCTCGTCGTTTTCGTCATGACGATTGTGGGCCTGGGGCTATGGGCGGCTTCGAGAGCCAATAGCGCTTACATCAGCCAAGGCGCTGGCGTCATTGTCATCGCGGGTCTGGCCATCGCGTTTGCGCTCGTGGCTCTGGGGCCGAACGTGCGAGCGGGCGACCAGCTGGTGCGCGCACTGGCTGAAGCCAAGGTTATTTCCAGACTCGGCAATTTCGTCAGCCGAATCGATGGGGTTCTCGTGTTCGCGTTCGCCGGCGCGATGGGTGCAAGCCAAGAACGCGGCGCGCTGCGCTACGGCCTGCTCGTCGGCCATCTCATTCCAAGCGCCATCCTCGGGTGGTTTCTGCCCGCGCCTTGGGGTCTGGTTCCGCTGGCTTGGGCGTTCATCGGCGCCATGGCGGTGGCCAGACGCTGGGCCTGGGTGGAGGAGGATCGCGAGAACGCGATGCTCAACAGGAAATTCGAAGGCCCGCATATCAAGGTGGGCTTCGCCCAAGATCTCCGGGACGAAGCACTACTGGGTTTCATGTCGCTCTTTTTGCTTGTGCCGTTGGCGCTTCGGCAAATGCATATTGCCTTTGGCGGCAATCTCTTCGTGATCAATACCGGCGCGAGCGCCGATGATCTCATCGCCTGGATGAGCTTTTTCGGCACGGAGTTGGCCAAGGCAGTGCCGTTTGTCGACTGGGCCGAAATATATCAGGTCAAAGGCGATGCGCCGATCCATATCAATGACGCAAGCGTGGGGCCTGCCCAGCACGTTGTCTTCGCCACCCGCGTGATCGTCGATTTGGTGTTTCTCGCCGCTCTTCTGCAAGCCATCTCCATCTCGCAGCGCGCCGCCAAACTGAAGGACATGTTCTACAAGGACCGCACACTCAACCGGCTTGATCCCTTTACGGAGGCCAAGGCGTTCAAAGCGCTTGTCGACGGCGAGAAGGGGTATTGGGTGCTGAGGGAGCCGATCCCTGAGCCGTTTTTGGCCTACGACGAGGATCGTTTGGAAGAACTGCAGATCAAGCACGAGAACGACGTGGTTGGTTTTGCCGCAAGCGAGCTATTGCGGCGCAACGCGCTGCGATCACCTGAACTATTGTTGGTCGAAGAGGCCAAGCTCGCCAAGCCCGATGCCGATAAGCTCGAAGACTACATCGAGCGCATCAGAGCTAAGCGCGAGGATCTGATCATCCATGACCTCAAGGCCGCGCACTACCTCTTGAATGAAGCGAGGACGCTACGGGCCGTTCGTGAAGAGATTGTCGAGATCATCGGCGAGAACTGGCGAAACGACGGCGCCGTCAGCGCGCTTTCCGACATCCTGCTTGCTGGCGTCGGAGCGCGGGACGCGCGTCAAGAAGTGCGTCTAGCAGCGCTCAAGGGGCTCTATGCAGCAGCGGTGCACGGCGATCGGGAAGCGCGCATCGCAATAGTGTGGGCGGCGGACAATGAGGCGCAGAAGCTCAAGGAGCAGGCCAACACCTGGCTTAAGGAACATCCCGATTGGCGCGGCTCGCGCGCGTAGGCACATCGATGGTCCAGCCGCGGGCAGGTGCGCTGGCGCCCTGTCTACGTCCGTTATCGGGTAGCGCTCAGTCGGCTCAGCGGAATGTCGGCTTGTGGGATGAAGCCCCGCTGCCGGTTGGGGTCGAACGGAAGGTTTGGGTTGGCCCGGCCAGTGATAACCTTGCGGCCATCGGAGCAGGATTGGCCCCAATTTGCCGTCCAGCAATCGCGCGCCTGCCCACGATTTGGTTGCTGAAGAGGACAGCGCCTTCTACGTTGCCGGCATCGGGTGCAGGCTGGGGGCGGCGATGGGAGACGGCAGCGAGAGCAATCTTTATCGGTTGTGGGTCGAGGATATAGCACGCATTCGAGAAATGCGGAGACAGACAACGGCTTTCTTTGTGTCGTTGAATTTGGCTGGTTACGGTGCCTTAGCCTTCGCGTTGTCGCCTAGCAACAACCTTCCGCGGCTCACGGCTTTGGCTGCTTGCGTGGCGTTCTTGTTCGTCAACCTATCGTGGATTCTGACTGATCGAAGGTATGCGAAGCAGGCAGCGGCCAAATTTGCGTTCGCTCGCAAGCTCGAGGAATCGATGTCTCATCAGCCGCTTGCTAATGAGCACAAAGTTGTTGGGCAGCCTGCCGAACTCTCATGGTGGCTACTGATGGAGCGCTTGCTTCCCATACTCTTCAGCATCGGATTCGCAGGTTTGGCGGCTATCCAAGTGCCGTGGGCGATGCCCTTCAAAGCACCTGGCTGGTGGATTTGGCTTCTACAACGTTAGAGACACGCGATTGGCCCCGCAGCATCAGAAGCAAGAAGGGGCAAGCTGGTGTGGCTATGCGCAAGAGAGATAGCTCGCTTGACGAGGCGATTGGCATACTAAAAACGTGGTCGCTGGGGCTCCACGACGAGGGCTTGATCGCGCGCGCCCTGCTGTTTGGAAGCGCCGTCGTCGATAAGGGGCGCAAGTTTTCGAGCGCAAGAAGCGACCTCGACGTAGTGCTGGAGGTGGAGTGGGAGAGCCTTCCGCGCCATGCCCGAGTTGTCGCAATGGATAAGCTGTTGGGGCACAAAATCGCACTTGAGAAATCGCTTTCCGCGTTGCTCAGGCGTCCCGTCGACAAATCTGTGGCGAGTGTGGTGCTCATGACCCCATTCGAAATACGTAATGGCGTGCACAAGGATGCTAACTCAACCATCATCTATGCGACGCCGATGGCGAGCTTGCTGGACGGTGGCGTGGTCTCGTCGCTAGGTCAGCGCAGCGATGCGGATCAAGTTTCACCCTTGTTAGAGGGGGCGCTCCGGTTTGTTCAGAAGAAGCGGAGCGAATACCTATCCGGAGCCTCGGATGGGGTATTGCCATCTTTGTCATCTCCGTTGGACTTTCGTGTGCCCAAGGAGCTGATGCGCAACTTTGCGATCTCCACCTTTAATGACGCCGAAGGAGACGACCCAGCGGATCTTTCGCGGGGCTTCAAAGAGCTGACATTATTCGGACTGGTGGCGACGGGGGCTCACGCGTTGGAACTCGATTTGGCGGAGTGGCTTGGGCCGAGGTTGAGTGAAGTTGGTTGCGTGGACAACTTGATGCCGAGGCAGGCATACATGCTGTGCTGTGAGAAAATCTACGACAACATTCGAGCGCAATTCGTTGGGCCAAGCGCCGTTGAGGTCATAAGAACGCCGCGAACCGCTCCTGTTTCCAGAGTCCCGGCATTGGCACTCGCGGACGCTTCTTTCAGAATATCCCAGACGAACAAGTTGGCGGGGAGCGCGGGACACAACATCAAGCAAATTCTGAACGCGCGTCTCAACCTGAGACTCTCGGCGGAAAAGTCGTTCGCGTTGTTGTTTGACGAGTCGCCAGACGCGCGGGAGCTTGTGAACGCACCTGACGAGACGCTGCCGTTGAAACAGCACAAACAGAAGATCAAGATTCTGGAGAGGCGACTTACGGCCTACGGCCTGGAGCCCCGCATCGTCTGGGGGTGGGATAAGATATTGTATTATGCAGGGATCATCTGGGACGTTTCGGAGGATGAATTGCCGCCCTTAATCTTACGCGCGATGCGGGCATGGGTGGATCATTGTTACCTTGGATTCGAAAATATCGGTGGCCGCTGGGAAGCGCTTCACGGAGGGATGTATCCGAGGATCCCGCTTGCTTTTTCCTTCTCTGTAAGTGGTGAACTCGACGGGCCAGAGCTCGGAGCTCAAGTTCCAGTCCGGCGCGTTTCCGATGAGGATCTAGCGGAGAGCTTTGTTCCCGAGTTGGTGTCAAAGGCCCGCCGCCTGTGCAGCGATGGCGTGTTGAAGGATGGAAGAGAGGAGCTGAAGGTCGTGTTCAACTGTGCAGAATGGTATTTCGGGTGGAAATAGACGCGAATTCTTCTCGCTTGACGTCACGGCCCTTCGACAACGGCAATCTCCGGCGATAAATGCTCGGTTGTGGGGCGAACTCATCCGTCGGCTAACCGGCGGTAAACGGCCGAACTGTCGGATTGGGGCGCCTCGCCGTTCGCGAACTTTAGCAGTCGTCTGACTGCCTGTTGAGGGGGAACCATCAGCGCTTCTCTGCGTATTCCCGCCAACACCGGCCAACACGCCGCGTCAGGGACCGACGCCCGAAGGGCCGAGCCGCGCAGGACCCGCGCGGCTCGGTGCGCAAGCACGAGGGCCCGGCCGCCAACGGCGGCGACGCCCAGGTTCTGACTGCTTCAAGTCACCCCATTTCAGTCGGGTAGAATCCCTTGTACGACAAAAGCGCGATCGATCGTTCTCCCATCGCGCGAATTATCGCCTGTCAAGGGGCACGATCGTGTCCATCGACGCCGCCCCTGTTCTGAGTATTTGATTCGCACCCTGACCGCCTGCGTGAGCGGCCACGCACCCGGCGCCAAGAGGGGTTCATGCGCATCGTCATCGCACTCGCGATTGCTTTCATCATCGCTTTGGCGAGCTTGAGCGCCGCGACCCAAACCCTCGCCGCTATCTTCAGTCACCAAGCCGCCCTCGGTCCGCCGCTGCTGACATTGGGAAAGACCCGCCTTTACCCACCCTGGGCAGTGCTTTCCTGGACGCACGCTTATGCACAGCGGTTTCCCAAACCGTTCGCGGCGGCGCGTCTCATCGTGTTCGCGGGATTGTGTCTCGCGCTTCTCGCGATTGTGCTGGCGGTGCGAGCCAAGTTCGCCATCAAGCCATTCGGCAGACATGCGTGGGGCGGCGTCGACGACGTGGCCGCCGCGGGTCTTCTTGCCGAAACCGGCTGCGTGCTCGGCAGGTTCCAGCGCGAAGTCCTCTGCTTTGACGGCCCAGAACATCAGCTCCTCATCGGCGCTTCGCGCTCGGGCAAGGGCAGGGGCCATGTGATCCCAACGCTGCTGGCCTGGCCGCATTCGGCATTGGTCTTGGACGTCAAGGGCGAACTCGCCGACGGCGATCTCCGCCATTCTTTCCCTGGAACCGCTGGCTTCCGCGAAACCTTAGGTCCCGTGCTGCGCTTTGCGCCCACGCGCATGGACTCCGCCGCCTTCAATCCGCTCCACGAAGTCAGGCGCGGTCCCAACGAAGTCCGCGACGTGCAGAACATTGTCGAGATTTTAGTCGATCCCATCGGCGACGGGCGCCATCAGGATTTCTGGGATCGCTCGGCCAAGAACATCCTCGTGGGGGTCATCCTCCACGTCCTCTACGCCGAGCCTGGCGAGCGCAAGACGCTCGCAATGGTGCGCGAAAAACTCCGCGACCTCGACGCCACGGCGCAAGTCATGAAATCGACCTTGCACCGGCTCAACCCCGCGACCAATCGGCCCGAAGTGCATCCCGAAATTTTGCACGCCGCGGAATCCTTTCTCGCCGGCGAGGAACGGCTGCAATCAGGCGTCAAGGCGACCGCCGAGAGCTTCTTTGGCCTGTTCGCCGACGAGATCGTCGCCCAGAAAACCGCAGCCTCGGATTTCCGCATCGGCGATCTGATGTGCGGGCCAAAACCCGTGACGCTCTTCTTGCAGCCCCCGCCCTCGGATGCGCTGCGCCTCATGCCGCTTCTGCGCCTCGTCATCAATCAATTCGCCCGCGCGCTCATGGAAGACCAGAATGCCGACGCGCAGGGCCGTCCCAAGCGCCATCGCCTCATCCTCATGCTCGATGAATTCCCGATGCTCGGGCGCATGCAATTCTTTGAAACCATGATGGGGGCGATGGCGGGTTACGGCCTCAAGGCGTTTCTCGTCACCCAGAGCCTCAATCATCTCACCAAGGCCTATGGCCGCGACAATGTCATTCTCGACAATTGCCACATCGTCACTTCGTTTGCCGCCGCCGACAACGACACCGCCAAGCGTATCGCGGAGATGGCTGGCGAAGTCTGGGAAATGCGCGAGAGCGAGACGCATACGCGTCCAAGATCGATCCTTGGATGGCGCAAGGGATCGACCACGATCCGCGAAGAACGCCGCCCGCTCATGCTGCCCGCCGATGTCCGCGCGCTGCCCCGCGACCAGGAACTCATCTTCGTCTCCGGGGCCAAACCCATTCGCGCCAAGAAGCTCAAATTCGACCAGGAGCGGGTGTTCTCAGAGCGCTTGCGCCCGGCCTCCCCGCATCGCCCGCAGCTCTCCACCGGCCATGATTGGGCCAATGTGCGCCCGCTCGGATTCATCCCCCAGCCAGCAAAAGCGCCCAAAGTCCGGTCAGAAAGGGCAAAGCCCGCAATCGCGAAGCCCGCGGCGCCAAAGCCGGCGATGGCGCGGCCTCTGGCCCAGCAGCCCGATCTCTTCACCCAGGCCGCGGTGCGGGGAGGAACGCTCTCCGAGCTGGCCATGGCGGGCTTCCGCACTGTCGACGGAGCGCCGCTGCCCCATCCCTCAATTCCCTTGGCCGCCGAGCCAATTCCGGAACCAGCGCCGCGCGCCAGGCGCGCCAAAGGGGTTTGAGGCCCATGCCGACGCGCAAGCTCAGCGTCTATCTGCCCGACGCCCTCAACGCAAAAGTGCGCCAGGCAGCCCGCGACCAGCACCGCTCGGAATCGAGCATCATCTTGGAATCGGTGAAGGCGCGGCTTGAACGCGGCGAGGCGACCAACGCCGCCATCGAGGAAAGTGCGCGCCGCCAGCTCAGCCGTGTGGACGCCCGGCTCGAAAAGCTGATCGGCGAAGGTCTCATCCTCAAGGAGATAGTGCTCCTCTTCATCCGGGTCTGGCTCGAACACAATCCTCCGATCGAGGAGCATCTGGAAGAGAGCGCTGCCGCCAGCGCCGAAGCGCGCTTCGAGCGCTTCCTCGATTTCGTTGCCCAACAACTCTCGCCGGGCAAGTCGCTCGGGGAAACGGTCTTCTCACTCACCGTCAGTGGAAATGGCGCGCACGAGCCAGCAAGCGAGGCGCGAACGTGAGCGCAGCGCCCATCAATATCGCGGCGGCCCGGCGGCGCTCGGCGCTCTCGCGCGCACTCGGGCCCGCCATCGCCGCGGCGCTCGAAGAGAATGACGTGGTCGAAGCCTTGGTCAACGCCGACGGCCGCGTTTGGTTCGACCGCGTCGGGAAAGGGCTCATCGCGACGCCGCATCATCTGTCGCCGCAGGACCGCGAAGCGGCGATCCGGCTCCTGGCGCATGAGGCCGGGGAGACCGTCAGCGAGGACCGCCCTGCATTGGCGACCATTCTGCCCGACAGCGCCGCGCGCGTGCAGGCGCTTTTGCCGCCCTTGGTCGAAGCGCCAATCCTCGCCATCCGCAAGCGCCCCTCGGCGATTTACACGCTCGACAACTATGTCAGCGACGGCATCGCCACCGCCGCCCAAGCCGAGAGGCTGGCGAATGCTGTACGCGAAAAACGCAACATCATCGTCGCCGGCGGGACGGGCAGCGGCAAGACCACTTTGCTCAATGCGCTCCTGGCCGAAGACGCCTTCCGCCAGGCCCGCATCGTCATCCTGGAAGACACCGCCGAGCTGCAATGCGCCAATCCCAATTGCGTGCAGCTGCTGACCAAGCGCACCGATCCGCCCGTCACCATGCGCGAGCTGGTGCAAATGACGCTGCGCCTCAGGCCCGACCGCATCGTCGTCGGCGAAGTCCGCGATGGCGCGGCCCTCGAAGTACTCAAAGCCTGGAACACCGGCCATCCGGGTGGGCTGCTCACCCTGCACGCCAATTCCGCCGCCGATGCGCTGATGCGGCTTGAAGACCTCTGCATGGAAGCGCGCGCCACCCCGCCCAAGCGTCTCATCGCCAGCGCCGTCGACATGATCGTGTTCATCGCCCGCCGCGAAGGCGGGCGGGTCATCACTGAAATCCTGGAGACCGAGAACCTAGTTGGAGGGGCGAGCCATGAGACATGAGAAAGTCCTGCGCGTTGCGGCGATTACGCTGGGCGCGTGCATCCTGGCGGCGCCCGCTTACGCCGCCGGTTCCGGCATGCCCTGGGAAGGGCCGCTGCAGCAGATCGTCGATTCGATCACGGGTCCGGTCGCACGCGCCGCCGCCGTGATCGCCATCGTCATCGCCGGGGTGACCATCATCTTCTCCGAAGGCGGCGGCGGAGTGCGCAAGCTCGCCTTCGTGGGCCTCGGCATCGCCATCATGTTCGCGGCGGTCTCGTTCTTTCTCGACTTCTTCGGCTTTGCCGGCGGGGCGACGATATGAACGCCGCCGATCTCGAGCCCGAAGGCTATCGCATCCCGCTCAGGACCTCGCTCACGCGCCCGATCCTGATGGGCGGCGTGCCGCGCAACTTCGCCATTCTCAACGCAACCGTCGGCGCGGCGATCGGCTTCGGTCTGCAACAACCCTTCATCGCCTTTCCGTTATGGGCTGTGCTGCAAGGCGCCGCTGCGTGGGCCGCTGCGCGCGATCCCTGGTTTCTCGACACCTGGCCGCGTCACATGGCCAAGCCTCATTATTTCGGATCGTGAGGCGCGACGCATGATGGATCTGCGCCCTTACAAGAAGTCCGGCACGCAACTCAGCGATTTCCTGCCCTGGGCTGCGTTGATCGCGCCGGGCGTGGTCCTCAGCAAGGACGGCGCCTTCCAGCGCACCATGGCGTTTCGCGGTCCCGACCTCGATTCCTCGACGCCGTCCGAACTGATGGGGGCGTCCGCGCGGCTCAACAACGCGTTCCGCCGATTGGGGTCCGGCTGGTGTCTTCATGTCGAGGCGCGCCGCGCGCCCGCACCGGGCTATCCGGACTCGGTATGGCCCGACGCCTTGTCTTGGCTCATCGATGAAGAGCGCCGCGCCGTGTTCGAGGCCGCCGGTGCGCGATTCGAGAGCGCCTATTTCTTCACGCTGACATGGCTGCCTCCCGCTGAGCGCCAAACCCGGCTGGAAAGCTTTCTGTTCGAAGGCGCGCAGGATGGCGCGAGCGCGCCGACAGCTTCTGTCGATTATCGCCAGCATCTCGACCGCTTCACCAACGAGACCGATCAGATCCTGTCTCTGATGGAGACGCTCGCGCCCGAAGCGCGCTGGCTCGATGATGAGGAGACGCTGACCTATCTGCACGATTGCGTCTCCGATCGTCCCCATCGGGTGGCCAGACCGGACACGCCCTTCCATCTCGACGCGCTTTTGACCGACGCGCCGCTCGTGGGTGGTCTCGCGCCGTGCCTTGGGCGCCATCATCTGCGGGTCATTTCGGTGCGCAGCCTCGTGACGGAGACGGAGCCCGGCTTTCTCGATGCACTCAATCGGCTGGCGATCTCCTATCGCTGGGTCAGCCGCTTCATTCCGCTCGACCGGGAAGAGGCGCGCCGCGAACTGGAGAAGACCCGCAAGCGCTGGTTCTCGAAACGCAAAGGCCTTCTGACCTTGCTGCGGGAAGCTCTTTTCAGGGAAGAGGCGCTGCTGGTCGACAATGACGCCGCCAACCAAGCCGCCGACGCCGACACCGCGCTGCAGGAACTCGGCGCCGATGCTGTCAGCGCGGGCTATGCCACACTCACCATCACCGTCGCCGATGCAAGCGAGGATATGGCCGACGATGCGGTGCGCCAGATCCAACAGATCGCCGATGGCCTGGGCTTCGTCACGCAAGTTGAGTCCGTCAATGCCGTGGAAGCCTGGCTCGGCTCATTGCCTGGACAGGCCTACGCCGATGCACGCCGGCCGATCCTCCTGTCGCCCAGTCTCGCGCATTTGCTGCCGCTCAGCGCGGTCTGGGCGGGGCCGCACGGCAATACGCATCTGAATGGGCCACCACTCATGCTCACGGCGACGGATGGCGCAACGCCGTTCCGGCTCGATCTCCATGTCGGCGATGTCGGTCACACCATGATCGTCGGGCCAACCGGCGCGGGCAAATCGGTGCTGCTCGCAACGCTAGCCGCGCAATGGCTGCGCTACACGTCGTGTCATCCTGCGGGTGCGCAGATCTATCTGTTCGACAAGGGGCGCTCGTGCCGCGCCACTATTCTCGCCCTCGGCGGCGACTTCTTCGATCTGGGCGAGGCCGATGCGTTGGGCTTGCAGCCGCTTGAACATGTGCATGAGCCGGATGAACGCGCCTGGGCGCAAGACTGGCTCGTCGGTCTGATCGCTTCGGCCAATGTGACCGTGACGCCCGAGGTGCGCACGGAAGTGTGGCGCGTTCTGGAATTGCTGGCTGATCGGCCGTTGGAGGACCGGACGCTGACCTTGTTTGCGGCGTTGATGCAGAACCAGGACGTCCGCGCCGCGCTTCATCCGTTCACGCAAGGAGGCGCGCACGGCCGGCTCATCGACCACGATCGATCAACCTTGGGCTATGGGCCGGTCCAGGCGTTCGAGATGGATGATGTGTTGCGCCGTCCCGAAGCGGCGGGCGCGGTGCTCGGCGCGCTTTTTCATGCCTTGGAGAAACGCTTCGACGGGCGCCCGACCATGCTCGTCCTCGACGAGGCCTGGCTCTTCCTCAAGGACGCCTTCTTCGCAGCCCAGATTCAAGATTGGCTGAAGACGCTTCGAAAGCGCAACGTGGCCGTCGTGTTCGCAAGCCAGGAACTGGCCGATGTCGAACACTCTTCCATCGCCTCCACCATCATCGAAGCCTGCCCGACGCGCATTTACTTGCCGAACGATCGCGCACGCGAGCCGCATTCGCGCGCTTTCTACGCCGCCTTGGGCTTGAACGGTCGCCAGATCGATCTCATCGCAAGTGCGACGCCCAAGCGCGACTATTACCTCGTCAGCCGCGATGGCTGCCGGCTGTTCGAATTGGGCCTTGGGCCTGCGTCGCTCGCTTTTGTCGGCGCGTCCCGTCCCGAGGATCACACGCTGATGGATCGTGTGTTGGCCGAGCACGGCGCAAGCGCCTTTGCCGAAGAATGGCTCGACCTGCGCGGACAGCGCGAAGCGGCTGACGCGGTGCGGCGTTTCAAGGCGCGCGCATCCCCGCGCGTCACTGATGAGCCCAAGGTCCGGATCGCTGCAGAATAGGAGGCGCGTATGAAACGGAGAACAAGAACTGGAATGGCCGCCTTGGCGATCTGCCTGATGCTTGGCGTGCAGCCGACGCCGCCCGCATCGGCGCAAATCCCGGTCATCGATCCCGCCAATCTTGCACAGTCGATCACGCAGGTGACGCACATGGTGCAGCAATTGCGCAACCAAGTGCAGCAGATCGAGCAAGCGACGGCGATGCTGCGGCAGAATCCGCTCCAGCTCTCACCCGAGCTCTCGCAGTCGATCGGGGAAGCCCGCGCGCTGTTCAACAGTGTGCAAGGCGTCGCCTTCGAGGCTCATCAGCTCGGCGAGGATTTGCGCACCCTCTATCCAGAGACCTGGGAGAATTTCGATCTCGAAGAGGTTCTGGGTCAGTCGGACCAGTGGATGGCGGAAAGCCGCCGCAGCCTTGAACGCGCGATGGCGGCCGAAGCGCGCGCGGCGGCTTCGATCGGACGCACGCAAGGCGCCATCGATCGTGCGCTGCAATCGTCCGGTAGCTCGGAAGGTCAGACCGGCGCCATCCAGGCCGGCAATCAGCTCTTAGGCATTCAGGCCTCGCAGCTTGCGGAGATTCACACGCTGCTGATTGCGCAGGGCCGCGCGCTTGAAACTGAACGCCTGGAGCGGATCGCGCGCGAAGAGCGCGCCCGCGAAATTCAGCGGCGCGCTTTCCCGACCGAAACCTCAGGCACGCTGCCACCAGCGCGCACGGCGTTCTGAGCGAGGGCGCCGCGCGATGGATCCGGCATCGGTCAATTCTTTCCTCGATCAGTTTCTGGCTGTCGCCAATTCCGGCTTCGGCCTGATCCAGGGCGATGTGACTTATGTCCTGAATGCGCTGATCGTCATTTCGATCGTGCTGGCGGGCGCCCAATGGGCGTTGGCGCAGGAGGCGCCGCTCGCGCCCTTCTTCCGCAAGGTGCTATTCGTCTCGTTCTTCGCCTTCCTCATCAACAATTGGAATTTCCTCGCCACCGCCATCAATCAATCGGGCGCCATGCTTGGCCTGCGCGCCGGCGGGGGCGGGCTCACCATGGCGGAGCTGCACAATCCCGGCCGCGTGGGGCAGATCGGCGTCGAGCTTTTCGGCCGCACCGCGGCGCTCGCCGAAGGCATGAACATCCTCACCGACTTCTTCGCGATGATGACAATCTTCCTCGCGGCGTTCTTCGTCATGCTCGGTTTCTTCGTGCTGGCGCTGCAGCTCTTCGTGGTGCTGATCGCGTTCAAACTCGGTTCTCTGGTCGCGTTCGTGGCGTTGCCCTGGGGCGTGTTCAACGGCACGGCCTGGGTGGCGGAGCGACCGCTTGGCTGGGTGGTGGGCTCGGCCATGCGCCTCTTCGTGCTGGCCTTTGTCGCGTCGGTCGCCATCACGTTCGTCAACACATTGCCCGCGACCTTCACGCTTGACGCCGGGGGCGTGCTCAATGTGCTTCTGTTCGGCGCCACTGTTCTGGCGCTCTCCTGGTTCGCGCCCATTCTCGCGAGCGAGGTCGTCCAGGGACAGCCGCATCTGGCGGGACCGGCTGTCGCCGGCGCCGCCGCGGTCACCACCGTGCTTGGCGTCGCCGGTACGACAGCCTTCGTTTCCAACGCCACAAAACTCGCCGTTGGCGGCGCAAGAATGATTGGCGGCGCGGCGAAATCGGCGGGTCGCCGCTTCTCAAGCGGCGGCGGGCCTCAAGGCGCTGCACGGCCCGCCATCGACTATGCCGGCATGAAGCCGCCGCCACCGCCGCCGCCTGCAACGCCGCCATCTGGAGGAAGTAGTACATGAGGACGCCGTTCACGGCGCCGGCGCAATCCTATGCCGGCGACGAGCCCGACACGCCCTATAAGCGCGCGCGCCAGGAATGGGACCGGCGCATGGGTGCGGCGGTCATTTCCGCGCGCGCTTGGCGTCTGATGGCGATGGCGGGACTTCTCCTCTCCGCAGGCCTTGCGCTCGCGCTCACGATCGTCGCGCTGCAGAGCCGAACCTTTGTGCATGTCGTCGAGGTCTCGCCCGAAGGCCAGGTGCTCAATGTACGCGCCGCGAGCGGCGAATGGCGCGCGACCGAAGCGCAGACCGCATATCATCTAGGGCGCTTCGTGCGTCTCGTGCGGGCTTTGCCAACCGATGGCGTGGTGCTGCGCGAGAACTGGCTGGAAGCGTACAAATTCCTGACGCCGCAGGCGGCGGCGCAATTGACCGAGATCGCACGCGCGGACGATCCGTTCCTGAGCCTAGGGCGCGTCGGACGCACCGTCCATATTCGCTCGATCATCCAGCGTTCCGATCGATCCTGGGAAGTCTCCTGGATCGAGCGCGAGACCAATGCGACCGGATCGCCCGATGGCGAGGCCTATAGTGGCGTCTTCTCCGTCACGACGCGCCGCCCACGCACCGCCGATGAGATCGCCAGTAATCCGCTCGGTCTGCTCATCTCCGATTTCAGCTGGAGCCGGGTGCGATGATGCGTTTGATATTCGTAAGCCTGTCGCTGGCGCTGATGCTGTCGCCGCCAACGGCCATGGCGCAGGAGGTGAGCGCCGATCAATGTCCCGCCTTGAGCGCCGCCGTATTGGAGGCGCCGCGCCGTGGCCGGCGCGAACCGACGCCCACCGAATTGCTCGCACGCGCCAATGAGGCGGCGCGCCAGCGCCCCGAGACGACAAGTTTCACGCAGGCGCGGCAGGTCTACACCTATGCGCCCGGCGCCATCTATGAGCTCTACACCAGCCCCAGCTTCATCTCCGCCATCCTGCTCGAACCCGGCGAGACTCTGGGCGATGTCGCCGCCGGCGATACGTCGCGCTGGATGGTGCAGGAGACCAGCGCGGAAGCCGAGATCGATGGGCGCACCATTGTGCTGGTGAAGCCCCAGACGACCGGCCTTCGCACCAATATCGTTCTCGTCACCGACCGGCGCACCTACACGATCGAAGCGATTGCGCAGGCAGGCTCTGCCTATTCTGCACAAATCGCCTGGTGCTATCCTGCCGAAGAAGAGGCGCGGATGGCGAGCGTCGATCAACTCCATTTCGGCTACCGCGTCCGCACCGTGCGCGGCGGCAGACCAAATTGGATGCCGACCCGCGTGTTCGACGATGGCCGGCGCACCTGGATTGAAATGCCGGAAGCGGTCGCATCGAGCGATCTGCCGCCGCTCTTTGTCATCACCGGCGAGGGCGCCGAACTCGTGAATTATCGCGTGCAGGGCCAGCGCTACATGGTCGACCGCATCTTCGATGTCGCCGAATTGCGCCTCGGCACGCGTGCGCCAACGATCGTGCGCATCGAACGCGAAGGCGCGCCGACCCAGCGCCGGCCCGCGCGCCTCGGAGGTCGGCCGTGACCGCAACCTATGAGGCGCCAGCGCCAGAACCGGGGCCCGATCTCTCGATCCGCGCGCGTCCGCCCAGTCCGCGTCGGCTGTCGCGCAAGGTGCTGATGGCCGGCGCCATCATCGCCGCCTCCATCGTCACGCTCGCGCTCTTCATCGGTCTGAGCGAACGCCCCGAGCGCGAGGTGCGCCAGGCCGACGCGCAAGCAGCGGCGAGCGGGCCGCCGGAATCGATCCGCAACGCATCCGGTCAATATGCAGCGGGCGATCTGCCGCGCGCCGAACTTGATGCGCCGCGCGACATGCTCTGGGGCGAGAACGGTCCGCCACAAGGCGCAACGCTGGAGCCGCCCGCGGATGCGGCGTGGTCAGGTCCGCCCCGCGGCGCCGATACAAGCGCGCGTGCGGCGCCGCCAGACCCGCAGGCTCTGGCGCGAACTTCGCCAATCATCTTTGACGGACGAGATCGCGCCACGGCGTCTCTAGCCGCCGATGCAGGCGAAGCGCGTCTCGATGCGCGCCTGATGCCGCCGCGCTCCCGCTATGAGCTGATGGCGGGCGCGGTGGTGCCGGCCGCGCTCATCACCGAACTCAATTCCGAACAGCCGGGCCGCGCTATCGCGCAGGTGACGGCCAACGTCTATGACAGCGTCTCCGGCGCGCATCTGCTGATCCCGCAGGGAGCGCGGCTCATCGGGACATATGACGCGGACACATCCTACGGCGAACGCCGGCTCGTGCTCATCTGGAACCGGCTTATCTTTCCCAATGGCTGGAGCATTTCCTTGCGCGGCATGGAGGGGAGCGATCCGACCGGCGCTGCGGGCCTGCGCGACCGCCTCGATAATCATCTGGGCCGTCTCGCCGGCGCCATCGGGCTTTCCGCCATCGTCAGCGTGATCGCCGACAATGCGGAAGACGATGATGAAAACTCGTTTGCCCAGAGTGTTGGCGATGCGGCGGCGTCGGAGGCCGCGCGCACCGGCGGTCGCATCGTCGATCGCGAACTCGGCGTGAGACCCACCATCCGCGTCCGCGCCGGTGGCTCCGTGCGCTTGTTGGTGTCGCGCGACATTCAGTTGCGGCCTTACCGGGAAGACCGGAGACGATGAAGGTTCCGGCTGACCTTGTGCCGCAAAAGGTGGTGGCGGACGATCTTTGCGTGAGCCTCGCCACGCTCTGGCGCGCGCGCCGTAGCAACCTTCCGGGTTTTCCCGCGCCGGTCATCGTCCGCAACATGGTGTTCTGGAGGAAGGCCGATCTCGGCAAGCTGGAGGATGCGCTGCTGCAGTTCCAAGGGCGCGGCAAGTTCGAACAGGAGCGCGAGCGGTCAAAACGCATCGCCGCCATGACGAAGGCCCGCCCGCAACCCAAGCGCATCAAACGCACGCGCCGTCCGGACGACCGCCAGCGCGATCTCTTTTGATCCAATGGCGATGTGTCCGTCTTTCTTCTGCCTAAGGCGTATCGCGGGCGCAGGGTTCGCGGATTAGCTCCAAACGCGGACCGCCTTAGGTGTTAATGTCACGCGGTCCTTGGGCGAGAGTTTGCCAGCCTCAGCGTGGTCGACCCGAACCTCCAGAGCTTCGCCGCTATCGAGGACGCAGTCGAGACGCGCATCCGGCCCGGCGAGGAGAACGTTGCGCACTCGGGCAGCCAGCCCCGCACCTTCACCGCTTGCGACGCTAAAGCCATCAGGCCGAAGGTGTGCGACCGCCGCGCCATTTCCCTCGGGCCGAGCGCCGACAATCGGCACGCCCGCCCCGGCGATGATGGCTATTCCGCCTTCGACCGTGCACGGCAATTGGACGCTGTCGCCAAGAAAATCGAACACAAAGGCGCTCGCCGGCTCGTGATAGAGTTCTTCCGGCGTGCCCACCTGTTCGAGCGCACCGTCTTTGAGCAGGGCGACGCGATCGGCAAGTTCGAGCGCTTCTTCCTGATCGTGCGTAACGAAGATGGTGGTGAGGCCGGTACGTTCGTGAAGGTCGCGCAGCCAACGGCGCAGTTCGCGTCGGACCTTGGCGTCCAACGCGCCGAAGGGCTCGTCGAGCAAAAGAATCTTCGGTTCAATGGCGAGCGCGCGCGCCAAGGCGACGCGCTGTCGCTGGCCGCCGGACAATTGGCTGGGATAGCGCCCGCCCAGGCCTTCGAGTTGCACGAGCGCGAGCAACTCCTCGACCTTCGCCTTGATCGCCGCTTCCGAGGCGCGGACAGCGCGTGGCTTTGACCGCATGCCGAACGCAATGTTCTGAGCCGCGCTCATATGGCGGAACAGCGCGTAGTGCTGGAAGACAAAGCCGATGCCGCGCTCTCTTACAGGCTTTGCGAGCAGATTCTCATCGCGAAACCGCACCGAGCCTTGGTCCGCCGTTTCAAGCCCGGCGATCACACGCAGCAGCGTGGTCTTGCCAGAGCCGGACGGGCCCAAGAGCGCGAGGAACTCGCCATCCTCGGCGAACAATGAAACGTCCTGCAAGGCCGGGAAGCGGCCGAACGATTTGGCGATGTTGGAAATATCGAGCGACATGAGAATCCTTCAGCGCGTGCGCTGGGCGGCGAGTTCGTCCGCAAACTGCGCTTCGAGAAATGTCTTCACCGCGAGCGTGATGAGCGCGAACAGGGCAAGCAGTGAGGCGATCGCAAATGCGGCGACAAAGTTGTACTCGTTGTAAAGAATTTCGACGTGGAGCGGCATGGTGGCTGTCTTGCCGCGAATGTGGCCTGACACGACCGCTACGGCGCCGAATTCGCCCATGGCCCGCGCCGTGCACAATAGGACGCCATACATGAGCGCCCACTTTATGTTGGGCAGCGTCACGAAGAAGAAAGTGCGCCAGGCGCCGGCGCCCAAGGTGGCTGCTGCTGCTTCCTCATCGCTGCCTTGTTCCTGCATGAGCGGAATGAGCTCGCGGGCGACAAAGGGCAGAGTGACAAGGATTGTCGCCAGAACGATGCCGGTCACGGTGAAGATGACTTTGATCCCGAGCGCATCTAGGGTCGGACCGAACCAGCCATGGGCGCCATAGAGCAGGACATAGACGAGCCCCGAAATCACCGGCGAGATCGAGAAGGGCAAATCGATCAGCGTGACGAGCGCGCTCTTGCCCCAGAACTCAAATTTGGTCACCGCCCACGCGGCGGCGATGCCGAAGATGGCGTTGAGCGGTACGGCGATCGCCGCGACCAACAGGGTGAGCCGGATGGCGGCGAGTGAGTCGGCATGTGTGACGCCTTCCACAAAGGGCTCAAGGCCGCGCCGCAATGCCTCAGCGAACACCGTCGCTAAAGGCAGGACGAGAACGAGCGCCAGATAGGCGATGGCGATACCGATCAGGGCTGCGACGAGCACAGGCGGATCGCGGCGCGCTGGCGAGGTGGTGCGGGCTTGGCTCATGCGCGCCCTCGCCGGCCTATCTGAGTCTGGAGAATATTGAGAACAAGCAGCAAGACGAGGGAGATCGTCAGCATGATGAGGCCCACGGCTGCGGCGCCGGCATAGTCAAACTCCTCCAGGCGAATGACGATAAGGAGCGGCGCGATTTCGGAGACATTGGGCAAATTGCCGGCAATGAAGATGACCGAGCCGTATTCGCCAACCGCTCGCGCGAACGCGAGCGAAAACCCAGCCAAAAGCGCGGGCAGAATAGCTGGCGCGATCACCGTCAGGATTGTTCGCAATCGGGTGGCGCCCAGAGTCGCCGCCGCTTCCTCGACTTCGACTTGGATGTCTTCAAGAACGGGCTGGATCGATCTGACGATGAAGGGGAAGCCCACGAAGACGAGCGCGACCATGACGCCGAGCGGCGTGTAGGCGATGCTGATGTCGAGCGGTGCAAACAATGCGCCGATGGCGCCGTTCGGCGCATAGATCGCGGCAAGTGATATGCCGGCCACCGCGGTTGGCAGCGCAAACGGGAAATCGACAAAGGCGTCAAGCAGTCGCCGCCCCGGAAAATCGTAACGCACCAGAACCCAAGCGACGATGGTTCCGAAGACGGCGTTGATGCAGGCGGCGGCGAATGCTGCGCCGAAACTCAACTTCAACGCCGCTATGGTGCGGGGATGGGAGATGACGCCCCAAACATGATCAAGTCCCGCTTCCCAAGGGCGCAGCGCCAGCGCCGCGAGCGGCAGCAGGACGAAGAAGGAGAGATAGACGAGGGTGAAGCCGAGCGCTGGCCAGAACCCTGGCAAAGCGCTCGGCTCCACGAAGCGCCAAGCCCGGCGCCGCCGGAGACGAGGGAGGACGGCGGTCACTGTCGCTGAGCGCCTGCTGTGATCTGGTCGAACACCGCACCGTCGGCGAAATGCGCGGCGTGGATATCCGACCAGGTTCCGAACACATCACCGGCGGTGAACAATTCCAGGGCCGGGAATTGATCGGCGTGCCGCGCGAGCACTTCCGGGTCGGAAGGCCGGAAGAAGCGGCGCGCCGCGATTGCCTGCGCCTCGGGTGTATAAAGGAAGCGCAGATAGGCTTCGGCTACCTCTCGCGTGCCGTGCCGTTCGACATTGCGATCGACCCAAGCGACGGAGGGCTCGGCGAGAATACTAGTTGATGGCGTGACAATCTCGAACCGGCCTTCGCCGAACTCGTTCAGCGCCAGATGCGCTTCGTTCTCCCAGGTGATGAGCACGTCGCCGATATTGCGCTGAACGAAGGTCGTGGTCGAACCGCGCGCGCCAGTATCGAGCACGGGCACATTGGCGTAGAGGCGGCGAACAAAGTCGCGTGCGGCTGCCTCGCTGCCGCCCGGCTGACGAAGCGCATAGCCCCAGGCCGCCAGATAGTTCCAGCGCGCGCCTCCCGATGTCTTGGGGTTCGGCGTAATGACGTCGACGCCGTCGCGGACGAGATCATCCCAGTCGCGAATGTTCTCAGGATTGCCGGCGCGGACCAGGAACACCATCGTCGAGGTATAGGGCGCGCTGTTGCGCGGCAGACGCGTCTGCCAGTCGGTTGCGATCAATCCCGTCGAAGCGATCTGATCGATGTCGTAGGGCACAGCGAGCGTCACAACATCAGCTTCGAGGCCATCGATGACCGCGCGCGCTTGCCTGCCTGAGCCGCCGTGCGACATCTCGATGGTCACGCCGGCTTCGCCGGGATGTTCGCTCGCCCATTGCGCTGCAAAGACCGAATTGACCTCATCATAGAGTTCACGCGTGGGGTCATAAGAGACGTTGAGCAATTGCGTGTCTGCCGCTGGCGGCCCGTCGCTTGGCGCGCCGCAAGCACTCACCGCAAGCAGGGCGCCCCCGAGCAGCGGGAACAACATCCGCCGCCGCAGACCTGATGTATTTGGCAGGTTCATGTCGATCTCCCTCAGAATGTCCAGGTGATGTCGGCGTAGCCATAAAGGGTGTCGCCCTCGCCGGTGGCGTTCGGGGCCTGCTCAAGAAAATCGCCTTGCAGCAGGGCAGCGGCGCCAACGTCGAGACGCAGGGCGCGCGGCACAATCCAGTAGCGCGCCCGCGCTTCGATCTGGTGGCCGGCGAAATCGCCCGATGCGCCGCTGGCGTCGCGTATGCCGGTATTGGCGACGCTGTCGCGCGCTTCATCGAGATAGAGCGCGCGATAGAAGATGAAGCCGTCCCAGCGGTCGTCGGGACGCACTTCGAGACGCAGGCCTGGCGATGAGATGTTTGAACGTCCAAGCGGCCCGTAAATGCCCGTCGGGCCGAAATCCGGACGCCGTGGGCCATAAAGGCTGTCAAAGCGGCCGTACTCAGCGTCCGCCGAAGATGCGTCGCCGCTGGCGTAATCGTATTCGAAGGCCAATCGCGGCGCCCAAGGCGCATCCCAGCGAAAGCCGAATTCAAGGTGCGCGTAGGAGGCCTCGACATCGAGGTCGGTCACATCGGCGGGGCTGGAGGAGCCGCGCGTTTCGCCGCTTTGCACGCCGCCTTCGATCTCGAAATCCCAGTGGCCTGCTGCCGGGTCGCGATAGAAGCGAAAGCCTGGCGTGATCAGGTGGCGGTTGCGCGTGGGTCGGTCGGCCGAATCTTCTTCATCGAGCCCAAAGACGAACGCTTCGCCGCGCGCGCCGAACGGCAGATTCCGCGCCGCCAAAAAGACGCCCCAGAATGTCAGATCGTCCGTTTCGTCGTCCCACGCGATGTCGTTGTCGAGAATGGAGGCCTTGTCCGAAGGCAGGCGCGTATGCGGCAGGGTGTAGAATAGCGTGAGCTGCGTTTGGTCAGCGCTGGTCCAATCGAAACGTGCGCCGGTGAACGCATTCGTGGTGTTGCGGAAGTTGTTGCGGCCGACGAGACGGCGCGAGCCCAGATCGATGGTGAAGCGTCCAAGCTGCAAGTCAGCGCTTGCGCCGTCTGCAAACGCGTCATTGAAGCGGTAGCCGACATACGCTTGCGACAGTTCGAGAGCGTTAACTTCGCCCGTCCCCGCCGCGCCGCCGGCATCGCCTCCATAGGCGCGCGAGTCGAAGATTTCCCCGCCGATCCGGAAATCATCGAGACGCGCCTCGGCGAACAGCGTGGTCCTCAGGCTGACAAGCTGATCGCTTCCTGCGAGGCCCGGCCGAAACTGACCGTCGAGGCTTTCATAGCGCGTGCGGAAACTGCCGCTGAGCGTGAGCCAGTCTGGTGCGCCGGCGGCGTTTTCGAGCGTCCACGGCGCCCCTTCCTGCGCGGCGGCGGGCGCGGTGAGGGCCAACGCGGCGGCGCTCGCTGCCAACACAACACGAACTCTCATCGCGATCCCCTCGCGTCTGCGGCGGCTCACCGCCCGGTCCGCCAGAGCTAAGTTCGTTTACTACACCGAGTCAATCGACAATAAACTATAGAGGAGGTTTAGCGGAGCTGAAGGGGGCTATTCAGCGCTCGCCGCTTTTTGATCGGCTTCGTGTGCGCTCAGGCTTGTCGGGAGCCCAGCGGCCTCGGAGAGCGTCATGCCCTCCAAGATGACAGCGGAGGCGTCTCGAACCTTCAGCATCGTCTTGCGGATGGCGCAGATGGCTTCATCGCGGCAGTCTTCGCAGCGCTGATAGGCGGTGCGGCTGGTGCAGGGCGTCAGGGCGACGGGACCGTCTACTGCCCTGATAACATCAGCAAAAGTAATGAGATCAGGCGCTTTTGCGAGGGCATAGCCGCCCGCCTTGCCGCGGTGGCTGACCACCAGCCCGTGCTTGCGAAGCTCAAGCAGAATGTTCTCCAGGAACCGGCGCGGGATGTCCTGTCGTTCAGCAATATCGCCGATGAAAAAGGGCCGCCGAGGACCTGCGCCCGTTTGCGCGGCCAGATCAATCATGGCCCGAAGGGCGTACTTTGCTTTACTCGTGAGCATGGGGAAACCAGAGCCATAGAATACTGACGCCGTCCATATATAACACGATAAAGTCGGGTGGGTAACTGAGGCGGACAAACCAATTCGGAGGTCTGCTTATGCTCCCATGTTCGACCTCGGCCCGAGCAGGGCGCGAGGTCGAACGAAAACGGGACGTGGCTCCCACGTCCCGACACCTTCCGCGCCGCCATCGCGCGCAAGCCGGCGTCCAGGGCGAAGAGGCGAAGCCGTCCCTTGACGCCGGCGCGCACGATGGCAGGAGACCCGCGTCAGGGAGCGCGGCCCAGAGGGCGAAGACGCGCTCTTGATGCTGGCGAAGCGGCGCGGCTTCGTGCGTCAGCACAAGCGCCCGGCCGCCGCAGGCGGCGACGCCCGGATCATGCGTCCTTAGGACATAACCATACGATTTATTGCAATGAGACAGGCTATAACCTATCTTAAACAACCACCAGATAAGGTCATACCCTGTGAAAGCCGCCCCGACCCTGGCCCGCCGTCGGCTCGATGAGCGCCTCAAAGCCTTTGCCGGCCTTGGGGCCGCGCCCCCTATGGGCTGGGTCCGCGCCCTTCGCGACGCCCTGGGCCTTACCGGCGCTCAATTGGCGCGCCGCCTGGGCATCCGCCCGGCGAGCCTTTCCGAGCTTGAGAAGAACGAAGCGAAAGGCGCCATCACGCTCGCCACCTTGAGGCGCGCCGCTGAAGCGCTCGATTGCACGCTGGTCTATGCGCTGGTCCCCAATCAGAGCCTCGATGCGATGGTGAAAGAGGCTGCGACCGCTGCGGCGCAACGCGAACTCGCCGCCTCGTTTCACACCATGGCGCTGGAAGGCCAGGACCTTCGCGCCGCCGACAAGCGCGAGATGGTGGAAGAGCTTGCAGCCGACATTGCCAGGGCGGGCGGCAAGCGCCTTTGGGGCTGACTGGGCGCGCCAACCTTGTCCGCCTGCGCGCGGCGTGCGATCCCGGACTCGTTGGAATGAGGTGGGGCTCATGCGTTTCTTGTGCGTTGCGATTTCGCTTACTCTGCTCGCAGGATGCGGTCCGGCGGCGGAGCAATCCGCTTCCGGCGCCTCAGACGCGCCTGTCGCATGCGCTGACGGAAGCACGCGCCTCTCCGGAACGGGGCTCTGCCAGAGCGAAGCGAGTGCATTGCTTGTCTCCGATCCTGATGTGCGCACGCCCGAACTCGAAAACTGCACTTGGAGCGTGAAGGAAATCATGTTGCCGGGCGACGAGGCCTTGCTCTATCGCGCCGCCACGTGTGGAGGCGTTGAAACGATTCTCGAATACGCTGGCGGCGCGCACCGCGCCGAGATTTCTTATGGAAGCTCCGCCGTCTACGGCGACGCTGCGAGAGGGCGCATTGTTGTTGCGCTCTACGGAACCGATCCTGATCCACAAGGCGCGCTAAACGCCGCCATCGCTGAGCTGCCTGCGCGCGATCGCGGATCGTGTCAGATCGTTCCGGCCGAACGCGAAGGCTGGCCAGCGGATGCGTTGCTGATCGCGCCCAGCGCACAAGCGCGCGCAAGACTTTTCGAGGGCCGTCCCGTCGTTGCGTGCGGGCCGCTGGGCATCGACGAAACAAAGGTGAGTTACTGGCGCGTACGCCAAGGGTTTGCCTGGTTCTTCGATCTCGGCGATCGTGATCCGGATTTTAGCGCAGGCAACATGGCGGTTTTCTCGCGCAGCCCGGACGGCTCTTGGCGGCTCAAGGCCTGATCTTCGTTCGGCTTAAGCGCAATCCTAGCGGTCGAGGTTGATCGCGCGATACTCGCTCTCATTTGCGTTCGCCTGACCGTAGATGTCATCCGCCGGCTCTCCGACCCAATCGCCGCCCCGGGGAAGAGGCGCGACATTGGAGCGCTTGCGCGTTAACGGGATTCCACGTCATAAGTGAGGGCATGTTGCGGGGGCTACGCCACCATAGAACTGGGTTCGCCCAGGCGCTTGCAGCGTTCGCGCTGCTGGCGATGGTTGTGCGTGCGCTCGTTCCGGCCGGCTACATGTTCACGCCGAGCCAGGATCAACGCTTCATCACGGTGACCTTGTGCTCCGGTCATGGACCCGCCGAACTCGTCATGGACCTGACGACAGGCGTCGTCGTTGATCCGGGTTCAACGAACCAGAACGACGCGCCTTCCAAGAGCGCGCCTGGCGCCGATGCGCCCTGCGTCTTTGCTGTTGCGGCGGCGCTCTCTGCGCCAGAGCAACCGGCGTCCTTGCCTTTTGTCTTCCGTCTCGCGTCCGCCGCCCTCCCGCGCGCGATCGCGGTTGCGCCCGGCCGCGGCCTTGCCGCACCGCCGCCCTGGTCCACCGGACCTCCGCTCACAGTCTGATGATGTCTCAAACCGCGGCCTGAACGCCGCAGGGCAGGCGTGCGCGTAAGCGCCGCCGCATCATTTCGACTGTGAGCTTTCATGACAGGACAAACCAGCGCGCAAGCGCGTGCACATCATGCGCCGATATCGAATGGCGCCGACTTATTCTGGCGGATTGCCAATCCGATCATGGCCGGCGCTATTGGATTTCACCTCGCCGACATCACGGGTGCGGTGGTCGGCGCCGGTCTGGCCATCGCGCTGCCATTTCTCCCGGCAGCGCTGAAGCGGCTCTCGCCCTTGCTGCGCAACGCCGCACGATGGATTGCGCCGCATCTGAAAACCGCTTGGGGCCGCTTGCTGGCCTATCTGCCGCTCAGTCTCGTGCGCGTGATTGAACGGAGGCGGTCATGAGCATGGCCGATCCCGATCGCGTCTGGTTCGATGCGCGCATCGCGCCAAACCAGGCCATCAGCCGGCGCGGGCTTGCGCTGATTGGTGCGGGCCTGCTGGCGCCGGCCGTCCTCTTCAGCGGTTTCATGATCTTCATGGAGGCATGGCCCGCCTCGATCTTTCTCGGCGGCGAAGCGCTGCTCGCGGTCGCAGCGCTCTATTGGTGCGCCAAGCGTCTCTCCGAGCAATCCGAGCGCGTCCAGCTCACCGACAATGCACTCATCGTCGAGAACTGGGATCGGGGCAGGGTCGTCGCCAGCGAGCGCATCGACCCGACCTGGGCGCATGTCGAGCGGCGCATCGACCGCGACTTCGGCTGCCAGGCCGTCTTCGTCCGCGTGCGCCGCCGCTACGTGCGTCTCGCCACAGCACTCAGTCCGCCCGAGCGTGCAGCCTTCGCCCAAGCCCTCGAGAACGCCCTCGATCAACGCAAAACCGGCTTCGCCAGAAGCGCGGCCTGAATTCATTTCGAAAGGAATAACCTATGAAGCACTCTCTCTTTCTCTCGGTTGCGGCCCTATGCTTCACGCCATCTCTTGCCATGGCTCAGGAAGTGGATCGAGTCGGCGTCGACACAATTGTCGTGATTGGCCAACGCACAGGGCCAGATTATCAAGCGAGCAATGCCAGCGCCGCTACGCGCACGCCGACCCCGCTCATGGAAACGCCCACGGCCGTGCAAGTGGTTCCACGCGCTGTCCTTGATGATCAAGGCGCGGTGCGCGTTGATCGAGCGCTTGAGAATGTGTCAGGGGTTTCGCTCGTTGACGGCCAAGGCGTCGAGAACTTTTTCCAGATTCGCGGATTTCAAACCGGCGATCTCTACCGCGACGGCGTGCGTGCGCGCGCTGGCCGACTTCTTATGGGGCCGCGCGAAACCGCGAATGTCGAACGCATTGAGGTCGTCAAAGGGCCGGCGGCGGTGCTCTATGGGCGCCTGGAGCCGGGAGGGCTCATCAACATCGTGCCCGAGCGGCCGCTTGGCGAAGCCTATGCGTCCGCGGAATTGCAGGTGGGTTCTGAGGAGTTCTCTCGCGGCACTCTGGATTTGTCCGGACCTCTGGGCGAGGGGGGCGCGCTGTTTTACCGGCTGAACGGCGCCTACGAACAGGCGGGCTCGTTCCGTGAGTTCCGCGAGAACGAGCGCACGTTCCTCGCACCCGTTTTGCAGTGGAACATCGGCCCCCAAACGCGCGCGCTGTTGGAGATTGAGTACCTCGATAGCCGCGATCCGTTGGACTACCTCAACCCGGTGATCGGCGATGGCCCGATAGACTTGCCTCGAGCGCGCAATTTAGGCGAGGCGGGCTCGTTCATGGACACGACCGACACGCGCACGACCTTCTCGCTTGCGCACGCCTTCTCCGATGCCTGGCGCATCACATTCAAGTACGACCATGACGATCTAAGCTTCGACATCCCGACACAAGCATCGATCGGAGGACTCGTGGATCCGCTTGCATGTTCGCTTGCAAGCTGTGAAGTCTATCGCTTCCTAGTCGGCACGGACGGCGACGGTTCAAGCGACTATGCCTCGCTCGAACTTGTGGGGGAGTTCGAGACTGGCGCGTTGTCGCACACATTACTAGTCGGCGCGGATTATCTTCGCGATCGCAATGACAACGTTTTCCAATTCAATTTCTTTTTCGATCCGATCGACATGTTCAATCCGGTGCATACGCCGGTCGACCCAAACGCGCTCAGTGCGCCGGATTATCGTTCGGACCAAAGCATTCGAGATACGTGGCGCGGATATTACATCCAGGATCAGATCGAGCTTCCGGGAAATGTCTTCCTGCTTGCTGGGGTTCGTTTCGACGACACGGAGTCGCGCAGTTCGCTGAGTGAGAGCCTGTTCGGCGACCCACCCACGCTGACAGCTAATTCCGCGGACGAAGACGCTACAACGCCAAGGTTTGGCGTGCTCTGGCGCCCGCGTCCGGAATTCAGTCTTTACGCGAATTATGTCGAGAACTTCGGCCGCTCCAACGGACGCAATGCCGATGGTGCGCTGCTGCCCGCGCAGACCGCTGAGCAGTGGGAAATCGGCGCCAAGACTGAATTTTCCGGCGGCCGCATTGTCGCCTCGGCGGCCCTATTCGACATTGCCAAGCAAAATCTCGCCGTCGCCGACCCTGATCCGGTTCAAGCCGCTGCCGGTTTCCAGGTCGCGGTCGGTGAAGTGCGGCACCGTGGGCTTGAGCTCGATGTGGCGGGTGAGTTGGCGCCCGGTTGGCGGCTTATCGCCAACTACGCCTACATCGACTCAGAGATCACCCGAGACGCGGTGGCGTCGGGCGGCGTCATTCTGCCAGGCAACACAGGTAATCGCTTGTTCGGCGTCCCCGAACACAGCGGCGCGATTTGGACGACCTATGAGTTCCAAGACGGTGCGCTGCAAGGATGGGATGTCGGCGCGGGCGTTGTGGCGCGAAGCGAGCGTGAGGGCGATAACGCCAATACGTTCACGCTGCCGGGCTACGCCACGGTGAACCTCATGGGACGATACAATTTCGATATTGGTGGACGCGACGCCTCGTTCCAGCTCAATCTCGATAACGTCTTCGACGAAACCTACCACACGACAGCGGGCTCTCGTGACAGCGGCGTGGGCTTTGGCGCGCCGCGCTCGCTCCTTGCGTCCCTGCGTGTTGAATATTGAGGAGATTGGAGATGAGGATGCTTAGGTTTGTGCACGCAATTGCGCTGGCCCTCTGCGCAATGGTGGTGGCTGCGGGTATCGGGCCTGGCGCGTTAGCGCAGCACGGCGACGGCGCAACGCCCGCGCCGCGACAGCTTGAAGTGGCGGTTCTTGTTTTTGAAGGCGTCGAGCTTCTTGATTTCGCCGGCCCCGGGGAGACCTTCGCGGTCGCGATGGACGCCAACGGCCACAGCCGCTTCAACGTTCACACAATTGGCCTGAGCCGCAGGCCCATCGTCAGCCAGGGTTTCGTGACCATTACGCCAGAGCGAACAATTCGCACTTGGCGGCGTCCAGACATCATAGTTGTTCCAGGCGGCGATCCAACGCCAATCTTCGAGAGCCCAACGGCGTTGGCCTGGCTGCGTGACGCCCACGCGCAGGGCGCGCTCATTCTCTCTGTTTGTAACGGCGCCACGGTGCTGGCGCGCGCGGGCTTGATGGACCGGCGTGAGGTTACAACCCACCACGGCGCCGTCGATCTCCTAAGATGGATGTCGCCGACGACGGTGGTGCACAATGATCGTCGCATCGTCGATAGCGGCGATATCGTTACGAGCGGAGGAATCTCGGCGGGCATAGACGGGGCGCTTTACATGGTGGCGCGCCTCACCGACATCGATACCGCGCGCCGGGCGGCCATTCATATGGAGTACGATCAGTGGCGCGCTCTGGAGCCCGAAGTCCTACGGCTTCAGGCTTCCAGCGATGCGGTGAAGAGCGTGCCGGGCTATGTCTATCGCGATCCGCGCGACTGGGCGGTCTATCGCCTGTTCAACACCATCATGGACCGCGGTGTTCCGGCGGCGATGGCGGACTATCCCGCCATGTTCGCAAGCGCCGCGGGCCACGATCGCGAGATGATTGCAGAGCCGGGGATGATCGAAACCGCGCAATGGCTGCTTGAGAATGGCAGCGATCCCAATGTCAGCGCGCGCATCCTGGAATTCGTGGTGGCCGCTTATCCGGGCTCGGCCTCGGGATGGGAAAACCTTGCGCGCGCGCAAGCGCGCGCCGGCCGCGCGGAGGCCGCTCACGAAAGCTACAACGCTTGTCTCCGGATTGAGCCAAACAACCGTCGCTGCCGGGCAGGCGCGCGAGCCGCATGAGATCAACCAAGAAAACGCAAGCCACACGCAAGGAACTCACATGAAATATCTTCTGCTCTCCAGCGCCGCGGCGCTTTGCATCGCCCCCAGTTTGGCCTTTGCTCAAGAAGCAGGCGGCCCTGCGCACTGAATTTTGAGGAGAAGACGATGACCAATCTTGATCGCCGCGCTGCGCTGATCGCAGCCATGCTGGCGCCGCTTGCGGCGTCGGCGTGCTCGCGCGGGCAAACGCAAACCTCCTCCGGCGTTGGCGAAACGCCGGAAGGGCCGGTCGTCCACGACATGAGTGACATGCCGGCGTCCTGGACCCAGGATAACCAGATCGCCATGCTCTGTTATCCGCGCATGACGATCCTCGACCTGATCGGGCCGCAATACATGTTCTCGTCGCTGATGGGCGCCAAGGTCCATCTGGTGGCGAAGACGCGCGATCCGATCACGAGCGATACCGGCGTCACCATGGTGCCGACCGCAACATTCGAGGAAGTACCGCGCGACCTCACCGTTCTCTTCGCGCCGGGCGGCACGGATGGCACGCTGGCCGCCATGCGAGACGATGAGACGCGCAATTGGATGGCTGATCGTGGATCGCGCGCTCGATACGTCACTTCAGTATGCACGGGCTCGCTCATACTTGGCGCCGCCAGCTTGTTGCGCGGGTACAACGCGACATGCCATTGGGGCGGGCTCTCAGCCTTGAGCGAGTTCGGCGCCACGCCTGTCGACGCGCGCATTGTCAAAGACCGCAATCGCATCACTGGAGCGGGTGTTACCGCGGGCCTCGACTTTGGCCTGCAGATGCTGGCTGAGATGCGTGACCGCACCTATGCGGAAGGCGTGCAGCTCATGTGCGAATACGATCCGCACCCGCCGTTCAACGCGGGCTCCATTCACACAGCGCCCATCCACGTTCGGGCGATGATCCAGGCCATGGTGGCGCCATTTCCAGGCCAGGTGCGCGACGTTGCGCGCGAAATTGCGACATAAGAGGACACCATGAAACTCAGATTGATCACAATGCTCGCCGCGATGTTGGCCGTCACGGCATGCGCGAGCACGCCGCCGTCAAGCGAGGGCCACCGGGATGTCACGATCCGGTTCGATGCCCGCGCCGGAGACAGCGCTATTCGCTGCGGGCAAGCGTTGACCGGGATCGGCGCATCGGGGGCGTCCGTCGCGTTGCAGGACTTCCGCGTTTATGTGTCGAACGTCCGCCTGATCTCTCGCGCCGGCGCCGAGACGCCGCTGCAACTGACGCCGGACGGCGCCTTCCAGAGCGATCGCGTCGCGCTGCTCGACTTCGAGAACGCGAGCGGCAATTGCAATGGCAACGTGCAGACGCACACGTCAGTGCAGGGTCGCGCGCCCGCCGGCGATTATGTCGGGCTCGCTTTCGATCTCGGCGTGCCGGTCGACCTCAACCACCAGGACCCGACCATCGCGCCGGCGCCGCTCAACTTCTCGGCGCTGACCTGGCCCTGGCGCTATGGCTACAAGTTCACAACGATCGATCTTGAGACGGGTCGCGCGCCAGGCGCCGCACAGATGGGTCACGGGGCCAGCGGTTTCTCCATCCATCTCGGCAGCGTCGATTGTGGCGAGGGATCGCCCCGCACGCCGCCGGAGACGCCGTGCGCCTCTCCCAATCGGCCGAGCTATCGTCTCGACGCGTTTGACGCGCACACGCAGGTGGTTGTGCTCGACCTCGCGGCGCTTCTCGCCAATACGGATGTCACGATCAACCATCCCGGCAGTGCGTCCGGGTGCATGTCCACGGCCGATGATGACGATTGTGTCGCCATCATGGATCGTCTTGGGCTGAGCTTCCGTGGTCAGGCCTCGCGCGGTCAGCGCTTTGTACGAACGGCAACGGCGAACTGACATGCGGTGGGGCCGTGCTCTCGCAGTCTTGTTGGCGGCGTCGCTCCTGACCGGATGGGCGGCCAGCGGCGGCCTGCGCGAGCTCGGCGGCTATGTGCAAAGCCATTATGATTTCGGCCTTCCTTCGTGGACGCCGGCGCCGTTGGAGCCGGAGGGCAATCCGACGACGCCGGCGAAGGTCGAACTCGGGCGACGGCTCTTCTACGACACGCGCCTGTCACGGGATGGGACGATGTCATGCGCGAGCTGTCATCGCCAGGAGTTAGCCTTTACCGATGGACGCGCGACCTCGCCTGGCGTGACGGGGCAGCACACAGCGCGCAATTCGATGTCGCTGGCCAATGCCGGATATCAACCGGTGCTAACCTGGGCCAACCCGCTCATGCACTCGCTGGAGCAGCAAGCGCTGGTTCCATTGATTGGCCAGGAGCCGGTCGAACTGGGGCTTGCGGGGATGGACGAAGAAGTCCGCGCACGGCTTCAGAGCGAGCGCATCTACCGGCGTCTCTTCCTTGAGGCTTTCCCCGAAGCGCGCGGCGAGATTTCGCTCGCCACCATCACGCGGGCGCTCGGCGCGTTTCAGCGCACCATCATCTCCGTAAGGTCGCCTTACGATCGCTATCGCTATGAAGGCGACGTCAACGCCGTTTCCGACGCCGTTATTCGCGGGGAGGCGCTCTTCTTCAGCGAACGCCTCGAATGCCATCATTGCCATAACGGTCTGCACTTCTCGGATACTGTCCTGCACGAGCGCAACCGGATCGGCGAACGCGCTTTTCACAATACGGGTCTCTACAACATCGATGGGCGAGGGGCTTATCCCGCCAACAATACCGGGATTGCCGAGATCACGGGACGCCCCGAGGATATGGGCCGCTTTCGAGCGCCGAGTTTACGCAACGTGGCGGTGACTGCGCCCTATATGCATGACGGCTCGATTGCGACGCTGGACGAAGTCATCGATCATTACGCCGCCGGCGGACGTACAATCGCGAGCGGGCCAAACGCGGGCGTTGGCCGCGACAATCCGCTCAAGAGCTCGTTTCTTCCGGGCTTCGAGATGAGCGCCCAGGAACGCGCGGATCTGATCGCTTTCCTGCAATCGCTGACGGATGAACAATTCTTGCGCGATCCGCGCTATGCCGATCCGTGGACGGAAGAGGAGAGACGGCGATGAAGCGTTTTCTTGGGGCCCTTCTGGCGCTGTTGATGATGACGGGGCCAGCCGCGGCGCACACGACTCTACAAAGCACTTCGCCGGCCTCCGGCGCAGTGCTCACCCGGTCGCCGGAGCAAGTCACGATGACATTCGGCGAGCCGACGCGCCTTACGTCCGTGGCGCTTGTGACGGCAAGCAGTGAGCGGCGGCTCTCGTTCACGCCTTCGGGCAGCGCGACGACGTTTACAATTACCGCGCCCGCGCTCGTGGCGGGGCGCAATGAACTGCGTTGGCGCGCATTGTCGCGCGATGGTCATCCAGTCGAAGGTTCGATCATACTCGTCGTCCGCCCGCCCAATCGGTGAGGCATGTTCGAAGCGCTTGCCGCAATCGCCAAGACATTGCTCTACGCCGCAGGTCTCAGCGGCGCCGGAATTGCGCTCGCACGCGCCAGCCTGGCTAAGGAAAGCGGATCTGAGGGAGAAGTGCTGGTGCGACAGGCTGGCCGCGCCGCTGGCGCCTTGGTTGTGGCGGCGGCTCTGGCGAGCGCCGCGATCCTTGTCATGCGGCTTGGCGGCTATTGGGACGCGGGCACGCTTGGTGCGATCTTCCTGTCTCCAATCGGAGCGGGTTTGGCGCTGCACTGCGCAGGCGGCGTGGGGCTTATCCTAAGTTCGCGCCGCCTGCCGGCGCTAGCGTCTGCGGTGCTTGTTCTCGGCGGCTTTGCTTTGACCGGTCACGCTGCCGCGCGCGGCCCTGTGCTGGCGGTCGTGATGATGGCGCATCTTGGCGCCGCAGCTTGGTGGGTCGGAGGACTTTGGCTCCTTCTGCGCGGCAGTGGTCGCCTTCCGCTTGAACAGTTCAAGCAGCTTGTTGAACGCTTCAGCACGCTCGCGATCTGGATTGTCGCCGCGCTCTTTGCGGCGGGTGTCCTGACGGCGGCATTGCTGCTGGCGTTCAGTCCGGACCTGTCGCGGAGTTACGACCGGGCGCTGCTCCTGAAGGCGGTCATTGCGCTAGCCGTGCTTGCGCTGGCCGTGTTCAACAAGCTCGTCTTGACGCCGCGCCTCAAACGCCCGGACGGCGTTTCTTGGTTTCGTGGAGTTATCCGGGCAGAGTTTGTCCTGCTTTTTGGGGTGCTGGCGACGACCGCCTTCATGACAACCTACTTCTCGCCGCACGAACCGCACGCGGCGCCTGTTGAGCGCGTGGCCGCTGAGGTCGAGGGGCTCGCCGTCATAGACCCATGGGCTTCGGTCACGCCCGGCGGCGTCTCCCAGAGCGCGGGATACTTCATCCTTCGCAATGACAGCCGCGA
>JAKFYF010000046.1 GCA_021731005.1 Hyphomonadaceae bacterium
AACAGGGGGAGGCGCTTTCGCTCGCTCAAATTCTTCCCTTGGCGCTCAGAGCTGTTCCGGGCGAAGTCCTGGAGGTCGAGATCGAACGCGAGCATGGGCGGCTGGTCTATGAGATCGAGATTCTTGCGCGCAGCGGCCGAGTTCGCAAAGTGACGCTCGATGCGCGCACTGGCGCGCTCCTTGAAGTGGAAGACGAGCACTGATGCGGGTTCTGTTGGTTGAGGACGATGCCGACATCGCCGCCGATGTCGCCCTGGCGCTTCAGGGTGCGGGCTTTCTGGTTGAACAGGCCTCTGACGGCGAAGCGGCATGGTTCTTGGGCGACACCGAGGATTTTGACGCCGTCATTCTTGACCTTGGGCTGCCCAAACTCGATGGACTGAGCGTACTCAGGAAGTGGCGCGCGGCGGGCCGATCGTTCCCTGTCCTTATCCTTTCAGCGCGCGGCGCTTGGACCGAAAAGGTCGACGGCATTGAAGCCGGCGCCGACGATTATCTCGGCAAGCCATTTGAACTGGGCGAGTTGACTGCGCGCGTGCGTGCGCTGGTGCGCCGCGCGGGCGGGCACGCAGCGCCCGTTCTGACGGTGGGCAGGCTAACCTTGGATACGCGGCGCATGAGCGTGGCGGTCGATGGCGCGCCGCAAAAGGTGTCGCCGCTGGAATACCGGATGCTCGATTATCTGGCGCACCAACAGGGCCGCGTTGTCTCCGCTGGTGAATTGGCTGAACACTTGCACGGCGCCGATGGCGCCGCGGACGCCAACGCCATCGAAGCGTTGGTTGCGCGGCTGCGTCGAAAGATTGGCGCCGATATCATCCAGACGCGTCGCGGTTTTGGTTATGCGTTGAGCGAGACATGATCGCGCGTTCGCTGCGCTGGCGTTTGCTTGCGGGCGCTGGCGCCGCAATTTTTGCCGCTCTGGCGCTCGCCTGGCTCGCGATGGGCTATTTGTTTGAGGCGCATGTTGAGCGCGGTGTCGAAGCCAATCTGATTCAGCACGGGCGGGACATTGTAGCCGGGCTCACGCGCGGAGCGGACGGCCAGCTCGCGCTAGAGCCCGAACCATTTGATCCGCGCTTTGAACGACCATCCAGCGGGCTTTACTGGCAAGTCAGCGAAGACGCCGTCGCGCTCCGTTCCCGCTCCTTGTGGGACGAGACGATGGCGCCCAATGAGAGCGTCAGCGCCAATGCTTGGACAACAGGCGACGTGGCCGGGCCGTTTGGCCAGAAGCTCGTGTTTGTCGCACGGGAGGTTTCACTCGGCGCAGACGGCGCGCCCATTCTTGTGATGCTGGGCGCAGATCATGAGGCGGTCACCGCGGCGCGCGGCGACTTTTCGCGCGATCTTGGACTCTTCCTTCTGCTGTTGTGGGCGGTGTTGGCGGGCGCGGCCTGGGCGCAGGTGCAACTTGGGCTGAGGCCGCTTAGCGATGTACGCGCGGCGCTCGGCGAGATGCAGGGTCATGCGGGCGCCCGCCTGCAGGAAGAGGACTATCCAACCGAGGTCGCGCCGCTCGCGCAGGCAATCAATGCGCTCGCCGACGCGCGTCAGCGCGATACTGAACTCGCGCGCCGCCGCGCGAGTGACCTCGCGCATTCTCTCAAGACGCCGCTGGCCGCGCTTGCGGCGCAGACAAGGCGCGCGCGCGAGGCGGGCGCAACGGACGCCGCCGATGGTCTTGACCGCGCCGTAGAAGCGGCGCGCGGCGCGGTCGAGCGGGAGCTCACACGCACCCGAATCGCCGCCGAGCACGACGCCGAGTGCAAAGCCGCGGGCCCAATCATCGATCGGCTGATCGCGGTTGTTGAGCGCACAGAAGCGGGACAGAGACTGACTTTCGAGAATGCTATGGGCGACACAATCCTTCCGCTTGGCGAGGTCGCGCTTATGGAACTCGCCGGCCCGTTGATGGAGAATGCAGCCCGCTATGCGCGCTTGCTCGTGCGCATCAGCGGAGATCGCACGCGCTTTTGCGTCGAGGATGACGGGCCCGGTCTAAGTGACGCCGAGATCGCTGAAGCGCTTGGTCGCGGCAAGCGATTGGACGAGGCGGCGCAGGGTGACGGTCTCGGCCTCGCCATCGCGCGCGACGTCGCGGAGGTGAGTGGCGGCGTCCTCACACTGGACCGGTCGCCCTTGGGCGGTCTGCGCGCTCAGGTGCAATGGAGGGACTGACTGGTTGCGGCGAGATCGCGTCGTTGCCGTTTGCGCTAAGTCGCTGACCGTCGTTGAGAGAGTAGGCCGGTCGCGAAAATTGACGTGATGACCTAGGTTGGCCCGAAACGGACACTAGTGATCTCCGCTTTCGAAATGCCGTTCATCGATTTCTGAACCAACCCGAACGTTCGCCGACGGTTGTGTCAGTAGTGCGAAACTGATGGCGATGCCGGCTGCCAGCGCCACGATGAGCGCAATCATGCTAGCGCGTTTGGCGTCCACGCCAGGCTCATCGGCGCGGCGGCGCTTCGATCCGGTGATCATGGCGGGCACAAGCGCATCTTTGGCCTTTAAGGATTCCACCAAGACCCCAAGCACGTGGATGATGGCCAGTCCCTGCAGCACGCGGAACAGCACTTCGTGCGCGTTGGAGAGTTCGATGCCCCAGAGGCCGGCGAAGGGCCCAGCATTACCCTCGTCGCCGCTGAACAAGCCTGTGACGACGACGCCCGCGACAATGGCGAGCAACAGAAACACCGCAACGCCGCCGAGCGGGTTGTGCCCGAGGTAGCGTTTGGGCTGGCGCGAGAAGAGATCGCGCATGTGTGCGATGATGGCTGAAGGGCCAGCGGCGAAATCGTCAAAGCGCGCGCGTTCGCCGCCGGCAAAGCCCCAGATTAGGCGAAAGACGATTAGGCCCGCGATCGCTTCGCCGGCATAGCGATGTACCAGGGCCGCGGCGCCTTCCTCTTCGCCGGTAAACCAGGCGACGAGGACGAGCGCGAGCAGGCTCCAGTGAAACAAGCGTGTCGGCAGGTCCCACACCTGAACCCGGCGCTCGGCGGTTTCGGAAGCAGTCATGATCAGCCCTTAATGTTCAAGTTCGAGAGCGATGCGGAGTTGGCTATCGGCGCCGGCCTCATCGAAGCCAGCGAGATAGCCGAGCGCGATGCTGGCGCCGCCGAAGAGCGCACTGGCGCGCGGCCCCCAATAGTGCGCCTGCGCTTCTGGTTCGCCGAAGCCTTCAAAGCCGAAGGCCCAGCGCTCTGATGTGCGCCACATGGCGCGCGCTGCGTAGGCGTGCTCCCATTCATCGGAAACCCCGCCAATGGGCCGCTCGGCGATCAAATTGAAGCGCAGCGTCAGCGGGCCTTGCTGGCGTTCTGCGAGCAGTTTGAGCTCGAGCGCATCGTCGCGTCCGTTCTGGCCGAACGAGTATTCGACATAGCCGCCGAAGTGCACGGGCCAGGTACGGGTGGCGGTGAAGTCGAACACGTTCTCAATCGCGACCGCGGTGAGCTCCGTCGAAGCGCCAGGCGCATCGGCGGCTTTGAGCACCAGTGCTGGACGCCACCAATCGGTGAAGGCGTAGCCTGCTTCGGCGCGATGGCGTTGCGCGCCGCCCAGACCGCCGCCATCAAAATAGGCCGCCCGATACTCAAGCTCGCTTTCGCCGCGGTGAACAGTCGGACCATAAACATTCGAGGTCCCACCGGGTTCGGCGTGCGCCGAGCCCGATGCCGCCAGCGCCGCAAGCGCAAACAGTTTTGCTTTCATCGTCTCCTCCCCCGCGCACGCTGCTTAGTGATCCCCACCCCGGCGATGATGATCGTCGGAACGGTCGGAGCGACCGCAATCATCATCGCGTTCGCGGTGCAGGACTGCGCCAGTGCGTGGATCGAGATGCATCTCAATGCACTGACCAGCGCGCTCATAGCCCTTCACTTCCACCGAATTGGGATAGCGCTCGATTTCGATGACGCGGAAGCCATCGGCGGTGAGCCTCTCTTCGATCGCACTCAGTGAAAGCAACGATCCGCTGGTGGGCTGTGCTTGTGCTGCGGCGATCGAAGGCGCGGCCAGAAAAAGGCACGCAGCAGCGGCGATATGGCGAACGGTCATGATAAGGTCCCTCTTGGATGACGCCATGGGGGCGTCGGCTCGTCCCCGTCATGCGAAATGCTCACTGACAGGCCCGTGACAGGCGCCGTCAGCATTGCGTCAGGTTCGGGAGGGCAGGATGGAAGGTCTATGGGTCTCAATCGCCGCCTTCTCATTGTGGCTGCCTTTGCTGCCGCGTTGGTCCCGCCCGGGGCCGATGCGAAGCGTGGGCGCGGGCGTGGCGGGGACCATGACGAAGCGCGCGAAGCCTATGAACAGGGGGAGGCGCTTTCGCTCGCTCAAATTCTTCCCTTGGCGCTCAGAGCTGTTCCGGGCGAAGTCCTGGAGGTCGAGATCGAACGCGAGCATGGGCGGCTGGTCTATGAGATCGAGATTCTTGCTCGTAGCGGCCGAGTTCGCAAAGTCACGCTCGATGCGCGCACTGGCGCGCTCCTTGATGTAGAAGACGAGCACTGATGCGGATCTTGTTGGTTGAGGACGATGCTGACATCGCCGCCGATGTCGTCCTGGCGCTTCAGGACGCGGGCTTTCTGGTCGAGCAGGCCTCTGACGGCGAAGCGGCATGGTTCTTGGGCGACACCGAGGACTTTGACGCCGTCATTCTGGACCTTGGGTTGCCCAAGCTCGATGGGCTGAGCGTGCTCAAGAAGTGGCGCGCGGCTCACCGATCTTTTCCAGTGCTCATCCTGTCGGCGCGCGGCGCCTGGACCGAAAAGGTCGATGGCATCGAAGCCGGCGCCGACGACTATCTCGGCAAGCCATTTGAACTGGGCGAGTTGACTGCGCGCGTGCGCGCGCTGGTGCGCCGCGCAGGCGGGCACGTGGCGGCCGTGCTGACGGTAGGCAAGCTCACCTTGGACACGCGGCGCATGAGCGTGGCGGTCAGTGGCGCGCTACAAAAGGTGTCGCCACTTGAATACCGGATGCTCGATTATCTGGCGCACCAAAAGGGCCGCGTTGTCTCCGCCGGTGAATTGGCTGAACACTTGCACGGCGCCGATGGCGCCGCGGACGCCAACGCCATCGAGGCTTTGGTTGCGCGCCTGCGCCGAAAGATTGGCGCTGATATCATTCAGACGCGCCGCGGTTTTGGCTATGCGTTGAGCGAGACATGATCGCGCGTTCGCTGCGCTGGCGTCTGCTTGCGGGCGCTGGCGCCGCAATTTTCGCCGCTCTGGCGCTCGCCTGGCTTGCGATGGGCTATCTGTTCGAAGCGCATGTCGAACGCGGCCTCGAAGCCAATCTGATTCAACATGGGCGGGACATTGTATCCGGGCTCACCCGCGGAGCGGACGGCCAGCTTGCGCTAGAGCTCGAGCCATTCGATCCGCGCTTTGATCGACCGTCCAGCGGGCTTTACTGGCAAGTCAGCGAAGGCGCCGCCGCGCTCCGTTCCCGCTCTTTGTGGGACGAGGCGATGGCGCCCAATGAGAGCGTCAGCGTCAATGTTTGGACAACAGGCGATGTTGGCGGGCCGTTTGGCCAGAAGCTCGTGTTCGTTGCACGGGAGGTCTCGTTGGGCGAGGGCGGGGCGCCTATACTTGTGATGCTGGGCGCAGATCACGCGGCGGTCACCGCGGCGCGCGGCGACTTTTCGCGCGATCTTGGACTCTTCCTTGTGCTGTTGTGGGCGGTGTTGGCGGGCGCGGCCTGGGCGCAGGTGCAACTTGGGTTGAGGCCGCTTGGAGATGTACGCTCGGCGCTTGGCGACATGCAGGGTCATGCGGGCGCCCGCCTGCATGAAGCGGACTATCCAACCGAAGTCGCGCCACTCGCGCAGGCAATCAATGCACTCGCCGATGCCCGTCAGCGCGATACCGAACAAGCGCGCCGCCGCGCGAGTGATCTCGCGCATTCTCTCAAGACGCCGCTGGCCGCGCTTGCTGCGCAGACGAGGCGCGCGCGCGAAGCGGGCGCGACTGACGCTGCCGATGGTCTTGATCGCGCCATCGAAGCGGCACGCGGCGCGGTCGAGCGGGAGCTCACCCGCACGCGTATCGCTGCGGAGCACGATGCAGAGCACAAGTCCGCAGGGCCGATCATCGATCGGCTGATCGCGGTTGTTGAACGCACGGAAGCGGGACAGAGACTGAGTTTTGTGAATGCTCTGGGCGGGACAATTCTTCCGCTTGGGGAGGTGGCGCTCATGGAGCTCGCCGGCCCGTTGCTGGAGAATGCAGCCCGCTATGCGCGCTTGCTCGTGCGCATCAGCGGAGATCGCACGCGCTTTTGTGTCGAGGATGACGGGCCCGGTCTAAGTGACGCCGAGATCGCCCAAGCGCTTGGTCGCGGCAAGCGATTGGACGAGTCAGCGCAGGGTGACGGTCTCGGCCTCGCCATCGCGCGCGACGTCGCGGAGGTGAGTGGCGGTGTGCTCACGCTGGACCGGTCGCCCTTGGGCGGTCTGCGCGCTCAGTTGCAATGGAGGGAGTGACTGGTTGCAGCGATGGTGAGCCGATCAAGCGAGAAGGGTACCAACGGTATGATTGCATCGACCGAGCCGCTCAGCGAAATTCGCGCTACGCCCTAGGCTGGCCCACTCCTGACCGCAGCCCACGTCCAGCAGCGTGGCGGGGGAGAGGGCGCGCACCTGATCCCGAAATACGCGCCGCGCGCCTTCTTCAAACGAAGTGTCCGGCATGAGCTAGGTGCCTCGCTCGACGATTTCCGTCGCGCCGAGATTTTCGACGTAACTCTTCATGCTTGAGGTGTAGCCAAACACGAAGTGCGCGAAGAAGCGATAGATGGGATCGCGCACCTCGCCGTCTTCCTGAATGCGAACGCGCGTACCCGCGCCTTCGGGCGCCAGTGTGATCGTCCAGCGGCCGCCGAACGGCAGGCTGGGGTCGGTCATCGTGGTGACGAACTGGCCGTCCCGCACTGGCTCTGTCAGCCGGTAGGCGATGCGATCTTCTCCCGCCACTTCAACGTATGTGATAGCGTCTGCGTCTTCGGCGACGCCTTGCACAACGACGCCGCGCCGCCACGCCGAATAGGCGCGTACATCGCGAATGATTGCGGCGACCTCGACGGGCGACTTCATCACCACACCCTCAATGCGCGCCATGTGCGTGCGCGGCAGCATTGCGCCCGTACCGTAAATCGCCGCGCCCAGCGTCACGATGCCGCCAAACACTATCAGAACCCACTTCAACAACGCCTTACCCCCCTTTGCTCGCGGCCTGTGCCGCGTCCGCCAACAGCTCCAGACCGCGGACGACGGCGGCGCGCTCGGGCGCGCTCAGCCGCGCGAGCGCTGCTTTCACCTTCGAAGATTCCAACACCGACGTTTGTGACAAGGCGGCGCGCCCCGCATCGGCCAAGCGAACGACCTTGGCGCGCGCATCCTTGGCTTCCGGCGCCATGGTGATGAACCCCATTGCGGTCAGCCGCTTCAAGGCCGCAGACATGGTCGATGGCGTCACCTTCAAATGCGCTGCCAACGCTTGCGGCCGCACGCCCGCATTGGGCACATGCGCCAAGATGGTTTGGTCACGCGCGCTGATTGTCGGCCCTTGCCCTCGTCGGGCGCGATGATCGACGTGGCACGCGATATAGATGCGCGGATAGTGACGCTGTATGTCGCGCGCCATTTGCTCAATATTCGCCATGGCCAAATACTGCGCGCAAATCGAATAGTTCGTCAAAACGAAGCGTCGTCCTAAACGAGAACAGTTGAACTGGCCGCCCCGCCGTCACGGCGCTCCACGCCGATCCTTTGCGCACGATCACTCGCCCTAGCCGGGAGGGGTCGAGTGTCGTATCGCAGGCGACTTCGTTGTAACGTGCCTGTCGAAGCAGTCGTCGTTCACTACCTGAGTTGGGGCCCAGGATGAGCGGTTTCGGCGAGATCGCGCCGAATGAACGGCAAGGGCTCGAGAGGAAGATGTTGGGTTGATCGGACTGATCAACCTTGGCGCGTTTGCGTGTGGCCGCCCACTTCGCAATAAGCGCTGCGTTCACAAACATTATGGAGCGAGTGATGGCGAATGCGCCTAAGAGAAAGCCTTGGACACCTGAAGATGTGAAGACCCTGAAGAAATTGGCCCGGCAAAAGACGGGCGCTGAGAAGATCGCCAAGACCTTGAAGCGTACTGCAGCAGCCGTTCGAAATAGGGCTGTGATCGAGCAGATATCGCTTAGCACCCGTTGAGAGAGATCAGGTGGCGGCGGCCCTGTTGTTGCCGCCACCGAGTCGCGCCGAGCGGCATTTTTCGGCGACGGCCTGCCTTAGCTCATGCAGCATTACGGGCGACAGGATTCGAGCGACCAAGCCGGTGGCGATTTTGTACGCTACGGCGTGCCGTGGCCCAGCACTTGGGTTTCGCGGCTGTCGGCGGGCGGCGGAGATGCGGCCTGCTTGCGCATCGAGGACGACGGCCCAGGTCTCAGCGAGGCGAGAGCGAGCGAAGCGCTCGAACGCGGCCGGCGTCTCGATGAAGCCGAACCAGGGCATGGATTGGGGCTGGCCATCGCGCGCGATGTGGCCGAGCTGAGCGGCGCCGAACTTCGCCTCGATCGCTCGCCCATCGGCGGTCTGCGCGCCGAAGTGCGCTGGGCGCGCACATGATTCATCAACAAGGAAAACGCGGACGTTAGCGATCAGTCGCGAGGCAGCTCTCTGACTTCGACCGAACCCCCGCATTCAAAAACGGGATTTCCTTCGACCAGTGCTTTCGCGGAAGCCAAATCCTTGGCTTTGACGCGGATATAGCCAACCAGATGGTTGCTTACTCGACCAGGGTTGCCATGCTTGCGCAGGACTTCGCCAGGACCAATTGAGCTGCCCCCTTCAAAAACATCCAAATTGCGAAGCTTGGCAAAATAAACTTCCCAAAGCTCATCCGACGCTTCACGAACGGCATCTGAGTGCATGAGCAAGATGTAGTCCGTCATCAAACGCCTTCCTTCCCTTTCGATCTGACTGAGCAATTTTTTGACACCCTGTAGCAGCAATGACAACCTCTGGGGACTAGCTGCCGTCAGCTTTTGAGTCCGACGCCAGTGGCGCTGCCTTGTCCAATTTCCGATCCGATTTGCTCGTCCACGACCAAGGCATTCAGCCGGGGGTGGCGAAGTAACCCATGACAAGGCGCGTGAGTTCGTCCTCAAACGCTGGCGAATTGAGGAAGTCGACGCCCTCATAGGTAGCGGTGCGGATCACGCCATCGACGGCGCGCGTGAGCACGAAGAGGCCAATGTGCGAGGGGGCAGCGGCGCCCTTTGGCAGGATATCACCGGCATGGGCCAGGATGATTTCGGCGACTTCATAAATCGGCCGCGCCATGTCTTCGCTGCCGCCGTTCGCGAACAACGTCTCCATCAGAATGCGGCGCACTTTGCTGCGCGTGCCGTAACCCTTAGTGAGCGCGCGAATCGCACGCCGCACCGGGTGCACGTCTGCTGCTCCTTCGCCGCGCGTGAGGGCCGCGAAGACGCGATCGCGCACCTGGTCCAGTTCGCGACGCGCCATGGCGAGCAGGATCGCGTCCTTGTTGGGAAAGTACCCATAGAGGCCGCCGACGCTGATGCCGGCGACTTCGGCGATGCGGTTTGTGTTGAGCCCGGCCCGGCCATCGGATGCCAATATGCGAGCCGTGGCCTCGAAAATCACGTCCACGGTTTCCCGGGAGCCGGCACGCTGAGGCGTACGGCGCGGAATTCGTGGGGTTTTTGCGGGTCTTGTCACGAGGGCTGTCTCCCAGAGCCCGTACGAGTACGAGAATACGAGCTTTGCTCGTATATGGTGAAACGGGCGGCGTCGAACCCTACCGCCAAGGAGGCGAACATGAGTCCGCATTTGATGGCGCCTACAGCTGCCTTGTTCTGCCTTTGCGCCTGCGCCAGCGGCCCGATCGCCTTGCTGCGCGAAGCTACGGGCTCCGTGAGCCAAAATCTCTGCACGAAAACATTGGCCTCTAGCCTTTCACCCGATGAGGTGATGCGCGACCATCTGCTCTCGGAGCCTGGCATGGGCGCGATCGCGTGGGGCTTGCGCTATGAGGTCGACCACGAGGGCCAAGAAGTGCGCGCCAGCGTGTTCGGTGGGTGGCCGAGCCGCTCGGTGTTTCGCGAAGGCCGTGGCTGCACGCTTGTGTATCCCGGTGACGCCGCGCCGCAAGCCTTGACGCCGTTGGCTCACGCACCGGCTCTATTGCCGGATATCGCGGACGGCATTGCGCCCCAAGATGCGCGTCTCATCGCTGCGCTTGATGCTGCATTCGTAGAACCGGAGCACGGCGCGCCGCGCAATACGCAGGCGGTGGTGGTCGTGCGCGGCGGGCGCATCATCGCTGAACGCTACGCCCCGGGACTGAACGCGGAAACCGCATTGCTCAGCCACTCGGTTGCGAAGTCGGTGGTGAACGCGCTCGTCGGCGTGCTGGTGCGCGACGGAGAGATGCGCGTTGACGATCCGGCGCCGGTGGATCTCTGGCGAGGCGATGAGCGCGGCGCCATCACCATCGACAATCTCTTGCGTATGAACGCGGGGCTCGGTTTCGATGAAGGCGGCGGCGCCAGCATCGCCACGCACATTTGGTACACCGAGCCCGACATGGCGCTGGCCGCCGGGCGCGCCGAACTGGAAACAACGCCCGGCGCGCAATGGGGTTATTGCAGCCGTTGCTACCTCCTACTGTCGCGCGCGATTGGCGATTCCGTCGGCGGGGGGGCGCAAGGCGTTCGCGATTTTGCGCAGCGCGAAGTCTTCGATCCGCTGGGTATGCACAGCGTGACGCTTGAATTCGATGCGTCGGGTACGATGATGGGGGCCAATTCCATGTTGGCGACGCCCCGCGATTGGGCGCGGTTTGGCTTGCTCTATTTGCACGACGGCGTTGTGGGCGAGCGACGGATCTTGCCCGAGGGCTGGGTTGAGTACTCAACACGGCCGACTGACGCTGCCGGCTACGGGGCGGGTTTCTGGCTCAACACCACCGACGCCGAGATCGCGGATTGGCACATGCGCTGGGGCATTCCAGGCGCGCCACGCGATGCGTACATGGCGCGGGGCTACATGGGGCAATACGTTGTGATCGTGCCGTCGGAGGACGTGGTAGTGGTTCGGTTCGGCCAGTCCCACGCGCGCGCAAGTGATGTCGCCAGCGTGGGCCAGTTGGTGCGCGACGTGATCGCGGCGCAGCCCTAGGGTGTCCCAAACGCCAATCCAGCTGCGATCGCTGTCATCGTGGCGCTAAGCCACAGGCCGGATTGAATCGAGCAAGTCGCTAAAATTCCTCCTTGTCTGAGCGATACGAGCGCTCGACTTTTCCATTCAATTGCGGGGTTCGGCCCTTGATGTAAGCGTGACGAGTGCCAGGACTTCGAGGCGAGCCAATCCCGCGGAATCTTGAGTGACCGCTCGCGGCGCGATTTCACGCCCTTGCCGCCGGTGCTTTGATGATTGACCGACTTGGAGAGGGCCGGGTCAATCGCAAATCAACCGCGCCAGGGATATTCGAGGTTGAGCGCGGCGAATCTTGCGGTTGCCGGTCCGTATCGGGCGGAGATGTCCTCTAGCGCGGCGCTCAAGCCCCGCACCGGCAGGGTGCCCGTGATTGGCGCCAACATGTGATCGATGCCCGCTATCGGGGAGGGAACAAGTTCAAGTCCGCGCATCGTCGTGATCGGAGTCTCAGCAACGGCAAAGGCGCTAGAATGATAGGTTTCGGAGTACACATCCGTCACCAGAGCGAGCGATATCTCATCGACACCATCGGCGACTGGCACGCCGAACCGTTCCTGGTTCCAGAAAACGGCGCGATTGCGGAGCGCGGTCCATATTGCGCCGCCCGACAATTGAAAGGCCGCGCTGTCATGCTCGGCGGTCCAAGTTGAGACCCCCATCTGGCCTGCAAGCGCGGACGCGGCGTCCATCCCGCCGATGGCTTCGACCAATGTCAGTGAGAATGGAATAGATGCGGATATTCCCGTCGTCGTCGCGACCCTCCGGTCAATGACGTAGCGGCGATCCCGCACCCAGCGCATGTTCGGGTTGGCGCGCTGGAGTTCGTCAATGCGATACCAGTGCGTAGTGGCGCGCCGGCCATCGATCAGGCCCGCCTTCGACAAGACCAGCGCCCCTGCGCATATGGAGCAGACGACCGCGCCTTTGCCGCTTTGCACCTTAATCCAGTCAAGGATCGCTGGATCGTCATCCCGGTGCATGGCGGGCACGATCACGTAGTCGGCGCCGTCGGGCCAACGGGCGTCGAAGCCGGCGAGATCCATCTGCGGGCGGATGTTCAAGGCAGGCATCAAGGGCATCACCGCCATCGTCGGAGAGACGACCAGCACTTCCGCCAAGCCAGACTGACGAAGCACTCCATAGGGGACGATAAGATCGGTTGTTTCCGCGCCGCCTGGCGATCCCAGCACGGCAATCACCGGGCGAGCGCGCTTGGGCGGGCGGAGTGCGGCCAAGGTCTCGGCGCGCTCGTTTGCATCCGGCGGATCGGGCGCAGCGCCGGTTGCGGCGGCGGCGCAGGCAACAAGGCCGAGCGGGCCAGCCAGGAAGAACTCTCTGCGATGCATGATCGCCTCCGATTTCGGTTGCCTTTTTGACACCGTCTAGACTTGACCGAAATGACAAGAACACCGCATATTCTGCCATGCCCAAGAAAGCGCCGCCCATCGTTCTGGTTGTCTTCGACGGCGTGGAGCCGCTTGATGTGTCGGGCCCCGCCAGCGTGTTCACGCGAGCGAAGCGGCACCGCCTTCAAGCGCCGGAAATCATCATCGCTTCGCCCCGCGGCGGCGAGGTGCAGACGAGCGCTGGCTTTGCTCTGGCGAACACCAGGCGGCTCGCGAGCCTGAGAGGCCGTTTCGATACGATTCTTGTGGCGGGCGGCGACGAAGCCTCACTCAGCCGCGCCATTCTCGACGAAGGGCTCGGCAGATGGTTGGCGCGGTCGGCGAAGTCAGCGCGCCGTATCGGCAGCGTTTGCACCGGCGCCTTCGTGCTCGCGGCCGCAGGCTTGCTTGATGGACGCCGCGCAACGACACACTGGAACGCATGCGAAGATCTGCAACGGCGCTTCCCCAACGTGGCGGTCGAGCCGGACGCGATTCATGTGATTGACGGTGCCGTCTGTACATCCGCGGGTGTGAGCGCGGGGATCGATCTCGCACTCGCGCTGGTCGAAGCCGATTTTGGCGGCGACGTCGCCGCGCAGATCTCGCGTGAACTTGTGCTGTTTCTGCGCCGGCCGGGCGGCCAGTCGCAATTCAGCGTCGGCGCCTCTGCACAACACAACGCCGGCGACCGGATGCGGGCGGTTGTTTCATGGATCGTGGAGCATGCGCACGCGGATCTGAGCGTGCCTACATTGGCGCTGCGCGCCGGAATGAGTGAACGCAATTTCGCGCGAGTCTTTTCACGCGAGACCGGCGTGTCCCCAGCCCGGTTCGTTCTGAACGCTCGGCTGGATCACGCCAAGCTCCTGCTTGAGACCACGACATGGCCGCTCGAACGCGTCGCCGAACGCGCGGGGCTGGGCTCGATTGACAGTCTGCAGCGGCTTTTTCGCGCGAGCGTCGGCGTGACCCCCAGCGACTACCGGGCGCGCTTCGCGCGCAAGAAGCCAGCCGCCAGTTCGATCATGCGCGATTCGGTTCAATGACCGGCTCCGGCGATGGCGTGCCGTAGTGCCCGCGACATTGCCGAGCGCAGGATTGTACCGACACCGCCCTTCGTAACAAAATCGAGTTGGGTGTAGGTCGCCGAGTACGCAGGCTAGTTGAGTTTGCGCCAGGTTGTCGCCAGCGCGACCAGCGCGAGGAATAGCACAGTGATGCCGCCCAGTTGGACTGTCGCCCACGGCCCTTTGAGGCGGAGCACGACCGCGTAAAGCGCATCGCGCAAGGAGGCATTGTCTTGCGCGCCGGCGGTCACGAGTGCGCCGTAGACGCCACCGGTACTCGCAACAACGGACGCGTCGCCGATGTTCGCAAGAACGATAAAGCCCGCACCAAGGATGGCGAGAAGCGCCAGCAAAACCAAAAGGAGCGTCCTCGTCTGGCGCATGCTCCCTCACTATGCCGTTTTCGGTAAACGAATTGCTCAAGGACGGGATCGAGCTACGGGCAACGGCGGATCGCGGCGAGAGTGGGCCGTCGCTGTCTCCGAGGTTTACATCGTCCCCGCAGATCTTAATTCCGAGCGCATTGACCCGACCACAAAACACGCTGCAAGCGCCAATTTGAGGACGAGGTGGGCAAGGCTCTGTAACCGGCCGGTGGCCAAGACAGTGGGGTGCGCGGTGCGCACCTCATAGTTCGTTCACCACGCCCTGCGGGCGGTATTTTTATGCCCTGAATGTAGAACGCGAGCCATCTGTATCTGTTCGCTGAGTGTCCTCGCACGATGAAGAATCTCTTATTGGCGAGGCTCCAGCCCGTTGCTTGTGCCAGCGCCTGGACCCCGGGCGCTGCTGGATCGAACCCATGAAGGCTCAGGAACTAGAGCGCCGCCACCTTGCTGCTGGGGTGCGCCGTCTGATCGAAATTGCCTGGACCGGCCACCGGCCGATGCGGGTGGCCTCGACCGTCCTTGTGCCGTTAGTGGTGGCCCTCGCGACGCCCGGTTACTGGTGGATTCTCTGCGCCGCCTCAACGCTCGCAGGCTTAGCCATGGAAGTGATCTTGTATCGCTGGTTGGGCGAGGTTGAAGCCAGCCTGGATGGCCTCAAACTAACGGCGACGCGCAAAATCCAGGCCCAGGTCATCGCCGCCACTGCGGCCATTGTAACAGTGTATTGCCTGCCGTACGTCGGCCTCGCCTTCTCGCCTGCGCCGGGGCCAGCGGTCGGCTTCATGTTCGCCGCGGGTGCTGCGATCGTGCTTGCGAGCCAGCACGTAATGACGCGCAACATGATCTATTACACTATCCCGGTCGTTGCTGTTGGGCTTGTCGCTAACGGCGCAGCCATGGGCGGCGCCGGGCATGGCCTGTTGCTGGGCCTGATGGGCTTGATCGTCACCGGCAACGCCATCGCGCTGGCGAAAGGGGGTGCACGCTCGTTCAGCGCCCTGGTTGACGCTCAACTCGCCTCAGAGCGCGATGCCGCAGAGCTTGAGATGCGCGTTGAAGAGCGTACCGCGGAGCTGGCGACCGCGATGCAACGCGCGGAGGACGCGAGCCGCGCCAAATCAGCGTTCCTCGCGAACATGAGTCATGAATTACGGACTCCGCTGAATGCCGTAATTGGCTATGCGGAGATTGTAGACGAGGATTTGAAAAGTGGTGACATTGCGGAGAGCTCAGAGGATGTCCAAAAGATCCGCGGTGCTGCGCGGCATCTCTTGTTGCTTATCGAGGAGGTGCTCGATCTGTCCAAGATCGAAGCCGGCAAATTGAACGTCACGCACGAGCAGCTAGAGGCATCAATCATGGCCGGCCAGGCAATTGCGATGGTGGCGCCCGCCGCGGAGAAAAACGGCGTTGTTTGCGACCTCGTTGTTGAGCCTGACGCGAATACGTTCGTTGGCGATCCAAAGCGCGTGCAGCAGTGCCTGATGAACTTGCTCTCGAACGCAGTGAAGTTCTCACCGAATGGGCGCGTGCTGTTGCATTTGACTCGCGCCAATTACAGAGATGCGGACGTCTTGTGCTTTGCGGTGCATGACACAGGCGTCGGCATAGGCGGGGCCGACCTCGCGCGCTTGTTCCAGCCGTTTGTGCAAGTCGACGCCAGCAAGAAACGCGCTCATGACGGCGCGGGTCTTGGTCTCGCTATCACGCGTCGGCTGGCTCGGCTGATGGGTGGGGATGTGATCGCAGAGAGTGAGTTCGGGCGTGGTTCGGTGTTTTCGCTTTATCTCCCGATCGAACTCTCGGACGGCGGCGCGCGCATCGCTGCCTGAGTCCTGCCCAAGGTTTGCCTTCGCTGCGCAGACATGCGAACGACGACTTACGGCGATCATAGGCCGCTGACGCTGCAGCGGCGCCACCGGCCGCTATCGAGCGAGCAGGACTATGCGAAAATTTTGCGCGCCTCAGTCGGCCGTGTAGGGGTGGGCGCGGATAGTTGTCACCGGTCCCGCGAAGCACTCTGTCATGCGCGCGGTCCATCCGCTTGGGAATGCCCGTTGTTGCCACCGCATTTCGAACCGGCCCCAAGTGTAGCTTGTGGTTCCATCGACAGCGGTGAGGCCGGCAGAGCACTGGCCGGCGGCAGGCCCATCTGTCCGCACAAGCCAGTACCCGGTCATAACCCTGCGGTTCTCGATGTTGCCTGGGAGGCCCTCCACATACATTTTCACTGTCCGGCCCGTGGGCGCCTGATACGCGAAGACCGAGGTGTCGTTGACGTCGGTTTCCCAAACGATCCTGCCTACTTCGCGGGAGGTCCAAACCTCGTCCGCCATTGCGGGCGTTGCGAACAAAGCAGCAGCAATTGCTAACAAGAAACGACGCACGCTTCCTCCACTGCGAGCTGAACTCCTGCGGCAGAGCCGACAGGAGGGACACTAGAAGGTCCCCGTGAAGCTGTCATGTCGCTCGTAAGCGGCTGGAAACGGCGATCTCCTGCCGGTCTCCGCGAAATGTGATCAATGTCGCGTCTTGAGCGCGCCAGTCATTCGAAGAAAGTTACAAGGGGGCGGGGCGTGGCCCTTTGCTGCCCATCACGCTGAACGGCACCGTTTGCGTCGCACGGCACCTTTGAACACGCTAGGCCGCGGAGGCTGGTCTAACGCCAGCGTCGGCTGTGACGCGATCCCTGCCTGTGTGTTTGGACTGGTAAAGGCAGGCATCAGCGCGACCGATGAGCGTAGATGCGTCGTCGCCGGGGCTGGAGCAGGCAATGCCTAGTGAAATCGTTACACGGCCGAGTATCTCACCGGTCGATTTCCGTGACAGCGTCTTCGCTTTGATTGCGGTGCGTATGCGTTCGGCGATCTCGGCGGCAGCAGCGAGGTTCGTGCGCGGCATGATCAGGGCGAACTCCTCGCCGCCGTATCGCGCTGCGAGAAAATCGCCTTCCACTTGCGCGCTGAGTACGGTGGCGACGTAGCGGATGACTTGGTCTCCAATCTGATGCCCCCACGTGTCGTTCACACGTTTGAAGTGGTCGATGTCGCAGAGCAGGAGGCAGAGCCCGGCATGATCAACCTGATCTTCGGCTAATCGAGCGTTCAGGGTCTCGTCAAAATGCTTGCGGTTGGCGAGGCCGGTCAGGCCATCCGTCAGGGACTCAATTCGGACATTCTGCAGCGTCGTTTGCAGGGTCTCCATCTGCCGGGATGAAACTTCCATCTTCTGTTCGAGTTCGCGGTTGTGCGCGGCCATTTCGCGGGTTGTCGCCGCCAAGCGTGCCACGATGGCTCGAAAATCTGAAGGCGCTAAGCCGATGTCCATTCGCTGCGACGCCGATTCCAGTTCGCCAGCATAACTTCCCGCCTGCGCGCCCGCCCCTCGCAGAGTTGAGACGACGCCTTCAAGTTCGCGTGCGATGCCCGCGCTCGCTTCGACCATCTGGGCAGATAAGCGCGTCTTGGCGAAATAGCGTTCAAAGAGGTCATTGTTGACTTCGTCTGTGAACGGCTCCCCTCGTAGCAGGCGCAGATCAATCTCCCGGCTAAGGTCGGGGTGTGCGCCAGTCGTATAGGCGATCCATATCTCATAGTTTGAGGGACTCGTCGGAACCGCGCGCGCCGCCAGTTCATCAACCGTTGCTCGCGCTAGCGCGAGGCCCGTGTCGCCTCGGAATCGAGCGAGTTCATCTGCCATGACATCCCCTGGATGGCGCCGGGCCACCAGGGAGGCTGATACCTGCAGCGGGTTTAATCCGGAGTTAAGCAACTTCTGCCCGCGCTTTTATTGGGAGTGCGCTCCGGAGAGGCCATTTTTGCGATCGGCGTTCTTCGGCGAGAACGCGTCATTGCTGCGTGCGCTAAGCGAGAACCTGTGCTCGGGATAAGGTGTGCTTGTGTGCGACATTGCGCATCTCGGCGCGGTGTGGTGTTGTGCCTTCCGGAGGCGGCATGCGCGGGGCGCGGGCTCTGATCCTGATGGCGATGGGCGCGGCGCTTGCGGTTGCCGCTGGCGCGCAAACGCCGCTGCCGCGACAGCCCCTGCCGCAACTCACTTTGCCACAAACCAATGTGCAATTGACCGCGCCGACACGGCGCGAAGGCGCGTTCAGCGTCGGGGGCATGGATTGGCGTTGCAATGGGCTTGTGTGCTCGTCACAGAGCGTGGCTGCGCCTAGTGTGACGGCGTGCCGGGCGCTGATGGCGGAGGCGGGACAAGTGGTTTCGTACGCGCGCGCGCGTGGCGTTGACGGCGGCGGATCTGGCGGCGTGCAATCATGCGACGTTGCCAAATCTCACGCGCGCGCCGCCCGTCGATCCGAATGCGGCGCGCGTCGTCAACACGCCGGAGCTGAACTCTGTCGGCGGCGCGACGAGCGCGCCGGCCGCTCGCGGCGGCGCTCCGGCGACAGTCGCAACAAGTGAACTGAGTTTTGTGGGCGGTGTGACGTCAACGGCGACGAGCCGGAGCGGCGCGCCGGTGGAAGTCACGACCGACGAATTGAGCTTCGTCGGCGGATGCAGAGGTGTGACATGCGTTCCATTATCGCGGCGTTAGCTTTCGGTTTCGCCTGCGCTGGGGCGACGCCATGTATGGCGCAGGCTACACCGGATTTTGTGTTCAACGTCCCTGTGCGTATCGAAAATGCGCCGCCGCTCAGCGGACGAACGGCGCGGGTGCAATGCAATCTGCGCGCCTATTCTCCAGCCGGCGTTTGGATAGCAAGCCCCGCGGGATCTCAGAACATCGAAGTGGGTCCGAGCGGGTATCGCGGCGCGGTTCGCGTTGAGGTGACGCTGCCGGCGACTGTCCCTCGCTCAGCCGTGCGCGACTGGAGTTGCGACCTGATCATCGCCGTAGTGACGGGTCCGTCCGGCGAGGCCGTCTCGATCTCCGCAGGGAGCCGTGAGACCCAACTGGCGCGCTACACGTCAACAACCGGACAGGTGGTCGCGTCCCACAATCTGAACGCATATGGCACGTTCCCGCCCTGAGAGTTGCATTTGTAGATGGCATCAAGGTTTGGGAAACGGAGTCAAACGGACAGCACTAGGCCGTTAGATCGTCGGGCGATCTCGACGCGCCGCGCCTAGCATTCATCGCGACGAATGGCGGATGTCGGCGAAAGCGCGCCGTTGCTAGGACTGCTAAGCGATCGACCGCATTCGAGCGAGTTGGGCGCTCACGAAATTTGGCAACTCGCTCGCCGAGGCGTCGCAAATCTACTCTGGTGCGCGCCAAATTGTGGTCAGCGCGACCAGCGCGAGTAGTAGCACAATGACGCCGATCAGTTGGACGGTTACCCATGGGCCCTTGAGGCGGAGCACGATCGTGTAGAGGTCATCGCGCAAAGAGACATTGTCTTGCGCGCCGGCGTTCTCAAGTGCGCCATAGACGCCACCGGAACTGGCGACGACGGACGCATCGCCGATGTTCGCAAGTACGATAAGGCCCGCACCCAGGATGGCGAGAAGCGCCAGCAAAACTAACAAGAGCGTTCGCGTTTGGCGCATGTTCTCTCACTATGCCGTTTTCGGTAAACGAATTGCGCAAGGGTCGGCGATGCGATTGACGCGCGGAATTTCTGGCAAGCAGACCGTGACTTGCCCTTTCCCGATGCTTGCGCTTGCGACAGACTGCGTCTCTGTTGCGACAAGCGCACCGGAATCGTCGCACGGAACGTGGGAAGATTGGCGCCATATGCTCTTCAAGCCGCTGCCCGCTCCAGACAACCCCGGAGTCCTGAAGCATTATCTTTGGGGAGCTGAGACGATCGTCGTCCACGATCGTGCGAGCCGCGCTGCCTATAGCAGACACACCGCTCCGCTCTCCCTAAAGCTCGTCCGCAGCGGGAGCGAGCGCTACAACGTGCATGGATTTTTCGAGGCGGTTGTCCCAGGCGAGTTTCTAGTCGTCAACGAAGCTCAACCGTATGAGAGTGCGATTGATGCGGACGCGCCGGTGGAGACCATGTGCGTGTTTTTCTCGCGCCAGGAGGCGTTGGATGCCGAGCGCCTTCAATTGCAGGACGCCGCCCTGGTCGATGATCCAAGCGCCGTGGCGCCCAAGTTTGAGTTTCCCGCGGTGAAGCGTCGCGCAGATGGCGTCCTGTGGCAGATGATGGTCGCCGTTCCCAGTTTGCGCGGTGCGCCCGCTCTCGCCAGGCAGGAGTTCTCCGCGCGCCTCCTTAGCACCTTAATTGACGATGAGCGGCCACGCTGGAGGTCCAAGGACGCACTTGATTCTCTGCGCTCATCAACGCGCGCGGAACTGTATCGGCGTTGCCTGATCGGTCGCGCTTACATCGACGCAGTCTTTGATACCGAGATCGCCCTAGAGGATATCGCAGCGGTGGCCGGACTCTCGCGCACGCATTTCCTGCGATCGTTCACCCGGTGTTTTGGTGAGACGCCCTATCAGGCGCTTCGTCGGCGTCGGTTGGAACACGCCGCAGAATTGCTGAGAGCGCGCTGCTATAGCGTTACGGATGTCGCGCTGGCGGTCGGGTACAATAATTTCAGCGCGTTTGCGCGCGCCTTCCGCGCCTTCTATGGCGTAGCGCCGTCGACATTCGTTCGCTGATCAAAACCCGCTGTGCTTCGAAGAGGCCTGGACTTTCCCTCGTACCCGCATCGGTCGCGCGATTATCCGAAGAGATAGGCGTCAATGCCTGCGTCATTCACGTCGCTATTGTCGATGTGGACACATCCAACGAGCCCGACCGCGTCGCACTTTTGCACCGCCGGTCAACAACGATGCCCTCGGCGATCACGTGGCTTCCGTCGGCGCATACCCGCGCGCTGGAGGGGCTTAGCAGCGGCGCCTGCGGCGCAAAATTCGAGATTCGCACTTTCTGCACAGCGCCAATAAGGCGTTCACTGATGATGCGACGGCGCGGGAGGCGAGCATGCTCAAGCCGAGGGTCAGTCGCCGTGTCGCTCTAGGCGGCCTTGCTGGCATGGCGGCTGAATCGTCGTCCGCGAATGCAGCCGGCCGAGTGCGCCACCACGGCGTTCTGATTCGTACTTCTGATCTCGATGCCGCGCTCGGGTTTTATGGAGACGGGCTTGGGCTGGGCATCGCCGACCTCGACCCGCGTCGAGGTTGGGCGCGCCTTGTCTGCAACATGCCGATCTATCTCGAAGCAGTGGGCGACACGCGGCTTCACGCAGAGAACGTCGCCAGCGCGGAGATAACGTTCCAATCCAACGATCTCGACGCCAGTGTCGGTAGGCTTCGTGTCGCTGGCGCCCGCATCGCAACGATGGAACCCTACACTACAGCAGTGGGTCGTTCAGTCCGGTTCGCGGATCACGCCGGCGTTGTCCACCACATGATGCATTCGTCGCGGCCAGCACCAGTGTTTGCTGAGCCGCGCATCTACAATTGCGGCTTCGATGTTCCTGTTGCGGCCGTTGCGCCTGCTAGATCGCTTCTAGAAGGCACACTCGGCTTTGTGCCTATGACCGAACGCTATTTCCCGCCCTCGGTGCCCTACCTGGAACGCGACGGTTCTTTTGCTTTCATGCTGCATCATCATCAGAACTTCGAACCGGATTTGCGCGCGCGCGAGTCGCCAGAGCGCGACGACTTAGGGGTCGCGCTCGTCTTCACCAGCACGGACTTGCGCGCGACCGCCAGAGTAGCGGAAGCGGGCGGGGCGACGCTGCTGGAGCGCCATGCACGCGCTTTCGCGCATGGCTGGCGCATGAGCCTCGCGACGCCAGGTGGCGCGCCGTTTGAGGTCTGGAGATGGCGATGATTTTTGTAAGAGCATTATTCGCGGTGCTGCTCCTCGCTGTCCCCGCGATGGCGAATGCGCAACAGGCGCCACCTGCGCCCAATTCGATGCGGCGACAAGCACTTGAAAGCGAGGTCACGCGCTCGCGCGCCATCATCCAAGGCGGTGCGGTACTCCCGCAACGTCCCGCTGGCTGCACCAGCGCCGAGAGCCGCCAGTTCGACTTTTGGCTGGGCGAGTGGGACGTGTCGCCAAGTCAGTCGCCGGTCGTCGTCGCAGAGAGCACGATCACCTTGCATGATCAAGGCTGCGTCATTCTTGAGAATTGGCGACCTTTCCGTAATGCGCACGGACACTCGATCAACAGCTACGATGCGGCAGAAGGCAGATGGCGTCAGACTTGGGCGGACGCGAGCGGGACGAGAACGGAATATGCCGGATCAGTCGACGCAGACGGAGTGATGCGGCTCGACAATTTGAGCCCCTCGCCGTCAGGCGCTCCGCGGGCAAGACAGCGCATGAACTTTCAGCGTGTTGACGCGAATGCCGTGCGCCAGTGGGGCGAGACTTTTGATGCCGAGCAGCAGGCTTGGACCACGACGTGGTCGTTCACTTATCGTCGCCGCGGCGCGCAGTAGAGCATGTTGACACGTAGAGAAGCGATGGTCGCGGCGCTCGGCGCGAGCTTTGCGACGTCGTGCGCCAACTCGCCGTCTCCGCAGGGCGCGGCTGAATTTCGCGCGGCGAAGAAATTCGTGGCGACTGAAAGCGGCCTCCGCATGGCGTATTTCGAGGCGGGCCGGGGCGCGCCGATCGTGTTCTTGCACGGAAACCCCACGTCTTCTTACCTTTGGCGAAACGTTATCCCGCATCTCGCGGGTCTCGGTCGGTGCATCGCACCCGACCTCATTGGCATGGGAGATTCCGACAAACTGCCAGATTCAGGTCCCGGCAAATACAACTTCTTCGAACATAGTCGCCGCTTGGATGCGTTTTTCGACGCAACGGGCGTTCGCCGGGACGTCACGCTTGTTGTGCATGATTGGGGCGGCCCGCTCGGCTTTCACTGGGCGATGCGCAATGAAGCGCGGGTCAGAGCGATCGTCTTCATGGAGACGTTCGTTGTGTCGCAGAATGACCACAACACGCCGCCATTTGCGATGCAGTTCTTTTCGCGCTTTCGCACATCCGAGGCCGAGCTTGATGTTCTTTCGAACAACACTTTCGTGGAGACGGTGCTGCTGCGCCAGTTTCCGAACATGTCCGAGGAAGACCGGGCGGAGTACCGTCGCCCCTTCGCGCAATCGGGGGAGGGACGCAGGCCCACACTCGAATGGCCAAGACAAGTACCAATCAATGGCGATCCCGCCGATGTTCATGAAGCGACGTTGCGGTTTTTGGGCTTCATGTCGGAAACGCAGATTCCGAAATTGTTCATCCGCGCGGACCCGGGAGCGCTCATTTTGGGCGGCAGGGAGCGCGTTCCGCGTACATGGCCAAGAGTGACGGAGGCGGTCGTGCACGGTCGTCATTTTGTTCCAGAGGAATCGCCCAATGAGGTCGGCCGTATCGCCGCCGCTTGGCTCAGCGCGCTCGAGGGATAACATGATCGCAATGCGCAGCTTCGCCTGTTGCTTGGCGCTCGCGGTCGGCGCTTGCGCGCAAAGCGGCTCCGATCGCATTCTGGAGCGCGCTGCGTCGCTCCCGCCCGGTCAGACGGAGCCGCTCGAAATCTGGCTCGCCGAGAACCCTGAAAGGAGCGCTCTACGCGCGGCGGTCTTTGGCGAACTCTGTGACGCGGAGAGCCGTGTTGGCCGCTATCGCGCAGCGGCGGACGCCTGCGCCGCAAAGGCAGATCTGCTTGGCGAAGACGTCTCAAGCGGGTTGGCGCAATCGATTGCGTTCTGGCGCGCTCTGGCGCCGCTGCCGCCCGTTGAGGTGAGCGGTGAGTTCGACCAACCACTGACCTATGGTTGGACGGGCATGGCGGAAGTTGCGGTGGAGGCGGGCGAGACCCTTACCGGCTGGGGCGTCGATTCCGGAGCGGAAGTTTCAGTTGTTCGTGCGAGTGATGCGGCGCGGTTTGGTATTCGTATGCTTGAGGGTGACCTAGGCGTCTCCGGCTCGACCGCTGGCGTCGCGGTGGGGCGTCTCGGCATGATCGACACCATGCGAATTGGCGCTGCCGAAATCAGGAACGTGCCGGTTCTGGTTCTGCCCGACGAGAACCTGACCTTCGAGGGACGGCAAATCCCTCCGATTCTCGGAATGCCGACGCTCTACCCCTTTGGTTCACTGGCTTTCTTCGATCACGGCGCGCGACTGCGCGCCGGTCCGCTTGACAGCGTAAGCCGGGGGAGACCGATGATTTGGAACGCCTCCGGGTTCGCAATTGAACTCCAATTTGAGAGCGGCAGTCTCCGCGTTCACCTCGACACCGGCGCAAATCGCACCGCGCTGGGAGCAGCAGCGCTCGCACTTCTGTCGTCCCAGCAGAGGCGCGCACTGAACCGGCGTACCGTTCGCGTGGCCGGCGTCTCGGGAGCAGAAGATCGAGTTGTCGCGGAATTGGCCCAGCTTGACGTCGGCGTTGCGGGTGCGGTTTGTCGACTTCAAAGCGTCTCGATTGGCGACGACGACGCCGGCGCGCAGGGCCGTGCCGGAATTGATCTCATCAAAGCATGCGACACGATCGTATTGGATTTTTCGACGATGACCTTTAGCGCGCGTTAATGCCGCCAGTGCGCTGCCATCCCCCCTCGATGCTGCGTAGATGAATCGATTGTTGGGCGCGTTTCTCGGTTGGAGGTCCGCTTGCGTAACATAGATGTGGCGACAGCGTTCGTGAGCGCGATCAACGCGCACGACGTGGGGCAGATTGCGAACCTCGCTTCGGAGGATCATGAATTCATCGACAGTTCAGGCCGATCAATTTGCGGCCGCGAAGCTGTTTGCGCGGCCTGGCGGGGATATTTTGCGTTCTGCCCAGATTATTGGGTGAAGGCCGACGAAGTCATCGGCGGCGCCAATTGTGTTGCGCTTTTCGGCGCGGCGGGTGGAACCATCATCGAGGCAGGCTGCCGGTACGCGGCGAATGAATGGCGCATTCCCGCAGCATGGCGGGCGGTGATCAGGCAGGACCTGATGGAGTGTTGGCAAGTCTATGCCGACATAAAGCCGGTTTACGACATCGTGGACCGGCTGCAACCGAGCGGTCGAGATGGGTGACGGGATCGAAGTCTAGCTCGGAAAATCGTTCGAGGATGCGTGGATGCGATTCTTGTTTGCGTCGTTGTGCGCATATGCGGCGATGGCCGTGTGTGCAGTTTTCCTGTTTACCATCGTATTGGCGGAGCAGTTTGCTCCACTGGTTGGCTTGTTTCGATCCGCTGAAGCTCAGCAGCAGACCGCAATTTGGGCTCTTGCAGCACAATGCTTACGCGCCTTTGTCTTCGCGGGAATAGCCGTCGTGCTGCATGGGAGGAGGCGACTTCCCGTTACCACCGGCGCGACCTATGGATTTCTTGCCGGGCTGTTTGTTGGCACCTTCCATGTCGCCAACACTGCATCGCTGCCGTTGCCGTTCGAGACGGGCGTCGCGTGGGTGGCGTTCGATACTGGGCTGCAAGTGCTCGGCGGAACAGTCTTCGCAGCCGTATATCGCCCGGTCGACGAAGCCCAATAACTTCAAAATGAACGTGTCTGGAACTCGTAGTCCGTCAAGGCGTGCAAGGGAGGCCTCAATGAAGCGTGGAACATTTATTGCCGCGCTGGTCGCTGGGTGCACGACACCCTTATCGACGGATAGAGAAACCCACGCGGTGCGGGTGATGGGAACGCGCATTGCGTTTCAAGGACGCCGGGGACGATCGCCAACGATCGTGTTTGAATCCGGGCTCGGGGATGGATTTGAGGTGTGGCGCGGCGTTATCGACCAGTTGGGACCCGATGCCGCTTACTTCGCCTACAGCCGCCCTGGCTATGGAGACAGCGAGAGCCTCCAACCTCCAGCCACCGCGCGCAATGCAGGGCAAGCAGCGACGCTGCTCGACGTTGTTCTTCATGCCGCCAGCGTTCGCCCACCTTATGTGCTGGTGGGGCATTCGCTGGGCGGACTTTATATCGCACAGTTTGCGGCGCTCTATCCTGAACAAGTCGCCGGGCTTGTGTTTGTCGATGGCCGTCCGCCAACGTTTCGCGCGGCGTGCGATGCGCGCGGAATACGCTTCTGCAGCACCCTCGGCAGCGCGCCGCCGCCGCCGACCTGGCCTGCGCACATTGTCGCTGAAGTGCAAGGCATTGGCGTCTCGGAGGAAGCTGCACCCGCCATGACCGACATCGGCGCCATTCCGGCCACGATCATCACCTCAACGAACGGCTGGCAGGGCGAGCAAGGCGACGAAGGGTTCGCGCTTTGGCTTGAGAGCCAGGAGAGTTTTGCTCAAGGCTTCAGGCGCCATCGCCTCGTGCGCGCGGAAGGGGCTGGACACTATGTCCAACGCGATCGGCCCGCTTTGGTGGCGCGGGAAATAGAGGCGTTGGCCGCGCGGATCCGTTAGAAGGAGCGAGTTCCGAATCCGCTGCGGCACAGCTCAGACCTCGCGTCGGGCCGATCAGGCTTATGCTCGGGCGTGCGGCCACTGACGAACGCAATTTCGCACTTTCAGCACAGCTCATCGCTCATGCGGCGCGAAGATGACGATGCCTGGAGGTGGGCAAATGGGCGACGGGATATCGACGAGGGATAGCGATAGCACACGATCGGCGGCGCGATGCGCCTCGATCATCAGTGCAGGGTTGGCGCGTAACGCAGTCGTGTGGCTCGCCTTCCTTGCCGTGGCTGGGTGCGTCAGTGCTGAACTTGCGGCGCAGGATCGGGTCTTGCTGGCATCGTCCTCGCAACCGACCTATCAGATTGGCGAGCGAAGGCCCGAGCTCTTGCGGGCGGGTCCCGTGGGCGATCCTTTTGTCGTCGAGGCGCCGATCGCTGAGGGGCGGCGCGAGAATGTTTGTTTCCGCGCCGCCGGCGACGAGGAGTGTTTTCCGTTGGGTGTGAGCGAGGCCGTGAGCCTTCGGATTGAGCAGGGCGGCACACACAGAAATGTACGCGTCGTCGGCGTGCTGCATGTTCCGGCGGCGCGCTTTTCTCCGGAGTATCAGGCTGCGAACCGTGGTCGTTTCCAGGTTCTACTCCCGGAGGTGTATGAGCTGGTAAACATCGGGATCGCCCTCACCGACTACGCCGCCGCGAATCCGGGATTGGTGGCGACCGATACTGACTATTATTCACGTGCCTGGGCGCACTTTGAACCTTACCGGGGACACCCATTCGTCCAGGCGCTTAGCCGGGGGATGCAGGAGGACGTCTTCTGGTATTTCAGATACAAGATGAACGCGTTTGCGTTTGAATTCGATGCCGAGGGGCAGATCGTTCGCAGTGTGATTTATGATCGCACCGGCTTCTACGATGAGCAAACCAACGACCTCTTGCCCTTGCTGACGATGTTGCAGGATTTCGCGCAGGATACCGATTTCCGCTCATTTTACCAACAGAACCGTCCATTCTACGATGAGCAAGTCGCGTTCTTCGAGACTGACGCGGGATGTCATGACGATGTGGACGTGGCTCATGGAGCGCTTTCCCAACGTTCGAGCTTACGATGGCGTCAAGGTTGTCTTTTCGCCGTTGGTTGGGCCAAACCAATCCGTGACGTGGATCGAAGAAGACGGCTATCGCGAGCTTCAGCCGCACATCAATTTCCCCTACACGCAGCGAGCGGAACTGAGTGCGCAAGCTGCCGCGATCGCGCGTTCGGAGATATTGTTCACTGAGGTGAACCACGGGTTCATCAATCCGACTGCGGACCAATATCTTGCCGACATCGAAGCGGCGCTTGGAGAGCGAAGCATTTGGGCTGACGATTCGAAGTCCGCATCCAATTACCCCAACGCCCTTTCGCTCTTCCTGGAATACATGAACTGGGGTCTGATCAGTCTTTATGAGCATGACAGAATGGTCGAGCCAGATCGAGGAGTGTCGCGCGCGCGCGTTGTGCGCGTCATGGTGGAAAGGCGGGGGTTCAAGCAGTTTGCAGCGTTCGACTCCTTTCTTGTCGATCTCTACGCGAACCGAGCCGTCGGAGAAGCGATTGCAGATCTCTATCCAAGAATTATTGCCTGGTTCGCGACGCAGTCGGTTGGAGCAGAGTAGCGACGTGCATGCGGTCGGGTGGGTGAACGTCAAGAGGGGGCATTTTGCATGAACTGGATCTGGCGCGCCGGCTTGGCGCATATCCTCATAGGATCAGCGATCTTGTTCGGGACGCTGCATCCGCTCCGCGACATGCTCGAGCCCGCTGACCTTCATCTTGCGATCGTCGGCTCCGCGCTGCAGGCCATGCAGGGCTTGGGTTTGTTGATCGTGTCACAGTTGTCGAAAACAAGATGGCCCGCAGCGCTCATCGCCGTAGGCGCGGCCTGCTACGCCTCGATGCTGTACGTCATCATCTTCACCGGGCTGCATCCGTTCGACCCACTCGTGCCGGTCGGCGGCGCGGTGATGCTCGCAGGCTGGATCATGCTGCTGGTGACGCCAAGCCCCAAATAAGCTCGCGCTCGCGGCGGTTTCGGCTCAAGCCGGCGGGGGCGTTCGCCGATCCCAATTGGGGTGATCGGCCTGTCGGCGGGGGCTCAGCTGATGCCATCGCGCCAAACCGGGCGGCCACTAATGCGTGGTGCGCGGTGGGCGAGGGGCTGGCGCGAGTGCAACGGTGAATTCGAGTGCTTTCCCCCTGCCAGATCGCGCTTGCGCGCGTTCCAGCAAAGCGTCCAACTCGGCGTTGAACTGAATTAGCGCTTTGCGGTCGAGGCGCATCTGAATGCGACGGACGGACGTGTTTCGCATTTGTCCGTCCGTGACGGCCGCGTCGGATGAAAGCGCGGCGGCGACCGAACGGGCTGCCGCGGTGAGAAAACGCCTCGCCACTTGGGCAAGTGCAGCGCGACCAGACGCGGTCCGTGACGCTGCACGCGCGGAGAGTTGCTCCGAGATCAGTCCGTAGAGTTTTTCCGGTCTGCGAGCGCTTGGCCGTGTTGCAACGAGGCGCACCAAGCCTACGCGTTCAAGCTGGTCAATGTGGTGGTAGACGCCGCTGACAGGCTGGCCGATATGAGCCGCCATTTCGCGGGCCGAAAGTCGCCCGTGTTGGGCGAGTGCGCCGACGATCCTCGTTCTTGCTGTGGAAGCCATGACGCGCAGTTGCGCCGCCGAGAGTTCTAGTGGAGGAGCCATGATGGATAATTCTAGGATTGACATATTATTGAAATATTGCAGAGTCATCCTCTGCTAGGAGGGTGTCACATGAAATTCACTGGGTTGGTTGCGGGTGCGGCGGTTTTGTCCGTTCTGGTGTCGGGGTGTGTGAGCGGCGCCTCACTCGAGAGTGAGACCACAGCGGCAGCGACAACAGGCGCGGCCTGGGAGGCCTGGCGTGCTGGCAATGCAACGCAGAGCGGGGCGCTTGGCGAGCGCCTTTTCGATAATCTTGCGACAACCAACGAAGGCCGCCATGTCGCTGCTTTATCTGCGCATGTGCGCGGCGACTACAATGCCGCAATCGTTCACTACGAGGCCATCGGCCAAGACTATCCGCGCCGGCGTGAATTACGCGGTGCGATCTTTGAGTCTTATCTTCACGCTGACCGGCCGACCGATGCGCTCCGCTTCGCAACCGAAACCGAAATGTCGGCCAACGCACGAGTGCGCGCGCAAGCGCGCGTGGACAATCCTATCACCGTGAACATTCCCGGCGTGGTCGGTCTTGGATTTGAGAACGATGCGTTGACGCCCTTTATGCCCGGCGTCGAGGGTCGCTTGAACGGTCAGAGCGCGGTGTTCCGCTTCGACACTGGCGGTACATTCGTCGCCATGTCTCCAGCACTTGCGACGCGGTACAACGTGCGCTCTGCGCAATGCGCGCAGGGATTTGCCAACTTACAGGCAACCCAAGTGTGTCAAGGCGTCGCTGACATCGACTTGGGGCCCGTGCGTGTCACCAACGCGCCAGTGGCGGTTGTGTCTTCGCTGCCGGCGGAGCAGCTCGGCGTTGAACTTGGTCCAGTGTTGGGGACCAACTTCTTGCAACTTTTTCTCGCCACGATTGACGCCCCCAACGAACGGCTCCTTCTTTCGCCGCGCGGGAACGCTGCGGCGAACGGCCAGCACATGGCGCTCGTCGGGGGAACGCGCACCGAGATCCCGTTTTTGTTGTGGTCGGATCATTTCATCATCGCCCGGGGTGGCGCAGGATCCAGGCGCGATCTTAATTTCTTCGTCGATTCCGGGCTCGTGGCGGTTGCCGACGACGGTGTGCAGGCGGGTTTATTGCTGCCACACTCCCAAGCCTCGGTGTGGGCCGGCGTTTCAGATCCGTCTGCCGCCGGTGCGATAGTGGCGTTGGCGCCGGCCATTTGGCTGGGCGAGGCTTCGCAGATTGGACAACGCGCCATGGTGCTTCCAGACGCGGCTTGGGGGTCCTTCGGAACGTTTGGCGGGATCGACGTGCACGGGCTGATTTCCTACGGGTTCCTCAAGCACTACGCGTGGACCTTGGATTTCGAGCGACAAGTGATCGTGCTTTCGTCCAGTGAGTGAGAGTCAATCGGCGGGGACGGGCTGCTGAGATCAATGTCGCTTCTTGAGCGCGCCAGCCATTCCAAGAAATTGCGAGGCGTCAGGGCGTGCCGCAAAGCGGCCAACCGCGGCGGGATTGCGGGGTTTGATGGCGATCAAACCTTTGCGCCGCTGTCATGCAAAGGAGTGGCGGTGGAGGCAATGGATGATGCGTGCAAGCTTGAGTATGTTCGTGACGCTGGCATTGCTTCTATGTTCGCCGCTCGCCGCAGCGCAAGATTTCGCCTCTCAGCGTGCCGCTGCTGCAGAGCTACAGGAAATGTGCGATCAAGACGCCGGCAGCTTGTGGGGCGTCGATCTTTGCGGGCCACTCATTGTCGTTGATGTCGAGACACGTTTAGCGTGGGCTAGTCAGGCGGACGGCCAAGGCGTTCTGCACCGGACCGCAGAGGGCTGGATTGGCGTATTGCCCCAGGATGTGGTCCTCGCAAACACCTCCGTCGAGTGGGCTGGCGTTCGATGGACGATGTTGATTGGGCCTTTGCCAGATGACACCGTCGAGCGCCGTGTGCTCCTAGCGCACGAGGCTTGGCATCGGGTCCAAGCGGAGATTGGTCTGGCGCCGCAAGCGGCGCCTCCAAATGCTCACCTTGATACAGAACGCGGTCGCTTTCTCCTGCGCTTGGAAATGCGGGCGTTGGATCAAGCTTTGCGGTCAAGAGGGGCGGCGCGCTGGAGGGCCGCACGAGACGCATTGTCGTTTCGACGGGCGCGTTTACGCGAGTTTCCAGAAGCAGAAGTGTCGGAGACGGCGCTGGATCGCAACGAAGGCTTCGCCGCCTATACCGGTGTGAAGCTCGGCGCGGGATCAGCAGCGGAGAGCTTTGCCTCCAGCACATTGCTCAGGTTTGACGGCCGACGTTCACTGGGTCGTTCTTATGCCTATGCCACGGGCCCTGCGTACGGACTACTGCTTGATTCGCGCGGCGCCAAATGGCGCACGCGCCTCGCACTTGAAGCCGCCCCCGACTTGTTGAGGCGCGTCCTCGGCGGCAATCTCCGACAACGCAGCCTCGCCGATGCCGCTGACCGCTATCGCGGCGAAGCGATCGAGGCCGAGGAGGCCGAGCGGGCGGAACAAGATCGGTTCTGGATTCAACGGATCCAGGCGCAATTTGTCGACGGGCCGCGGCTAATTTTGCCGGTGACTGAACGTGGCAGTGGCGCCTTTGATCCCAACCAGGTGAGGACAATTCCCGATGTGGGCGTCTACTACGGCTACCGCGAAGTGACCGACTTTTGGGGTCAACTTCTCGCAAGCGAAGGGGCGCTGATCGTCGCCAATCCCGACCGTGTTATTGTCGCGCGCCCGGATGCTACAGGCTTAGCTGGGCCAGGTTGGACTTTGACGCTCGCTGCGGGCTTTCGCCTGAATGGCCCGGACTTATCGGGAGCGTACACGCTTGGAGAAGGCAGCGTCGCGTTGAGGTGAGGAGCCTTCGCGGCGCCAACCGGCTGCAGTCGGCCATCTTGAGCCGAATTGACGAGCAGGGCGCAGGCGGCTTGTTTGGAGCGCTCCGGCCATTCGGATAATTTCAGTGGTGGCGCGGGTCTTGGCCAAGTTGCCGGTGGCGAACCGTGCATCGTAAGTGCAGATTGCACGCGGGCCAGATGCAAACCGACGAGCCGCCAAATGGCTATGAAGAGCACCGATCAAGCGCTTTCGATCACCGATGACTCGGGGCTGCTGGCGATAGTCGACGTGGCCAAGTATGCGCCCTTCGTTGGCGAAGACTGGACTTACGAACAAATGCTGGACCATTTCGCTGAAAGCACAGCCGCGAAGACAATTCTGCTGTGGGAGTGCGGCGATGGCTGCGATGAATACTGCGTAGCCATTCGTTCAGGTTTCACGACAGAGACCTGCTTTCGAGAGATGAGTGGCGCGATCGAAGCGTCCGCATCTCAGAAACACTCACGATCCAGGCGGACATCCTCGTCGCCTGGGAAGATTCAAAGTGAATCCAGATCGCGGCGCATGGACAGCGCGGGATCTCTGTGTTCGGCAATCGTGGGCGGCATGCCCTCAGCATTACCGGCGCCAGGATTGGGTGAGCTCAGCCATGCGCCACAACGGCGATCTGAGCTTCGCCGCGGCTCATTCCGCTTCGCGCAATGTCAACAGATAGGTCGCCAGCTGTTCGGCTTGGTCGGACTCCAAATAGAAATTCATTTGGTCAGGGAAGTTGTGGGACTGACGCAGCCAGCTGCTGGCAGACGCGTGGGGACGAGCAAAGGCGTATCGTAAGGCGGCAAGGCGACGCGAGGATCGTCGAGGACAACGAGGTCGTTTGATACAATGGCTATTGGCCGGCAATGTTGAAACCTGAGAGAAGTAGCAAGCCCATTCCTGCGTTCGCAATCGTGTGCGCAATGATCGAAGGTGTAAGTCGCCCGGAGCCGCTGACAACAATTCCGAAAATCACTCCCAACAGAAAAGTATGGGGGAGATAGGCCGGCGTTCCTATGTGCCAAACAGAGAACGCGAGCGCGGTGAGGCCTATGAGCAACGCTTTGGGCAGACGACTTCCGACCTTCATCAGCATGCCGCGAAAGAACAATTCCTCACAAACGCCCGGCACGAGCGCTCCAACTGTCATGAAGTATATGTGCGTTGACGCCGGAAAGAGATGCACGGGCGGCACATCCAAGTAGGGCGCCGACATCCGTAAAGACGCGGCCGTTATGGCGATTGAGGCGATGCCCGCGACAGCGCCAACGAGAGCGTCCCTCGGCAGAGTCTTTTCAGACAAGCCAATGCGAGACATGACGTTGTCGCCGGCGAGTCTCAGCCTTGTCACGGCGAGTACGCCAAGGACCAGCGGAAAGGCCGGACTTACATAAATGAGGTTACGTAACACCGACGCAGGCGCGGCGGCGGGATCGCCATACATGATGCTGAGAACAAGGACGATGACGTTGCTGCTATTTGTGGCCAACAAATACGCAAAAGCTGTCCAGACGAGCACTTCGGCCAAGCCATAGATTCTGACCATGGTTTCCCTCAAAAGAACGTCAGCCCGATCGGGATTGCGCGATCCAGTCCTCGTCGATCATGCCTTCCCGCGAACGCGGGCATTGTCCGCAGAACCCGACCGACCCACTTCATGCCGCACTCGCTCCCACCAGCCTTCGCGCCGGAACAACGAGGATGAGGATCGCGACGCTCTTGGATGCTGGAGGCGCGATGAGGCGCGCCTTTTGCGACGAAGCCAGGAATTACGACTGCGAACGCGGAGAGCCTGAGCGGAGGCGCTACGGACCGTCCTCATTGCGGTTCGGGACGCTTACGCCCAACGCTTCGAGAACCGCCTTCTTGTACAAGGCTCCAAGCCGCACGACCGCACCTGTCGACAGGACGAGGTTGAGGCCGTCGCGTCCGACACGTTCGACCCCCTCGATATAGCGCTTCTGAACAATGGCGGAACGATGCGCGCGCAGCATGACCGATGGATCGAGGCGTGCGTTCAGCCCGCTCATTGTATCGCGCAGGATGAAAGTGCGGTGCGCCGTGTGGGCAAGGACGTAGTCCCGAGCCGCCTCAAGCCAGACTATGCTTTGAATGGGGATGCGAGAAACGCCTCCTGGGCGCGGCGCCCAGATTTCGGTGTCGAATTTGGGCGTGTCATTGCTAGGCGATTCTTTTTGGCGTTGCGCGTTGAGCAGGAGTTGCAACTCGTCGATCTGCTCACCTGCCTGACGAGCCGCCATGCGCCGGCGCGCGCGAGAGACAGCGGCGCGGAGCCTGTCTGTGCGCACGGGCTTCAAAAGGTAGTCCGCCGCATCAAGATCGAACGCCGTCGCAGCGAATGAATCGAAGGCGGTGACGAAAACGATCTCAAGCCCCCGCAGACTTTGTGCGACCTCGATGCCGCTCCGCCCCGGCATCTGAATGTCGAGCATGACGAGGTCTGGCAATAGTTCCTTTGCAATCCGAATCGCGTCTTCCCCGTTTCGCGCTTTGCCGATGATAGACGCGTCCTCAATGTCGGCGAACGCCACTGCGAGGCGTTCAAGGGCGAGTGGCTCATCGTCTACGATCAGAACTCTGAGCTTCACGTTGTCGCTCCGTCACCAAGTTGCAACTCCAGTGGAATGTCGAGATCGACGCGAAATCCGATGTCGGAACTATCGACGTGCATGCTGGCGTTAGCGCCATGCAGCGCGAGCAGGCGTTGGGCGACGTTGTCGAGCCCAACCCCTTCGCCAATCGTCGCCGCGTTCGAGGAAGCGCCCGCGCCATCGTCGATCACGGTCAGGTGTAATCTATCAGATTCTGCATGGGCGCGGATCGTTACGCACACAGGGCGTGTAGATGGAGAGACGGCGTGCTTGACCGCGTTCTCCGCGAGCGGCTGAAGCAGAAAGCTCGGAACGCGCGCGCCCTCAAGTTCAGGTGGCAGCTCCAATCTTACGGAGAGCCTATCTGGGAAGCGAACTTGCTCGATTTGAAGATAGGATTCCAGAATTGCGAATTCTTCGCTCAACGGGATCACCGCCTCCGGTTCGCTCGCAAGCGATGATCGAAAGAACTCTGACAATCGAACGATGACTTCCTCCGCTTCGGCGTTCCGCCCGGTCGCGACCAAGGAGGCGGCGGCGTTGAGGGCGTTGAACAGGAAGTGCGGATTGATTTGCGCACGCAGCGCGCGCAACGTCGCCTTCTGAGCTTCGGACTCGGCGGCGGCGAGGCGACGCTCCTTCGCCATCATGTCCACCGACAGCTTCATCACCCATACGCATGCGGCGATGAACGCATGGATCCAAATGAGAAAACTGAACGACTGGACGCCGGACAGAAGATAGAGCAGCGGCCGGCGACGCTCCGGCGCGGACATCGCTTGTCCTAAGGTCGCGACGTCAATGACGGCGTTTACGATCGTGACCACAAGCACGCAGGCGGTGACGATCGCCAGCCGCTGCGCGAGCGGGCGATCGACGGTTGTGAGCACCATGTTTTGCACGACGCCGCTCAGCAGGACGCCTACGACTACGCCAAACCCAAGCCAGGCCGTTAGCTCCCACCGCGCTGCACCGCTGGCAGCGAGGATCGAGAAGAACAGGATGTAGGAGAAGACCCAGATGACGATACGCGCCAGGAGGAAGCTGTGCGCCAGTGGAAGGCGAGGAGGAGGAGGCATCGTGTCGCTCGGTGCTCGTGGCCGGCATCTGCTGATGAAAAGCCGCAGATTGCTACGCTCTGGACGCTTGTAGCAGATCGAGGCGCGCGCGCCTCGATCTTCGCCGGTGGGAATCCCGGGTTCGTCGCAAATTCGATGCGCCCGCGGCGGGAGTGGACGACGTAGGCCGACTGCGGTGTGTGTCGAGTCTGCGGTGCTATATGTGGGAACCAGTCTGGCGCGCCTTTGTGTTGGTTTTGGCGCTATGGGCGTCGGCCGCGACTGCGCGTGCGCAGGAAGTTTGCGAAGAAACAATCGCCCGCTACAGCGTGCGGCGCGACGGCCCCGACGGCTTCCGTGTCGAGGCGCAGTTTAACCGGCCGGTCTCGCGGCTTGACCTGTTTTATCATTCGCCGCCTGGCCGGCCCGAAGGGCAGGCCGCATCGATCCGGAACCTGCGGGCGTTCTCGGCCCGAGGACGGGAGGTCGCCATAAATTATGTTGGCGAGGGAGGGTGGGAAGTCCCTGGGCCCGACCCGGCCTGGCGCATTGCTTATCGCATACAAGCCGATCACGACGCAGTTGACTGGACTGTGGGCGCGCCCGGCAAGGACGAGGTTGCGACACGCTTTGATCGAACGTTCTACTTTGCCGCTCACGCCTTCTTCTTGGCGGACTTCGACTGGCCCGAATGCAAAATCGAAATCGTGTTCAACCTACCGTCCGGCTGGTTTGTTACTGCGCCATGGTCAATGCGCGGCAACGTCGCCTGGACCTACGGGGTTCAGAACTTCGAGCGAAACGCTTTTGCAATGGGCCTGGATACGCCGCGGCGAGCGCATACTGGCGGGCTGGATCTGGAATGGCTCATCGATAGCCGCGCCCGTGCAGTCGAGCCACGCGTGCTGGAGCTGATGAACGCGATTCCTGTCGCCTATACCGAGTTTTGGGAGCGAGCGCCTTCGCGGCGTCTGACAGCATTTTTTCTTCGTGACGCAAGATCGGACGGCGGCGCGTTCGAAAACAGCTTTACGCTTGTTCTTCCCGATCCGCTTGCGGCGATCGATCAGGTCTCCTGGTCCCACACGCTGGGGCACGAACTCATGCATGTATGGTTCGGCCCTGAGGGCATCCGCGGCGACGCTGGAGGCGAACTTTCGTGGTTCAACGAGGGCTTTGCCGACTATCTCACCATAAAGCTTATGCGGCGCGCTGGCCTCATTAGCGAAGATCTTATGGCCCAGCGCGTCGCCAACATCATCCGTCGGTATGAACTCGGAAAGCGGATGTCGCCAGACATCAGCTTGGCGGCCGCCGGCGGGGACAAGCTGCGAAACTGGCAACTGATATATGGCGGTGGCGCGCTGGTCGCTCTCCTGCTCGACGCCGAGCTGTCGATGCAGCATCCTGAGGGGTTTCGTGATATGATGCGCTCCTTGGCGCCAATCTCGGGCAGCGCCTTCGATTTGAATAGCCTGACTTCGCAAATGAATGAATCAACCGCCGGGCTTGCCAGGCGGACACTTGCGTGGGTCGATGCGCGTCCGAGCGCCGGTGAGATTCGTGCGCGGCTTGCGCGGTCCGGCGTTGAAGTGTCGTTGTACGGGCCCGACGAAGTCTATGTCGGATTTGCGCCTTGCCCCGCTCTGTCGTGCGCGCCGGCGTTTCTCGCTGGCCCGAGTCCGTCGCCGTCCAACTGAACCTACAGTGAGATGTTTTCCAGGAGTCGATGATGGTTGAAACCTGCGTGTTGTCTTGGCGAGGGCTCCAAGTGCAGCTGGTACGCCTCTCGTATGTCCTTCTTGCGATCCTTTCGATCGCTGTGGCCGCGCCTGGCGGCGCCTTTGCGCAGGACGCTGTGCAGAGTGATGCGGAGCGGATTGGGCGAGCGTATATGAACGCTTACTCGGCGGCGGATTGGGAAGGGATGATCCCGTATATGGCCGATGATTTCGTGCTTATTGACCGCACCAATACGGATCCGAACTTCGTGCCGGAGTATCACGGTCCTCGCGCGACGATTGACATGCTGAGACAATTTGGCCGTGACGGCGGCGTGATCGAGCTCGGCTTTGAGTGGTCGAGCGTTTTTTCCAGCAACAACGTGGTTGTATTTAGCGGCTTTGTGAACACGCTCTCGGCGCCACCCGGGCGAGATTCCGCCTTTCGTTGGCGCGCGGAACAGGTGACCGCGTTGACGGTGCGCGACGGCAAGATCGTGCGTCACGAAGACTTCGCCAACTATGCCACGCCTGTCGTGTCGCGCGTACCGAGACCCAGCTAAGTCAGATCGCTTCCAAATTTACCGTGGCCCTATCCTCGTAGAGAGAGCAAAATCCGACTGAAGCCAGTATGCCGACGATGGGCCTTTCGAAGACGAGGCCGTGCTTGCCGTCACCGGTGGAAATGTCGCATCCCGCTCGAAAATGCGACGGGGAATATGCTTGCGTGTGTCTCGTCGGCAAAGACGCGGCTCTCGGCTAAGAGATTTGGGTCTCCTCGCCCCTGCAGCAATGCCGCCAGTTCGGAGGCAGCGCCGACCATATCGTGTCCAGTCTGCTCAAGCGCGCCGACGCCGAGGAATGTCTTCGTTGGCCGCGCCAAGCGCGTGGCGACGTTTTCTCGCTCGCGCGCGAAAATCCAATTGTCGGCGTACCAAAGCGATGGGCTTACGAGCAGGTATTGGTCAAACAGATCTGGTCTTGTCTCAAAGGCATAGGCGGCGAACAGGCCGCCGAATGAATGCCCGACCAGCGTGCGAGCGCTTGGGATTGTTTGGTGTCGCGCGTCAATCCGGGGAAGTATTTCCTCTTCAATGACGCGCAAGAACGTCGGCGCGCCGCCCGAATGGGCCTGAAACTCCGGTCCGTAACCGCCTTCGGCCACGCGCACAGGGGTGTAGTCGCGAGTTCTGTTCAATGCATAGCTGCGCCGGTCGGGGTAGGCGCCAGTGCAAGCGATGGAGACGACAATTGAGTGCTCCGCTTGCTGTCGGTCGGCGAGGTGTTCCAGGTGGTTGGCGCAAACCGCGAATGAGTAATCGGCATCGAGTGTGAGGATAACGCGAAGCGGGCTGGCCGCCGCGCCGATCGGCGCGTGGATGTATAGAGAATAGGCCACGCCATTGATCGCCGATACGAACGGCAGAACGCTTGCGTGCGGCAATTGGTAGGGCTGCATCCCTCCATACTCTATGCCGCCCGATGCGCGCGCCTCGGAGGCGCCCACCAGTCCGGCCGCCAGCAGAGAACGACGAGTTCCTCGCATGTAAGTCTCCGGCGCGCAGGTCGTGCGCTCGCGATCGAACTTCTATGGCATCTCCTTCACTCTCGCGACTGTATCTGTCGGCGGATTTCCCACCTTTGTCTCAAAGTTTCCTGCGCGCCGCGACGATGCGCAAAGGTGCAGCGGACGACAATTGAGCAAGGAGCCGTACGATGTTGCGTGCAGTGTTGATGTTCTGGATCGCCTTGGCGGTTGCAGCGCCAGCTGCCGCGCAGAACTCTCAAAGGGCCCATGAGGCGACGATTGCCGCCGCCACCGCCTACCTCCACGCGTACCAGGCGTTTGATTTGGAGAGACTCGAAACGCTTTACGCCGAGGAGGCGATATTCGACGACCCGACGTCGCTTCTTCTCACCGGCGTCAATGGAGCGCCATTCGTATTCCGCGGACGGGATCCAATTCTGAACGGCATCCGCTTTTGGATGCAACAATCGGTGACTTCACTGCACTACGATGTTGAGCAGGTCTATGAATCCTCCGGGCGCGTCGTGTTCATAGGCGCCGCCACCACGAATGGACCCTCGCGGTGGAGATTTCGCATCGTGACAATTGTTACGATTGAGAACGGACTGGTCGTCGAACACCGCGATTACACAGATTATTGGGGCGCCACTCAGGCGCCATCAACCAGCCCGTGAACGCGAGCCGGGGCATGCACAGCTCAGGAGTTTTTCGAGTGCGCAAGCGGCATGTCCTCTTTGCACTGGGAGTTGCTGTGGTAGCGATGGCGGCGCTTGCGCCTGGCGGCGCTTTGGCGCAGGCGCCGCCGGCCTCCCTATCGGTTGAACTTCGCGCCGGGCGTGAGCGGCTCGATTTTCTCGCCGGCGATTGGCGCGTTGAGCAATTCACACCCGTAGAAGGTGGCGAATGGCGCTCGAACGGCGAGGGTGCTCTCCAATTCCGCTCCACCATGAACGATCTCTATCTTGAGACCAACGCGAGCTCAGGCAGATATGCCTATCACATCGTGTTCTCGTTTGACGCCGCGCAGCAGAAATACCGCGTCACCTCGCGCGACGATCAATCGGGGCTGATTGATGTTTATGAGGGTGCGTTCGACGAACTTGGCGCACTTGTAGTGAGCAATGTTGGTCCGGGTACGCACTATGTCTACGGCGGGACGCGGTATCATAATCGGATGCGCTTCTCGCCGATCGCAGATGGCTGGGTGTGGTTGGTGGAGGTCAGCGGAGACGATGGCCACTCTTGGCGCCCCCAGGTGCGCGTGGTCGCGCGTCGATGAGCGCGCGTCGCGGCTATGCTGGTCCGCAGTGTTTGACTTAGGAGCGCGCCGTTGACTGTGTCGCTATCCCTTCAAGGCGTACGCATGCGCGCCGTATCGAGTGGCGAAGCCGCAGTCGTTTCCACCGAAACTCTGTTTGAGTTTGAGCAGACCGGAGACGTGTTCTCGGCGCGATATCGAGGCGGTACGATTGCGGACGGCTATCTCGTCGGCAAACTCCGCTCGGACGGTGGGCTGGAGTTTCGCTACGTCCAAGTTGAACGCAGCGGCCGCATTGACGCGGGCGCCTCCACTGGCGAACTCAGCCGTCTTTTGGACGGTCGGCTGCAATTGGTGGAGAACTTTCAGTGGAGCACGCGCCCGGAGTCCGGACGGAATGCCTTTGAAGAAGCGTGTAAGTGAGGAAATGGCGCGCAATGAACAGCACCAAAACTACAATACGACGCTATTGTCCTGAAGACCTTGAACCCGTGATGGCCGCTTGGCGGCGCGCCAATGCCCTTGCGCATCCGTTCTTGAACGAAGTCTACGTCACGCAGGTGGAGCAGGAGGTTCGAGACCTCTACGTCCCAAGCGCGGAGACCTATGTTGTCGAAGAGGAGGGCAAAGTGTTTGGCTTTGTCGCTCTGCTTGGAAACGAAATCGGCGGCTTGTTTGTGGATCCGTCAAAACACGGCAGGGGCTATGGCAAAGCGCTCGTGGACCACGCCGTCGCCATCAAAGGTCCGCTCAAAGTTGAAGTGTTTCGGGACAATGAGGTCGGGCGGCCGTTTTACGAACGGTATGGCTTCGTTTTTGTCACGGAGCAGCAGCACGAACCGTCGGGCCAGTGGGTCCGCAAGTTGGCGATGCCGGAGGGTTGAGTTCTTCCGCCTCAGACGATCGACAAAAATCGGCGTCTAGCTCCCGTTCGCCTGAACACGAGCGGCCTCACGCCCTCGTAGCGGAGCTCATACCTGCCGCGTTCGCTGGGAGTATTTCGAACCAGCCGTCGTGCATGGCCTGGCGCTCTGTTCAGACGGCGTTGAAAGTGAGCGACCAACTGGCCGCGCGTCCGAGGTAGGTGAATGTCGGTTATCGGCGACAGCGCGCCGAATTGACGGGCAGGGCACCAGCGTCTCGATTGGAGCGCGCCGGACGCTCGAAAAACTTCACCGATGGCGCACCGGTGGCCCATTTGAGACTCTGGCGCTGCGCCCGTAGACTGACCCGATGAAGCGTCCCCTGGCCATTCGCGCGCTGCTTGCAGTGCTGTTGCTCGCCGGTTGCGCGTCGGGCCCAAGCGCCGATCGCCTTGAGACGCAGGAAATCCTCGGCACTTGGTCTGGGCACGTCGCGACGACCTATGTGCCAAATTCTTCAGTGCAGCGCGAGGGTAGCCGCACAAGTGGTGGCTGGACGCTCTACCCCGATGGCTCGGTCATCACGAGCCGCGGGGTAGCTGGGCGGTGGCGGCTAAATGGCGATCGGCTTTATCTCTTGTGGGATGCTTCCGTTTGGGGGCCAAACACGCGGGGCCCTCGCAGAATTCACGCCGACGTGATTGGAGAGTCTCTCACGGCTGCGTGGAGTCAGATGAACACGACCCAACGCGAACGCTACGCCGTGAGAGCCGAATTCCGTCGCTTGGCGCCGCCGCCTGGAATGTGTTCGCCGCCAGATGCGCCGCCCGAGGCAGTACGCCACGCTGTTCTCATCAGAACAATTGACGGCGGCACCGAGGACATCCGCGACGTCCGGTTCTCTGGCGACGGAGAGCGTCTTGCAGTCGGGTCCAACGATGCGCGCGTCCGTCTATTTGTACGCATACGCCAAATACCGCGGTTGATCAGGCGGAGGCCTGCGGCTTCCAGTTCCAGGGCAGAAGTTCGGCTAGCCGCGATGCTGGCAGAGCGGCGATGCGGGCGAGCACGTCGGCGAGCCAGGCCTGCGGATCGACGTCATTGAGTTTGGCGGTTTGCAGCAGCGTGTAGATTGCCGCCGCGCGCTCGCCGCCGCGATCTGAGCCGGCGAAGGTCCAGTTGCGCCGCCCCACGGCCAGCGGGCGGATCATTCTTTCCGCCGCGTTGTTGCTGAGGCAGGCCCGCCCATCGTCGAGGAAGCGCGTGAAGGCAGGCCAGCGTTTGAGCATGTAATCCATGGCTTTAGCGATGGCGCTTTTTGCCGACACGCGCGCCCGCGCGGCAATCATCCAGGCATGGAGCGCCTCGACCAGCGGCTTGATCCGCTCGTGGCGCACCGCGCGGCGTTGTTCCGCTGGCAGACCATTGATCTCGCGCTCGATGTCGAAGATGGCGTCGATTTGCTTCACCGCCTCGACGGCGATCGGCGAGAGCGTTATGCGCGCATCGCGCGCCAAAGACCTTTTCTTGCGGGCGACATCGGCCAGCTCGAAAAATTTGCGCCGGCCATGAGCCCAGCATGCGGCCTCAATGATGGCGTTAGGTTTTCGCTCTGGCGCATAAAGCGCGGCGAATCCGGCGAAGGCGTCGGCCTGCATCAAGCCGGTCCAATCGGCCAAATGCGATCGGGGGTGGGCGCCGCCGCGATCGGGCGAATAATAATAGATCGCCGCCGCCGGGTCCTTGCCGCCAAACGGTTTGTCGTCGCGCACATAGGTCCATAATCGGCCGGTGCGGGTCTTGCCTTTCGCCAGCACCGGGACCGGCGTGTCATCAGCGTGGATGCGTTCGGCTGCGAAGACGTGATCGCGGATCAGCTGCGTCAGCGGTTCAAGCGCGGCAGCGCACGCGCCCACCCAATCGGCCATAGTCGACACTTCGATCGCCACGCCCTCGTTCGCGAAAGCCTCACTCTGGCGGTTGAGCGGCAAATGCAAATCGTATTTGCCGGCCAGGATCATGGCGAGCAGGCTGGGTCCAGCCCGACCGCGTGCAATCACATGGAAAGGCGCTGGCGGCTGCATGATCTTTTCGCACGCCCGGCAGCTCCAGCGCTCGCGCACGGTTTGCCGCACGAAGAATTTGCGTGGGATGATCTCCAAAGTCTCGGTAATATCTTCGCCAAGCTTGCAGAGCTTTTTCGAGCCGCAGCACGGGCATGATGTCGGCGATGCAATCACCATCCGCTCGCGCGGCAGATGCGCTGGCAGCGGCCCGCGCTTGGGCTGCCGACGCGACCCCGCAGGCTGGATCGGCGCGCCTTGCGCGGCGGCGGCCTGCGTCTCGGCCGCCATACTATTTTGCACGATGTCGCCTTCAATGTCTTCCAGCGACAATTGCAGCTGATCGATCAGATGGGCGCGGCGCTCCGAAGATTGACCGAATTGGGCGCGTTGCAGGCGCAGGAGCTCAATCTGAAGATTGGCGAGGAGCGCTTCCGCGCCCTTGTGGGCGGCGGCCATTGCCGCAATCATCGCCCGGCTTTCCAGCACCAGCGCCTTCAGCGCATCGATGTCATCAGGGAGATCGCCGGCCTGCATCGCAAGCGATTAAACCATGCTTTGCGGCTTCTGAGGCGCCCCCGCGTACAAGCTGATTCAATCGGTCGCACTTAGCCGGCGGCTTCTGGCCGCCAGGTTTCGCGCGGCGCCCTCCAGTCGAGCGCCTCCAGCAACATCGACAATTGCGCCGGACTGATCATGGCGCTGCCCTCGGTCGCATTCGGCCATTGAAAGCGCCCCTTCTCCAGGCGCTTGGAGAACAGGCAAGCGCCCTGACCGTCATGCCAAATCGCTTTCAAAAGATCGCCGCGGCGGCCGCGAAAAATGAACACATGGCCGCTGTGGGGATCGAGCTTGAGCGTCTCCTGGATTTGCAACGCAAGCCCATCCATGCCGCGGCGCATGTCGGTGCGCCCCAGCGCCAACCAGATCTTCGTGCCCGCTGGAAACTGCATCATCGCCGCGCCAGCGCTGTGACGATCGCCGCCGCCAGATCGGCGCCGATGGCGCCGGTGATGCGCAAACGCGCCCCGCCCGCCAATTCAAGCTCCAGCGTGGAAGCGCTCTCCGCCGCGACCGCCAGCGGCAGAAAACGCGGCGGCGGCGGCGCGGGCGGAGCGGGCGCAGCGCCAAATCCCAGCTCCTCGCGCATCTGCTTGCGCCAGGCGAACAACAGGCTGGTAGCCACCCCATTGCGCCGCGCCACGGCGTTGACCTTGGCCCCCGGCGCGAACGTCTCCAGCACCAATTCCTGCTTGCGCTCCGGCGTCCAGCGCTGCCGCGCGCCAACGGAGATCACTTCAAGACGCGTCACACGACTAGGCGTATCACTAGGCATAAGCCTAGGCGTGCGCCTCAAACCTCAGCCCAACAAGGCGGCGCCCGCCGGGTGCGTACGTCTATTTGATGTGGCAAGCGGCCGTTTGCTCATGCGATCGGAAGTCACTGGGGGTCCTATTTGGAATGTCGCTTTCGCGCGAGATGATCACCACGTCGTGAGCTTCGGCCCCGATGGCGGAGCGTTCGGGTACTATCTGTGGGATCCCGCGACCGCCGAAGGCGACCGCACCACGGACTACGATGCGATCTGGAACGTGGCTGAAAGTACCTTTCCAGAATCCAGAGACCAGACTCTGCGATACGAGCGCGGCGCTCTTTACAGTCGCGCGACGGGAGCCGTCGTAGCGGAGATTCCCGGGGCAAATGGAGCGGTTACCAGCGCCGTGTTCTCATACAGCGGCAGCGCGTTGGTTGTTCGCCACGGGTATGAAACGCGCGTCTTTGATGGACGCACAGGAGCACCATTATCGCGCCTTTGCGCCACGACGAACGGCTCGAACGCGGTTCGGGTTACAGCGAACGGGGCTTATGTGGCTACACAGGAATGTGGCGCTGCAAACAGCCCCCATGTCGTTGCTGTATGGCATGCGGCTTCGGGCGCGATCGTCGCCAGGCTGCGCGCGCCATACAACTCGCTAGAGGCGCAGGATATCAGTCCGAATGCAGATCTGCTTGCGACTGGCTCCGAGGATGGGCGCGTTCGCATCTGGCGCCTGGCGCCTGGGCGTGGACCCATTCCGCTGATCGGACCATCGCTAACGCGTTAAAGTGCCCAAAGCGCTGCTTGTTTGAGCGGCTTCGAATGACCGCCGTCGGCGAGATCGGGCCAATTGATCGAGCAGGGCGCGAGCGTCTCGTTTGTGGAAACTGCGCCGCCTGGTGAAATTCGCGCTACGCCCGACGATGGCCCACCTTTGCCGGTCGCTAGTTTCGCCCTGACCGGCGGGATTGAGGTCGTATCGAGCCGCTCGGTCTTGCCTCCCGCGCTTCCCGCCGCCGACAGCCTGTGGTTATCTTCCGCCGGGGACGGCGAATGGGCGGCATCTTTATAAGTCATTCGAGCAAGAACAGCGCAGAGGCCGAGCGGCTGCGCGACTGGCTCGAAACCCAAGGCTGGGGGCGCTCGCAAGTTTTCCTGGACTTGCAGGACCTGAAGTCCGGCGATAGCTGGCGCGATGTCCTCAATGCGATGGGCGACAAGGAAGCCGTTATCGTCTGCCTATCGAACGAGTGGCTCGGCTCGCATGAATGCGTGCGCGAGTTCACCCAAGCCCAAGAACGTGGCAAACCGATCCTGCCGATCTTCGTCGCGGCTGTGACCGCGCCGATACCTCGCTTCATCACCGATCTTCAAATCGGCGACGCGACGAAGGACGACGGCTTCCAAAGCTTGCGCGATGGGCTCCTATCCAAACGCATAACGCCACAGTCCTTTCCCTGGCCGCCGCCCAATGAACCCACTCGCTCGGTCTATCGCGGTTTGCAGGCGCTCGACGTTCAGGACGCTGCGATCTTCTTTGGTCGCGATGCCGATATCGCACGCGGCCTCGATGAACTGCGAAGATTGCGCAACGGCGCGCCACAACGGCTACTGGCAATCCTGGGCGCTTCTGGCGCGGGCAAGTCGTCGTTCCTGCGCGCGGGTCTGATCGCACGCTTGAAGCGTGACGAAGAAAACTTCCTGGTGCTGCCGGTCGTACGGCCCGAACGCGCCGCGGTGAGCGGCCCGCAGGGATTAACCGCGAGCATTTCAACAGCGCAGGGCCGTGCTGTTTCGTGGGCCGGTGGTGTCGCGAACTTGGCGCAAGCCTTCGCCGATCTGCGCAAGCCCGTGATGCAGCGATTGACACGCAACGCTGAAGCGGCGCGAGAGACTCATACTACGAAGCCGCCGACGATCATTCTGCCGCTCGATCAGGCGGAAGAATTATTTGGCGTGGAGAATACGGAGCGCGCCGCGTTCTGTGAGGCAGTAGAAGACGCCATCGCTCAGGATGGTAATGCCGTGCTTGTCGCAACTATCAGAACAGACACGTATGAGTCCCTACAGAACGGGTGGATGCGCGACCGTCAGACGCCGTTCACGCTGCCTGCAATTGCTGCCGGCTCCTTCCAAGAAATCATCGAGGGTCCGGCGCGATTGGCGAAGCCGCCTTTGAAAATCGAGCCAGAGCTAACTCAGCAGTTGCTGAGCGATCTCAACGCTGCTGACGCGCTGCCGTTGTTGGCGTTCACTTTGGAACGGCTGCGAACCCAACTCGGCCAGCAGGGCAGACTCTCGCTCGCCGACTATCGCGACAAACTGGGCGGCCTTTCCGGCGCGATCCAGTCGGCGGTGGATGCAGTGCTCGGCGCGGCGCCCAGCAAAGAGAAACTGGCGCTGGCGCGGCGGCTGTTTGTGCCGGCTTTGGTGCAAGTGGATCAAGACGGGGTGAAGCGCCGCGTCGCGCGACGGGCCGACATCCCAGCGGATGCCCAAAAGCTAGCCGATCAGTTCGTCGATCAGAGGCTTTTGGTGGCGGATGCGGGCACGATTGAAGTCGCGCACGAAGCTATTCTGCGACAATGGCCAGCCTTGGCCTCATGGATCCGTGATGAATACGACGCGCTGAAGTTAGTTGGCGATCTGCAGGCTGCGACTTCGGAATGGGTTCAAGAGGGGCGCCCCGACAACTGGATGGCCCACAGTGGCGACAAGGTCGCGGACGCAGAGACGTTGCTCGAAAGGGCGGACTATTCGAAATCTTTGAATAGTGACGTGCGCGATTATGTTGCCGCTTGGAGGCGCTCAGTGCATGCAGCATTGGCGCGAGAAAGAAAGGCGCTGAGAGCTCAACGAAGAGCGCTTACAGCCCTCGTCGCGGTTGTTGGCATTCTCGTCATTGGCCTGTCTGTTATGGCCTTCGTCAATTTTCGTTCGGTCAGCGCGCTTGCTGTTGCTTACCTGGATTACGGGCGGTTCGCTGTCTCATCATCTTCATTGGCGGCTGCGCGTCCCGGAACAACGTTTCAGGACTGCCGCGAAGACAGCGCTCTTTGCCCGGTCATGGTCATCGCCCCGGAGGGTCAGTTCCAAATGGGCTCAGCGGCTGACGATGAAGGGGCATCACTCGATGAGGGACCGACACGCGCGGTTTCGATTCAACGGTTTGCTGTCTCGCAACGTGAAATAACATTTGCGCAGTGGCAGGCATGTGTTGCCGGTGGCGGTTGTTCCCGCAACCCCGCCCCGTCAGATAATGGCTGGGGACGCGGCAATCGACCTGTGTTTGTTTCTTGGGAAGATGCGCAGGAATATGTCGCTTGGCTGTCTCAAATGACGGGGCAACATTATCGCCTTCTCACCGAGGCGGAATGGGAATACGCGGCGCGCGGCGTCACTTCGGCTGACGATCCGCGTAACGGCGAGAGCTGGAGTTTCGGCAACGACGAAAGCCAACTGGGCGACTTCGCATGGTTCGCCTCGAACTCAGAAAATCAAACCTATCCCGTTGGGATGAAACGCGCCAATCCATTCGGCCTCTACGACATGCACGGCAATGTGTATGAGTGGGTGCAGGATTGTTACGCGGCCTACGATCCCGCTAGGTTAGATGGCTCGGCTGTGGAGTCAGATGCTGAAGGACCGGATGTTTCCGATAGCGGAACGTCCTGCTCCTCCCGCGTGCTTCGCGGCGGTTCGTGGTCCAGCAACCCACAGGACCTCCGATCCGCGAGCCGCGTCAGGCTCAACCCAGATTACCGGGACAGCGCTATCGGGTTCCGCGTCGCCAGGACCCTTTAGAATCGTTTCGCTTTAGCGCTTTACCTCCTGCATCCTGAACTCTTGGCCCTTTACAGGGTCTGGGGTGTAAGCCCTGCAGGTTCTTACTTCTCGACGAAGCCTAGTTGCGTTCTGGGCATCTCGAACGACTGTTTCCCAGCGCTTCCCAGTCATTCGTGATGCGCGATGATGTGGCAGCAATCGGCGAAAGGCTTCCGGTGCGATGGCGGCGGTGTATGTCCGTTGTCGGGCGGATTCTCGCCGGTCCCTTGGAGCGTCGGCTTCTGGGATGAAACGCCGAAAACGCGCGGGCGGCATGATCGGCAGGGGTAGGGGGCGATCACGCCGTAGGTGGGCCGGTTACTGCCATTCGTCCTTGGATCCGCGCGCCGCGCCTTGCCCCTGAC
>JAKFYF010000024.1 GCA_021731005.1 Hyphomonadaceae bacterium
CCTCACCCTGCCCTCTCCCCCGCAAGGGGGGAGAGGATGCGCTGCGCCACAAACCCGCCGCCGCGCGCGCCAGCGCTTGCGCGCTCTCGAACTTGCCTCCGCCTTCGCCGTCGGTTCCTACAAATTCGGTATCGCAGAATTGGCAGACCGCGCGCGCGCGATCTTCCTCGCGTCCGCTCCACAGATTGCACCCGGCAAAGCGCACGAACACGGCGGGCCTGCCCGCACGCGCGCCCTCCCCCTGCAGCGTGTAGAACATCTCCTTGACCGAATACGTCATGACGCGAACGCGGCCCATCCCTTGGCGCGCAGCACGCACGCCGGGCAAATCCCGCAGCCATAGCCCCAGACGTGGCGATGCTCGCGGTCGCCCTCATAGCAGGTGTGGCTGTGTTCGACGATAAGTTCGACCAGCGCGGCCCCGCCCAGCTCCAGCGCCAGCGTCCACGTCTGCGCTTTCGTCTTGTACATCAGAGGCGTCTCGATGCGCAGCGCCCGGCCCAGCCCGAGCGACAGCGCCCGCTCCATTGCGTCCAAGGTCTCGCGCCGGCAATCGGGATAGCCGGAATAGTCGGTCTCGCACATGCCGCCGATAAGCGCCTCGGCGCCGCGCCGGTAGGCGTGGGCGGCGGCGATGGACAAAAACACCAGATTGCGGCCGGGAACAAAGGTGCTCGGCAAGCCGCCTTCGGCCATGACAATTGCGGCTTCGGTTGTCAGCGCGCTTTCGGCCAGCGCCCCATAGCCGGAGATATCCACGACCCGGTCCTCGCCGAGAGCCCCGCCGAGCCCGAGGGCGGCTATTCGCCCCCGCAGCAGGGGGCGCTGGTCCAGCTCTACGCGATGCCTCTGTCCATAGGAAAAACCTATGGTATCAACCTGTCTATATCGAGAAAGCGCCCAGGCCAGGCAGGTCGCCGAGTCTTGCCCGGCGGAGAACAGAACGAGAGCCGATGCGGGCATGGTCGCCTTGATACTCCGGGTGGCGGCAGCGGGAAAAGGGCTGCACCAGCCTGGATTTATGTCCCTGCCGTCACGTTAGTGTGGCCGCGTCGCCTCAGGCGCAAGCTAGGTGACGCTCGCGTCAAGTAAATGGCGGCGACTACAGTTGACACGGCGCGGCTCTAAGCCTGCTATAGCGGCCAATGGCAGGGGTGCGGGGGGAAGACCGCAAGCCCGAGCAGGCCATGGCAAAGCGCGCGAGGCTCAGCTCAGCCGGCTGCCTCGGCAAACGGGAGGAAGGCGATGAGCACCAATAAGAATTTGGGCAAGAAGAACGTGGGCTGGATGCTGCTGACCGGCGCCTCGCTCGCGGCCATGGGAGCGCTCTCGCCGGCCATGGCGCAGGACGATGCGGTGGAAGACGAGATTGTCGTCACGGCCACGGGCCGGAGCGCGGCGCTGCAAGATGTGCCAGTCGCGGTGACGGCGATCGGCAACGAGGCGCTCGAACAAGCCGGCGTCAACTCGCTCATCGACCTTCGTCAGGTGACACCGAACTTACGCATCGGCTCGGGCCAGTCCCAGTCATCGGGGACATCGGCGTCCATTCGCGGCCTTGGCACCGGCTCCGACAACCCTGGCTTTGAAGCCGCCGTCGGCATCTTCATCGACGGTGTATACCGCGCCCGCGCGGGCACCGCGATCAACGACATGGCTGACGTGGAGCGGATCGAAATCCTGCGCGGACCGCAGGGCACGCTCTACGGCAAGAACACCACGGCAGGCGCCATTAGCGTCGTAACCAGAGGCCCAGACTTCGAGCCCAGCATGTGGATCGAAGCCACCGGCGGCGAATTCGACCTGCTCGGCACGCGCGTCGGCGCCAACATCCCGCTTTCGGATACTTTCGCATTGCGCCTGGACGGCACGATGCGCGGCCGCGATGGTTACATCGACATCGCCAACCAGCCTGGCGAGGCAGTCAACACCACCGACCGCTGGACCGGCCGCGCGCAGGCGCAATGGGACATCAGCAGCGACGCCTCGCTGCGCGTGATCGTCGATGGGGCGGAAACCGGCGAGAATTGCTGCGGCGCGGTTACGCTCGCGGACACAACCAACATTCTGGTGGCGAACTCAAGCTTCCCCTTCAGCGTCGCGATGAACCTCACCCAGCCAGGGTCAATCCTGACCCCCAGCGTCTTCCCAGTCCCGATAGCGCCCAACGCCGAAGCCCGGCGCATGAGCGTGACGCCGGGACGCTCGTACGACGAGCAGACCGAGGATTTTGGCGTCTCCGGGCAACTCGATTGGAACATCGGCGATATTAATCTCACCTCGATCACCGCCTATCGCGACTGGGATTCCAATCGCGACCAGGACATCGATTTCTCGGCAATGGATCGCGCTTATCGCGACGATCTGAAAATTGGCGTGGAGTCGTTCACCCAGGAAATCCGCCTGCAGGGTGAATTCGGCCGCGTGAACTGGCTGGTCGGCGCCTTCTACGGCGACGAAACCATCGAGCAGACCGACAACATCCGCTACGGAGCGCAGGCTGACGATTACATCAATAACTTGCTCGGCCTGATCGATTTTTCTGGCGCCGGCGCACCAGACCTCAACGGGTTCGGGCCAGGTTTGCCCGCCCCAAATCCAAATAACGGCACCGGACAAGGAGTATTCGGCTGCAATCCGCTCGCCGGCCAATGCGCCATCCCGTTTGTTCTAGGATCCTTGAGAACTGTGTTTGGCGCCGGCGCTGATCTGGCTGTCCCGGGGACGACTACAACTCTCAGCAATCTCGCCCTCGGCGGCTTTGCCGGCGCCTTGTCTGCAGCCAACCTCACCAACGCCGGCCAACAAGGCGACCAATGGGGCGTCGATACAACGACGATGGCGATTTTCACCCACAACGAAATTAGCCTCACCGACAATCTCGTCCTCACCATCGGCGCGCGCTACACGCAGGAAGAGAAAAAAATGAGCGCGGATCTGAACGCGACTCAGCCGGCCTGTGACGCGATCCGCGCTAACCGCGACGTCGCCTACGGTGCGCTTGTGCTGGAGCAGATCGTGCGCGCCGCAGTGCCGGCGGGCACCCCGGGGCAACCGGGTTTGCTGCGGACCTTGGCGACCGGCTTCCCGTCGGCGCTGACGCTGACCTGCAACCCTGCGGTCAACAACGTGCAGGCGTTGCAGAATGGCGGTGTCTATGGCGGCGACTTCACCGATGACGCGATCAGCGGTACGGTTTCGATGGCCTATCATCTCACCGACGATCTGATGGTCTATGGCGGCTACTCGCGCGGGTTCAAGTCCGGCGGCTTCAACATCGACCAATCCGGCATGGCGGTGCGGCCTTGGACTGTACCTGAAGGCGTGGCGCTATCGCCCTACGCGCAGAGCGTGGTTACCTTCCTGCGGTCTCTGGGCCTCGAAGCCCCGACGACCTTCGGGGCGCAAGACCTCGACTTCGATCCCGAGACAGTCGACGCCTATGAGCTGGGCATGAAATCGACGTTCGGGCCCATCACGCTCAATCTGGCGGGCTATTACCAGCAGCTGCACGACTATCAGCTCAACGCCTTCAACGGCTTCAATTTCATCACGCGCAACGTGCCGGAAGTGATCAGCCAGGGCGTTGAAATCGAAATGGCGGCGCGGCCCATGGATGCGCTCATGCTTACGTTGGGCGCCGTCTACAGCGATGTCTATTATGACAGCACGGTGGCGTTCGCCGGCAACCAGGGCAATCCGGACGACGTTGTGAGGTCAGGCGATCCGCTTGCGCAATCGCCGGAATGGACCTTTACCGGTTCGGCGCTCTACGAAATCCCGCTCGGGGATGCGTTGAAGGTCACCCTCTACGGCAATGGCCGTTATGTCAGCGAATACCGGTTGCAGACGCTGGGACGCAACCCGTTGACCGATCAAGAAGCGTTCACGATATTTGACGGCCGCATCGGCTTCGGCGCCGCCGATGATCGTTGGGCGGTCGAGCTGTGGGGTCGCAACTTGACCGACGAGTACTATTCGATCGGCGCGTTTGCGGTGCCGGAACAAACTATCTTCAATGAGGCAACCCAGTTGCGCCAGGGCGTGTTCGCGGCCTACCCGAACGAGCCGCGCACCGTGGGCGTGACGCTCCGCGCGCGCTACTGAGCGCTCGCGCCACACCGCGTTTCTCAACGGCCGGGGCTCTCGCTCCGGCCGTTTTCTTTGCGGCGGCTGTGCAAACCGCCTAAGCTCACGCCAAGCTCACGCTGGGAATCGCTCCATGGCCGACCTTGCCGCGCTCGACATTCTCATCGTTGACGACGACGCGCCGATGCGCGCCATCGTCGAACGTGCGTTGCGGGCGGCGGGGGCCACGCGCATCCGCACCGCCGAGAGCGCCCCGGTCGCGCTCGCGCGGCTCGCCGACCAAGCCGCCGACCTCATCGTCACCGACCACCAGATGCCGGAAATGGCCGGGCTCGAATTCGTGGCCGCCATCCGCGCCGACGCGCGCTTGAAGCACGCGCGTGTGCTGATGATCTCGGGCTACGCCGACATCGCCAACAGCGCCCCGGGCGTCGACGCCGTGCTGATCAAGCCGGTCGAGACAAGCGCCCTGTTGGGCGCGGTGGAGAAGGCGCTGGGGTAGCGCCGCCGCCGTTCCTCCCCCGCAAGCGGGGGAGGTGGCGAGCGAAGCGAGCCGGAGGGGGTAAGTGCGCGGCGCCGCCCCCTCAGCCCAGCCACTCATGCGGACGCGCCAGTTGTGCTGTTCGACCGTTCAGCCGCATGAGTGGCTGGACAGCTCCCCCGCTCGCGGGGGAGCAAAGATCACGCCTTCCCGCGCAGCATTTCGATGATGCCGGAGAAATCGCGCGCGGCGCCGCCGCGTTGCACGAATTCATCGAACAAGGCTTCCGCGGCGCCGCCGAGCGGGGTGGGTGCGCCAGCCATTTCCGCCGCGTCCTGCGCCAACTTCAAATCCTTCAGCATCATCGCGGCGGCAAACCCGCCTTCGTAGCCGCGGTTCGAAGGCGCCGCGGGCACCGGTCCCGGCCACGGGCAGTACGAGGTCAGCGACCAGCATTGCCCGGAGGCATTGGAGGCAATGTCGAAGAATTTCCGCGCGTCGAGCCCAAGGCGCTCGGCCAGCACGAACGCTTCGCACACGCCAATCATGGAAATGCCGAGCAACATGTTGTTGCAGATCTTTGCCGCCTGCCCCGCGCCGCTCGCGCCCGCATGAATGACGGCTTTCGCCATCGGCTTCAGCGCTTGCTCAAACTCGGCGAAATCCTGCTCGCGGCAACCGACCATGAAAGTGAGCGTGCCCCCGCTCGCCGCCGCCGTGCCGCCGGAAACCGGTGCGTCAGCGGCGCGGAAACCCTGCATCGAAGCGTCGCGCGCGACCGTGCGGGCGCTGTCGACGTCGATGGTTGAGCAATCGACCAGCAGCGCATCCTTGCGCGCATTGGGCAGGATCGCCTCCATGTAGACGCTCGACACGTGGCTCCCCGCCGGCAGCATGGTGACGACTATATCGGCATCCTTCACCGCCTCGGAGGCCGAGGACGCGCCTGTCATGCCCTGCTCGGCCGCGCGCGCTAGCGCCTCCTTGGAAAGATCGAACGCCACCACCTCGCGCCCGGCCTTGACCTGATTGGCGGCCATGCCTGAGCCCATATTGCCTAGGCCGATAAATGCGACGCGGGTCATGGGGGCGCTCCGGGCTTGGGCGGTAAAGATGTTTCCGTCATCATGGCCGCTCTCTTAACACAAACCGCGTCCGGCGCGCGACCTCGCAGCGCCAGCGCCCTCGCCGGCCGACACTGACGTTTCAAGGCCGGAGCGCGCGGCGGCGCCGCGCGGAGGAGGACGCATGCGGCGATCGCTCTGCGCGTTTGCGGCGCTGGCCTTTGGCGCGGCGCACCCCGGCGCTCGCCTGCGGACACTCAAAACTGATGGCGGGCGTCGACACCATTGGGCGCCGAGCCTAGAAAAACCGTGTGGGAGGAGATGCATGCGGGGTTTGGTTTGCGCGCTTGCGCTTTGTGCGGCGCCACTAACATCGGCGCGCGCCGGGGAGGCAAGTGCGCCCCCTGCGTCGGTCGCGCAAGCGCTCATCGCCGCCGCTGGCGCGGAAGGCGTGTTCGCCATTGTCGAAGGGCGCCCAGCCAGCGCGCGCCATCTCGGCAGCGGATTGCTGTGCCGCTTCCAAGCCGACGGCCAGGGCGGGCGCATCGTTATCTTTCCGGGCCTGCCGCGTGGCGACGACGTCGCCTGCGAATTCGCCGATGCAAGCGTGAACATTCGGCTGCACGCAACCAGGCTGCCAACGCGCGCGACCCTCAGCGAGGTCGCCGCCGCGGCGGAAGGAGCCTTGCGCCGGGCGGCGCCGCAAGCAAGCCTTCGCGGAGCGCCAAGCGAAGCGCCAGCGACCGCGGCGATTCCCGCTTGGCGGCGCATCGAACTGGCCATCCCTGGCGAAGACGGCGACGGCGATTATCTCAGCCTCTATGTCGCCCAGCGCGGCGCCTGGACGTTCAAGATGCGCACCCGCGCGCCCGCCCCGGACGATGCGGCGCGGGCGCGCGTGCAGGAGCGCGCCGACCTGATGTGGCGCGGCGCGCTCGCCGATATCGTCGCGCGTTGAGCAAACGAAAACGCCACGACAGCCCCCTGTCGCGGCGTTGAAGTCGAGGGGAGTTCGCCTCTTCTTGGGTTCGCTTACATTGCCGCCAGGCGCACCATGCGGCGCAATTCATCCGGCTCGCTAGCGCGGCGCTTCTTGGCCTGGCTCGGCTGGTAGGAAAGACGCGCGTGATCTTGGCAATACGGACCACACGAGGACGAGCGCCCGCAAAATGCAAAGGCCGAGTCGGTGGGATCACCGATGGGATATTTGCACATGCTTTCGTTGAGGGTAAGTACGGTGGCGGTCTTGCCATCGGCGAACCGAACCGGTTCAAGATCGGGAATGACCACATGCGGCACGCTTGAAGGCAGGCGCATCCGCGGCGCCGTCGGCCCAACGATCCGCGGCCGCGCCGTCCGCACCGGCCGTTTGGCCGGCCGCGAGGGCGTCGCACGCCCGGCCAAACCAAGCCGGTGCACCTTGCCGATCACGGCGTTCCGTGTAACCCCGCCTAATTGTTTGGCGATCTGGCTGGCCGAGAGACCCTCGGTCCATAACTTACGCAATAGCGCAACGCGCTCTTCGCTCCAACCCATAGCACAAGCCCCCTTGGCCCAGGCCCGCCTCTCAGCGGGAATGACCCACCATTCGCTCAAATAGGGAAGATGTCAACCAATAGCGGGGGGTAAGGCTGGCGCCCCCTACCCCTTGGGGTTATTCACCGGACTGGCTGGTTTGATCCACAGTTTATTCTAGGTTCTGTCCAGAGACGTTTTTCGTAAAACTGTCGCACTAACCGCTCCTTAGCGCGATACTCCGAGGAACCGACTCGGGTATGCTAAGAATATATGAAAGGCCATGTTCACGAAATGGACACCCGTGTCTCCTCGGCAACACTCGCCAGCCGTCACTATGGCGCCATCAATTGGCTTGGGCTGCAGACGCTGATTCAGCGCGAAGTGCAGCGCTTTCTCAAGGTCGGCGCCCAGACCGTGCTTGCGCCGCTGATCCAGACGCTGCTGTTCATGATGGTGTTCACCTTGGTGCGGGGGGGCGATTGGCCAGGGTCGACCCGGGCCTATGCCGATGGGTTGGCCGCGGGCCTGGTGATGATGTCGATCCTTTCGAATGCGTTCCAGAATTCTTCGTCCTCGCTGGTCATCGCCAAGGTGCAGGGCAACGCGGTCGACTTCCTGATGCCGCCGCTTTCGGCGCTCGAGCTCACCATCGCCTTCATCGTCGGCGCCGCCGCGCGCGGCATGTTGGTGGGGCTTGCGAGCCTGATCGCGGTATCATGGCTCGCCAATGTCCTGCCCGCGCATCCGCTGGCGGCGCTGTATTATGCGCTGGTCGCCTCGGTGATCTTTGGCGCCATCGGTTTGCTTGGGGGAGTGTGGGCCGACAAGTTCGACCATCTCGCGGCGGTGACGAATTTCGTGATCGTGCCGCTCACGTTTCTTTCCGGCACCTTCTATTCAACCGCGATCCTGCCCGAGCCGGTGCGCACCATTTCGCACTACAATCCAGTGTTCTCGCTGATCGACGGCTTCCGCTACGGCTTCATCGGCCATGCCGACGCGCCGCTGCTGACGGGCGCGGCGATCACCGGCGGCTTGGCGCTTGCGCTTTCCTGGTGCTGCTGGGCGATGCTGAAGAGCGGGTATCGGTTGCGGTCGTGATGGCTCTGGTTAGCGCTGCTCGTCGTCATTGAGCTAGTCACACCCGCACCACGAAACGCTTGCGCATCGGCGCAAGCACGCGCCAGACGCCGGTGAAACCGGGCTCGATGACGAAGCTGTCGCCGGCCTTGAAGCGGTGCGGCGCGCCCCCGTCGGGAACCAGTTCGCACGCGCCTTCTAGCAGGTGGCAGAACTCCCATTCGTCGTACTTCACGCGCCATGCGCCAACATCGGCCGCCCACTCGCCGGCATAGGTTCCGTCGCGCTCATAATCGAGCCGCGTCTCGGTCATCGGCGCGCCCTCGATCAGGCGATCGGCGGCGATAGGTTCGCGCGTGCTCGCTCCGCCGACGATTGGGTGGAGCTTGCTCATATGCATGGCCTCATGGACCGCCGGCGTCCTCGCCGGCAGCGGTGTTTGAGCTTGCACGCACGGGCGGTTATGGGAACGCCTTGCCGCCGAGGACGCCGGCGGTCCATAATTACACTCCGCCCTCGTCCGCCTTCTTGCTTTCGAACCCCGCCCATTTTCCAAACATCTCTTCGGCGCGGCGTAGATTCTTATCCAGCGACGCCATGGTGCGGGCGAAGTCTCCTGCGTCGTCACCGCGCCAGGCCGCGCGCGCTTGCCCGATGATGACGCCAAGGCCCTGCGCGCGCGCTTGCCCGGTCATGCCGTCGGCTTCCAGCCCGGCCAGCGCCAGCACCCAGCGCGCGCAGCGCACGTGGCGTTGGTGTTGGGAGGCCAGCAGCGTCGGATCGCGGTCGAGCCCCTGCTCCATCCCCAGCACAGCGGGCCGGTGCGGCTCCATCGCCTCGAAGCGGCGCATGATCAGTTCGAACAGCCGGTCGCGCACCGATTGCTTCGGATCGAGTTTGGCGACGCCTTCGGCGATGGCGCGGTCGAACGCTTCCTCGGCGCAATCGACGGCTTCCCACAAAGTTGCGCCGTAGAGTTCAGCGAGCGGCCGGCCAGCGGCGGCGGCGATCTTGGCCAGTGTGACTTCCTTCCACGCCCCCTCGGCGGCGAGCGCGAGCGCGGCGCGGGCAAGATCGCGGCGAAGGGCGGGATCGGCGATGGTCATGGTCGAACATCAAACGCAAAAGCGGCGCAAGGACAAGGCTTGCACCGGTGTCCTCAAACTGGAGCGCGCGGCCTCCGGCCGCGCAGACGTCGCCGGAGGCGACGCGCTCCAACCCGCGCCCGGCGCTCCGTATCAGCGCGCCCCACTCCCCTCCAACACATCCTCCCAAGTCCGCAGCCCGCTCCGCTGCGCGTTGACCAGCACCGCCATGTTCCCCGGCGCGTGCTTGTTATCGAGCATCTTCTCGTGCGCGTCGGGGATTTTGTCCCAGGGGAACACTTCCGACATAGCCGGATCGATGCGGCGGTCGATGACGAGTTGGTTGGCTTGGGATGCGTGGTACAGGTGCGCGAAGTGTGAGCCCTGCACGCGCTTCTGACGCATCCAGAGGAAGCGTGCGTCCATGGTGAGATTGTAGCCGGTGGTGCCGGCGCAGATCACCACCATGCCGCCGCGCTTGCACACCAGAACCGAGACCGGGAACGTCGCCTCGCCGGGATGCTCGAATACGATATCGACATCCTTGCCGCCGGTGATTTCCCAGATCGCTTTGCCGAATTTGCGGCTCTCTTTCATGTAATCGGCGAACTCTGGCCCATTCACTTTCGGCAACTGGCCCCAGCACTTGAAATCGTTGCGGTTGAGCACGGCCTTAGCGCCCATGCTCAGCACGAAATCCTTCTTGTCCTCGCTCGAGACCACGCCGATCGCATGCGCACCGCTCACCGCGCAGAGTTGTACAGCAAATACCCCAAGCCCGCCGCTCGCCCCCCACACCAACACGTTCTGCCCCGGCCGCAGCACGTTCGGCCGCCAGCCGAACAGCATGCGGTACGCCGTGGCTAAAGTCAGCGTGTAGCAGGCGCTTTCTTCCCAGGTGAGGTGCTTGGGGCGCGGCATCATCTGACGCGCTTGGACTTTGCAGAATTGCGCGAAGCTGCCGTCGGTGGTCTCGTAGCCCCAGATTTTCTGGCTCGGCGAGAACATCGGGTCGCCGCCGTTGCACTCTTCGTCGTCGCCGTCGTCCTGATTGCAATGGATCACCACCTCGTCGCCCGGCTTCCAGCGTTTCACCTTGGCGCCGACCGCCCAGACGATCCCGGAAGCATCCGAACCCGCCACATGGGTTGGTTGCTTGTGCACATCGAGCGGGGAGAGCGGTTCGCCCAGGGCGGCCCAGACGCCGTTGTAATTGACCCCCGCGGCCATCACCAGAACCAGCGCCTCGTCCTCGCCGACTTGCGGCGTGGGCAGCTGCTCTAGCTGCATCGCTTTCAAGGGCCGGCCATGCCGCTCCTTGCGGATCGCCCACGCCCACATCGTCTCAGGCACATGAAATTGCGGAGGAATTTCGCCAATCGCGTAGATAGATTTGACCGCTTTCAGGTTCGCTTGCGCCATGGGCCGCCTCGTCATGCTGCACTGCACAATGAGCCGGTTTTCACCCAAGCGTCAATGGGGCCGGCGAGGGACTGGAATATGGACCGCCGGCGTCCTCGCCGGCTCTTTTCTGTCTCCCTGCCCGCAGAGCGCGGTGTTGGAAAAAAAAGCTGCCGGCGAGGACGCCGGCGGTCCATGAACAAGGGGCGCGGGCGCCACTTGCCCTCTCCGCTCTGCTATGCTCAGCACCTCCCCCGCAGGCTTGCGCGGGAGGAAAGGCGAGCGTTCATAGCAACCCCATGAGCAAGCCCGCCCTTCTCGTTCACCCCCCGCTCGGGCTGTTCGAGCTTCAGCTTGGCGCCTACGAGGTCGCGCATTGGCCGCTTGAGGGTACGTGCGCGCTCGCCGACATCCGCGCCGCAATCACGGTCGGGGGCATCGGCTTATCGAACGCGATGATCGACGCGCTGCCGAACCTGAGCTGCATTATCTGTTTCGGGGTCGGCGTCGACGGCATCGATCTGGACTATGCCAGCAAGCGCAACATCGCCGTCACCCACGGCCGCGACATCAATCACGAGGACGTGGCCGATTGCGCTTTGGGCTTGCTCATCGCCACGGTGCGCGGGTTCGGCGCCGGCGAGCGCGCGCTGCGCGAAGACAGGTGGACGCCGCCGCTCGCCATACCCCCGCAACGGCGTCTGCGCGGCATGAAGCTGGGGATTGTCGGCATGGGCGCGATCGGCCAGGCGATCGCAGCGCGCGCGCATGCCTTCGGCATGGAGATCAGATGGACCGGACCGCGCGCCAAGCCCAATGTCGCGTTCGCGTATGAGCCCGATCTCCTGAAGCTGGCAGACTGGGCCACAGTGCTCGCGATCGCCGCGCGCGGCGATCAGGCCGGCCTCATCAACGCTGCGGTGATCAACGCAGTGGGCCCGCAAGGCTTCATCGTCAACATCGCGCGCGGCAGCTTGATCGACGAAGACGCGCTGATCGCCGCGCTCAAATCCGGGAACCTCGCGGGCGCCGGCCTCGACGTATTCGCGCAGGAGCCGACGCCGGCCGCGCGCTGGGCCGATGCGCCCAATTGCACGCTCACCCCGCACCTCGGCGGGGCCACGCGCGAGGCGCTCTACGCCGGCTCGCAGAACGTGCTCGAAAACCTGCGCCGCTTCTACGCCGGCGAAGCCCTGCTTACGCCGCTGCAATGAGCGAGGCGCAACATGGAAATCGTCACCGCGTTCAATCTTTGCATCAACAGCCAAGACTTGCGGGGATTGGCTGCGCTCATGAGCGAGGACCATGTCTTCATCGATTCCGGCGGCGCCGTTATTTCCGGCAAGCAAGCTTGCCTGGCGGCATGGGCGGCGTTCTTCACTGCTTTCCCCGATTATCGCAACCTGTTCGAGACCATCAGCGTCAAGAGCGGCCATGCGGTCGTCATCGGCCGCTCCGAGTGCTCCGACGCGCGCCTTGCCGCGCCTGCACTGTGGAGCGCCAAGATCGCGGGTCAACATATCGCTGAGTGGCGGGTGTTCGCCGATACCTCGGACAATCGCATGCAACTGGGTATTTGAGGCGGTCAGCTGCGCCTAAACAATCGGATAAGGCGGTTTGCAAGCGCCGCGCCCCTCCCTACATGGCGTACACCGAAACTTGGAAGGACACCCCATGAAGCTCTATTACGCCCCCGGCGCCTGCTCGCTGGCCCCCAACATCGCGCTGCGCGAAACCGGCGCGGACTTCACGCTGGAGAAAGTCGACCTGCGCGCGAAGAAGACCGAAAGCGGCGCCGATTTTTCCGCCATCAATCCGAAAGGCTATGTGCCGGCGCTCCAATTGGACGACGGCGAAGTGCTCACCGAAGGCGTGGTCATGCAGCAATACATCGCCGATCGGAAGCCCGAGGCCAAGCTTGCGCCCGCGCGCGGCACCAGGGAGCGCCTCAGGTTGGAAGAGCTGCTCGTGTTCCTCTCCACCGAAGTGCACAAGAATTTTTCCCCGTTGTTCGGACCGACCACGCCTGATGAATACAAGACCATCGCCAAGGACAAGATCGCCCAGCGTTTCGACTTTCTCGAGAAGCAATTGAGCGACGGCCGCCAATTCCTCACCGGCGATCAATTCACCATCGCCGACGGCTATTTCTTTACACTCTCGAACTGGGCCAAGCCCGTCGGCATCGACCTCAAGCGCTGGCCGAACATCGCTGCGTTCGCCGCGCGCGTGGCGCAGCGCCCCGCGGTGCAGGCGGCGCTGAAATCGGAAGGGCTGGCGTAAGCGAGAACGGGGCGGCGGCGAACACCCGCCGCCCCTGCGGCTTGACCGCGGCGTCGGCTTGGCGCTGTCATGCGCGCATGAAGCTTCTCTGCCTCGCGCTGCTCGCCGCATTCCTCACCCTGGCTGCGCCCGCGCGCGCTCAGGACGACGAACAGCCCGAGTGTATGGCGCCGATTGCTATCAGCAGCGAACTCGTGGCCGAAGCGGCGCGCTTCGGTTGGCGCGGCGGCGAGGAGCGCGGTGCGGCGCCGGCGTTTTTGATCGGCGAACTTTATTATTTGCGTGACAACCAGGAGCTCGCCGGGGGGGTGTATGGCAGCGTCGCGTTCGTTCGCGGCGCGGGCGGCGTCTGGCGCGCGTTCCTGCCGATGCCCGGTGAAGCGCTGGTGGGCGCCTATGTCGCGGCTGGCGCTGGCGTATTGGTGCTGGCGACGCAAGTGCAAACCGAAGGTCCCGGGCAATCGTGGACCTTCGTGCGCCTCAGCGATGCGACGGCCGCTGGCGAATGCGGCGAGATCGCGTTTCCCGCGGCGCTCAATCAACCGGCCTGGGCCAATGAGACGCTCGAGATGCACGATTTCGATATCGGCGCTGATGGGCGCGGCGAGATCGTCGGCATCGCCCGCGTCGAGCGCGGCGGCGCCGCGCAATCCTGGGTGTTCCGCTATCGCACCCGCGATTCCGGCGCGACCTGGGCGGCGCCGAGCCGGCTTGCCGGAGCGCGCGAAGCGCGCGGGGGCCTGTTCGAGAAGGCCGACGGCCAAGCGCCGCCCGCGCTGGTCGCCGAACTCGAGCGTTTCGCGGGCCCCCTCCCCCCGCATTAGGAGAGGGGGATCGCGCGTGTCTCAGCCCTTCTTCTCTTTCTGCTGCAGCGCGAACTCCTCCTCCGGCGAGAGGATGAGCTTGGTGCGCCCGAACAACGCGAAATAGAACACGCCCGAGGCGATCCATACCGCCACCCACATCACGCTCCGCTGATAGATCGGGTCGGTGAGCTGGTAATAGATCGTCACCAGCGCGATGAGTATGGTCAAGACCGCGCCGGGAACGCCGAACGGACTCTTGTAGGGCCGCTCGATATGCTTGTGGTTGGTGCGCAGCAGGATGAACGACACGCCCTGCAGCACGTAGGAGCACATCGCCCCGAACACCGCCATGTTGAGCAACGTGCCCCCGATCGCGGCGCCGCCGCCTTCTTGGCCGAGGCCGTAGAACAGCAGCAGCATGATCGCCAGCGCCAGCACCGAACCCGCGATCATCGCCACGTGCGGGGTCTTGTGCGTATCGTGGGTGACCGAAAGCGCAGTCGGGAAATAGCCCGCCCGCGACAGCGAATAGATCTGGCGGCCCTTGGCGTAGATGATGGTGTGGAAGCTTGCGATCAACCCCACGACCGCCGCCAACGCCAGCGCCTTGGCGATCGGCAATCCGAACATGGTGGCGTCGCCATAGATAGCGCGGAAGCCGTCAAGGATCGGTTCGCCCGACGTACCCAGCGCATGCGAACCCACACCGGCGATCGATGGATTGATCACGAGCAGGATCGCCGCCGATACGATCAGGGTCAGCATGCCGAGCATGATGCCGGCGGGCATGTCCTTCTTGGGATCGGTCGATTCCTCCGCCGCCAGCGGCAATTGCTCGATCGCCAGGAACAGCCACACCGCGAACGGCAGCGCGGCGAGCACGCCGGTCCAGCCCATCGGCAGCAGCGGCCCGTTGCCGCCTTCAATGGCGTTGCCGTCGGCGCCGACATTGAGCGCCCAGGTGTTGAAGTCGATGTGCGGGATGGCGGCGATGTAGAAGAACACCAGCACCGCCAGCGCCAGCAATGTAACGATCAGCGTCACGCCAAACGAGAGCGCAACGCCAAAGATGTTTAGCGCCACGAACACGACATAGCCGAGCACCCACCAGATTGGCTGAAACTCGGGGCCCGTCTCGAATATGCCGCCGAGATAAGAGCCCATGAAGAAGACGACGACCGCCGGCGTCAGCACGTATTCGACATTCTCGCACAGGCCGGTGACGAACCCGCCCCACGGACCCATCGTGGTGCGCGCGAACGAGTAAGCAGCGCCGGTGTGCGGCAGCGCCGGGCTCATTTCCGCGATCGAGAAGGTGAGCCCCAGATACATCACCGCGATGATCGCCGATGCGATCGCAAGTCCGCCCCAGCCGCCCACGGCAAAGCCCAAATTCCAACCCGAGAACTGGCCCGAAATGACCGCGCCAACGCCGAGCGCCCACAGCGACCATACACCGGCATGGCGTTTCAGCTGCCTTTGCTCGAAATAGCCTTTGTCCTTCGAGGCGTACTTAACGCCCGTGTCTTGTTGCGCCATTTGTTAGTTCCTCCCTCCGATTTTCGCCAGGTTTGCCTGGCTTTCCGCGCTCGCCAGCACCGCTAGCGCCGCTTTGATCGCATCCGCCAAGAGACGCGCCCAGCGCGTTTGGCCGATTTCGTCTCGTATCAGATCGTTGCGCACTTCGATCATGACCGTCGCGCGCCCGCCCGCGTGGCGGTCCATGGTGTAGTACACGCCTTGCGATGGCGCGTAAGGCTGGTTGCGCCCGATATTGAGGTTGGCCTCGCGCGCAAGCCTTGCGATCATCACTTCGGCTAGGCGCGCATCTTCGGCGTAGAGAATGCCGGCGTGCCAGGGCCGCTCACGCCCGAACAGCACCGGTGTTAAGCTGTGCACGGCGACCAAGGCCTCGACATGCGGGCTGGCCGCCAGCTGCGCCTCGATCGCCTCGTGGAAAGGCGCATGGAACGCGGCGATGCGCGCGGCGCGGTCGGCGGCGCTGAGGCCCGCATTGCCGGGGACTGGCGCGCCCTCCGCTTGTTCAGGAATGAGATCGGGAGCGCCGATGTCGCGATTGGGATCGACCAGCAGCCGCGAGGCGGGCGCGGCGACGAGCGCCGCGTCCAGGATCGTCGCCAGGCGCCGGGCCAGCGCGTGCGCGCCGATGTCCCAGGCTATGTGGTCGGCCAGTTGGGCTTGGCTCAGCCCCAGGCCGGAGAATTGCGGCGGCATGAAATTGGAGGCGTGCTCGCACGTCAGCAGCACCGGCGCGCGCCCATGCGCGTTGTCGATCGCGGCCTCCAAGCGCCCGATGCCAGCCATCCGACTCCCTCGTCTGTGATATCAGGTCCGGATTGCACCCTCTTGTCAACTTCGCTGGGGGCCGCCCGCGTCGGCGCCGGCGTCACCCATCAAGCCGCCCCCGGACCGCCAGCTTCCAGCGGCTCGCGCGCGCCCACCCTCTTCCTTGCGGAGAGGGTCGCGGCGGCGCCCTCAGCCGCCGCCCAGCCACAGCGCCCAGGGCGCGCCGACGCATAGCGCCATGCCGCCCTCGATTGCGGCGGAGAGGCGGTTGAATTGCGTGTCGGCGCCGCGATCGCGCCAGATCGAAGCAACCCGTCCCAACGCGGCGCCCGCCCAGGCGGCGGCCACCGCGAACACCGCCCCGGTTGCAGCGACGCCGGGGATCAGCGCGCCGCCGTACAAATACACAAACACCAGCAGCAGCGCCGCCACGTGCAGACCCAGAAACACCCCGCCATAGGTGGCGCGGAATTCGGCGAAGCCCCCGCCCTGCTCATCCTGTTTGAGGCGCACCAGTTTCGCAGCCCAGTGCGGATCGAACAATCCGCGCGCGCCGAGATAGGCGCCGAAGCAAAGCCCCGCCACGCACAAGGCCCAGGCAACCCACATCAGCGCATGCCCGGCAGGCTCTCGCCTTCTGTCTTGGCGCGCTTGCCGCTCCAGCCGTACTTGCCCAGCTCTTGCAGCGCGATGGCGCGGCAATGCACTTCGTCGGGGCCGTCGGCGAGGCGCAGCGTGCGGATGCCGGCATAGGATTTAGCGAGACCGTAGTCCTGGCACACGCCGGCGCCGCCGTGCGCCTGGATCGCATCGTCGATGATCTTCAGCGCCATGCGCGGGGCGGCGACCTTGATCATGGCGATCTCGTTCTTGGCCACCTTGTTGCCGGCGACATCCATCATGTAGGCGGCCTTGAGGCATAACAGGCGCGACATTTCGATATCGATGCGCGCTTCGGCGATGCGCTGTTCCCACACCGAGTGTTCGGCAATCGCCTTGCCGAAGGCGACACGCGAAACCACGCGCTTGCACAAAGCCTCGAGTGCTGCTTCGGCCGCGCCAATGGTGCGCATGCAATGGTGGATGCGCCCCGGTCCTAAGCGCCCCTGGGCGATCTCGAAGCCACGGCCTTCGCCGAGCAACAGATTTTCCGCCGGCACGCGCACATCCTTCAACTCGATTTCCATGTGCCCGTGGGGCGCGTCGTCGTACCCGAACACATTGAGATGGCGGATGATGTTCACGCCCTTGGAATCGAGCGGCACCAGGATTTGGCTCTGCTGCGAGTGCTTGGGGTTGTCGGGATTGGTCTTGCCCATCAGGATGGCGATCTTGCAGCGCGGGTCGCCGGCGCCCGAGGACCACCATTTGCGGCCATTGATGACGTAATCGTCGCCCTCGCGCCTAATTTCGCAGCGTATGTTGGTGGCGTCGGAGGACGCCACACCTGGCTCGGTCATCAAGAACGCGGAGCGGATCTCCCCGTTCATCAGCGGCTCTAGCCACTGGTCCTTGTGCGCGCGCGCGCCGTAGCGCTCGAGCACTTCCATGTTGCCGGTATCGGGCGCCGAGCAATTGAACACTTCGGAAGCAAAGCCGACGTGGCCCATGATTTCCGCCAGCGGCGCGTATTCGAGATTGGTGAGCCGGGGGCTCTCGAACTTGAAGCTGTCGTCGATATGGGCAGCGCCCGCGGAGGGCGGCATGAACATGTTCCAAAGCCCCTGCGCCTTGGCCTTGGCTTTGAGCGCTTCCACGATCGGCAGCACTTTCCAGCGGCCGCCCTCCTTCTGTTGCGCCTCATAGACTGGCACGGCGGGATAGATGTGCTCGTCCATGAAATGCTGGACGCGGGCGATCCAGGATTTGGCTGCGTCGGAATGTTCGAAATGCATGGCGCTCTCCAGCTTTGCGCGGGCTCGGACTTCACGCTAAGGCTCCCGGCGGCTTGGAGCAACGCGGCGCATGGAGCTTTCCTCCACGACATCGCAGAACGCCTGGGTGCGGCTTGAACCTTTCGAGCAACGCCACCGCCCGGGGCTGATGGCGGCTGGGGCCGACGCTTCGATCTGGCGGCACAATCCCTTTGGCGTCGCCAAACTCGGCTATGGCGCCTGGTTCGACTGGATCAGGACCGAGCAAAGCGAGGGCCGCTGGCTGCCGTTCGCGGTGATGGCGCCGACTGGGGAAATCGTCGGACAGTCCTGCTACATCAACCCCAGGCCAGCGCTGTCTTGCGTGGAAATCGGCGGCACTTGGTATGCGCCGCGGGCGCAAAGCACGGCCATAAACCCCGCGGCTAAGCTCTTGCTGCTCGATGGCGCCTTCGCCGCCGGCGCCGAACGCGTGGAACTGAAGACCGATGCCCTGAACGCGCAGTCGCGCGCGGCGATGCTGAAACTCGGCTGCAGCTTCGAGGGAATCATGCGCAAACAGGCGCGGCGCGCCGACGGCTCCTGGCGCGACAACGCGTGGTACTCGATGATTGCCGAAGATTGGCCGGACATACGCGAGCGGATTGTGGCGCGGCTGACGACGACATGAGGCTCCCGCGATTCGAATTATGCCAGAATCGCAGCACACAGGCGGTCCAAGAATTCGTCGCAAGTCGGCGACAAATGCTCGGTCGCCGACGAAATGGGATCAATTGCCTGTAGACCTGTCTAGCCGGCCCCACTTTCCAGCGTGACAATCCCGCCCCACCCTGCTATGCGCCCCTTGCGCCGATTTGAAGCTCAGCTTGCGGGGCGCGTGATAAATCCCGCTAAAGAGAGGATGGCGCCGCCAAGCAGCGGCGCCCGGTCTCCCCGCAAGCGCCCTGTCGCCGCACTGGAGACATTGCCGTGGCCGCCGCTCTGAGCAAACCAAACTCCCCAGTTCAAGGCACTGCGGGCTTCGTCGACCACACCCTCCGCGCGCCCGCGCCCTTCCGGCTTGATTCCGGCGATAGCCTCGCCGCGCCCACCGTCCGCGTGCGTCTGCATGGGCCCGCCTCGGCGCCGAAAGTGCTGGCGCTCGGGGGCATCTCGGCGACGCGGCGGCTCGGCGGCGCCGATGGCTGGTGGGGCGATATTGTCGGCCCCGGCGCGGCCATCGACACCAATCGCTTCTGCGCGCTGGGCATCGATTTTGCACCGGACGAAGATGAGCTGCTGCGGATTTCCCCCACCGATCAGGCCCGCCTCATCGAGATCACACTCGACGAACTGGGCATCGGCCAAGTGCACGCGATGGTTGGCGCCTCCTATGGCGGCATGGTCGGGCTTGCCTTGGGCCAGATTGCGCCGCGCCGTCTCAAGCGCTTGTGCGTTATTTCCGCGGCGCACCAGGCCTCGCCTTTGGGTGCGGCCTGGCGCGGGGTGCAGCGCCGGATCGTCGAGTTCGCGCAGGCGCACGGCGAGACGAGCGCCGGGCTGTCGCTGGCGCGGCAATTGGCGATGATCACCTATCGCAGCGCCGATGAGTTTGAGGCGCGCTTCGACCGCAAGCTGGGCCCCGACAATTCAAGCGATCTCGACCGCTATCTCGCGTCGCGCGGCGAAGCCTTCTGCGCCGCCATGCCGCCCAAACGCTGGCTTTCGCTCAGCGGCGCCATCGACCGCGCTGCGATCGATCCAAGCGCGGTGCACGTCCCCACCACCTTGATCGCCTGCACCTCCGATCAACTCGCGCCGCTTTCGCAGATGGAAGAACTCTCCCGGCGCCTGCCCAAGCTCGCTGCTTTCCACGTGCTGACTTCGCTCTACGGCCACGACGCCTTCTTGAAGGAGTCGGCGCAGATTTCGCGCGCGCTCAGGCGTTTTCTCGATGAGGCTAGCAATGGCTGAGTTTGAAAACGACGAAACCATCCTGGCCCACGCCGGCATCGACGACGATTCCACGCATGGCGCGGTGATGCCGCCGATCCAGCTCTCCGCCAATTTCAGCTTCGACGGCTTCGGCGGCAAGCGCGCGTTCGACTACACGCGCTCGGGCAATCCCACCCGCAGCCAGCTCGCGGCGGCGCTTACGGCATTAGAGCGCGGCGCCGGCGCTGTCGTCGCCAGTTCAGGCATGGCCGCAATCGATCTGGTGCTCAACCTGCTGCCGGCGGGCGGCTTGGTGATCGCGCCCCACGATTGCTACGGGGGAACCTGGCGGCTTTTGAAGGCGCACGAAAAGAAGGGCGCACTGCAGGTATTGCTGGTGGATCAAAGCGATCGCGACGCGCTCGACGCCGCGTTTGCGCAGGCGCCGGCGTTGGTGTGGATCGAGACGCCCAGCAATCCGCTGATGCGCATTGTCGACATCGCCGCGATCGCCGCCCGCGGCAAGGCGGCGGGCGCCAAGGTCGCTGTTGACAACACCTTCCTGTCTCCGGCGCTGCAAAAGCCGCTGCTGCTCGGCGCGGACTTCGCGGTTCATTCCACCACCAAGTATCTCAACGGCCATTCCGACGTGGTCGGCGGCGCGGTGATCGCCGCGCGCGAGGAAGACGCGCGGGAACTGGCCTGGTGGGCCAATTGCCGGGGCGTGACCGGCGCCCCGTTCGATTCCTGGCTTACCCTGCGCGGCATGCGCACGCTGCTGGTGCGCATCGAGCGTCAACAGCAGAACGCCGCCGCGATCGCCGAATTTCTCGCCGGCCAAAGCGGCGTGGCGAAGGTGCATTATCCGGGCCTGGCTTCGCACCCGGGCCACGCCATCGCCAAGCGCCAGCAGAAGGGATTTGGCGCCATGTTGAGTTTCGAACTGGCCGAGGGCGGCGCCGATGTCGCCGGCTTCCTCAGGCGCCTCCACTGCTTCACGCTCGCGGAATCGCTCGGCGGGATTGAGAGCCTGATCGCCCACCCCGCCAGCATGACCCACGCCGCCATGAGCGCCGATGCGCTCGCCGCCGCCGGCATCGGCGAATGCCTGCTGCGGCTCTCGGTCGGGCTCGACCATGTCGACGACCTGATCGCCGACCTTGCCGGCGCGCTGGGCTGAGCGGCCCACCAACCAATCTCCATATCTAGAAGCTCGTCATTCCGGGGCGCCCGCGTGGCGAACCCGAAATGACGGAGTGAATGGATCGGTTGACCAGAGTTTCAGGCTGTTGGCGTGAGACCCCTTGCGTATTCATGTATTCACATGCTAACACGCTAAACCACAATGGCTCGCACCTCAGCCCACACCCTTCCGCTCGCGGAAGCCCTGCTCTCGCTCAAAACCAGGGCGGAAGCCGAGGCTTTCCTGGCCGATCTTTGTACACCCGCCGAAGTGCGCGCACTCGCCGAACGCTGGCTGATCGCCCAGCTGCTCGACCGGGGCAAGCTCTCCTACCGCGAGATCGCCGAGGCCGCCGGCGCCAGCACCACCACGGTGACGCGGGTCGCGCGCTTCCTGCGCGAAATGCCTTATAACGGCTACCGCCGCGTGCTCGATCGCTTGAAGGGGCCGCGCGAATGAGTTCCCTCCCGCGCACGCGCCTCGTCATCGCCATCCAGAAAAGCGGGCGCCTCGCCGACAAGAGCCTGGAACTCGTATCCAGCGCGGGCTTGCGCGTCGTGAAGGGCGCCAACGAATTATTGTACCGGGTCGAGAATTATCCCATTGACCTCTTGCGCGTGCGCGACGACGACATCCCCACTTTCGTCGCCGATGGGGTCGCCGATCTCGGCATTGTCGGGCGCAACGTGCTGGAGGAGGCCGCGCACGATCCGCCGCCGGAAGTGATCATGCCGCTTGGATTCGGCCGCTGCGAACTCAAGATTGCCGCACCCGAGGGCGCGCCGTTCGATGGGCCTGCTTCGCTCGCTGGCATGCGCATCGCCACCACCTACCCCAATCTGCTCAGCGCCTATCTCGCCCGCAACGGTGTCAGCGCCGAGATCGTCACCATGAAGGGCGCGGTCGAAGTGGCGCCGAGGCTCAAGCTGGCGAACGCGATCTGCGATCTGGTTTCCACCGGCGCCACCCTGGAAGCCAACGGCCTGGCGGCCGTCGCCACGATCCTGCGCAGTGAAGCGTTGTTGATCCGCGCGCCCCACCCCATTGGCGGAGAATTTGCGCCTTTGGCCGACAGCATCGTGCAGCGCTTTCGCGGCGTCACCGCCAGCCAAGGCGCGAAATATGTGATGATGAACGCACCGCGCGCGGCGCTCGCGCGCATCACCGACATCCTTCCCGGCGCCGATGCGCCGACGGTAACGCCGCTCGCCGGCGTGGAGGATCGCGTGGCCGTACACGCTGTGTGTCAGGAAAGCGTGTTTTGGGAAACCTTGGAGCGGCTCAAGGCGGCAGGCGCCTCGGCGATCCTGGTTCTGCCCATCGAAAAGATGATGTGAGGACAACGTGCGTGTCGTCGAATGGGCCGGCCTGAACCAAGATGAACGGCGCGCGACTTTGGCCCGCCCCGCCGTGCGCATCGGCGCGCGGCTGCGCGCCACGGTCGCCGCCATTTTCTCCGACGTGGAGCGCGATGGCTTCGCGGCGGTGGAACGATGGGCATGCGAAATCGACAATCGCGCGCCGCGATTTGTCAAGCTTGACGAGCGTATGGTCGCCGGCGCGCGCGCCACGCTCGCCAGCGAGGACCTGACCGCGCTCGCGATCGCCGCCTACAATGTCCGCCGCTACCATGCGGCGACCAAACCCGGCGACGCTAGCATCGAGGTCCGCCCTGGCGTCAGCTGCCGGCAGATGTGGTGGCCGATCGAGCGCTGCGGCCTCTACATTCCCGGCGGCTCGGCACCGCTGTTTTCGACGCTGCTGATGCTGGCGATTCCGGCGCGGGCAGCGGGCGTGCCCAACATCGTGGTGAGCACGCCACCCAATCGCGACGGCGAGGCCGAGCCCGCTATCATCGCCGCCGCAGCGCTGTGCGGCTTGGACGGTTTGTGGCTGATCGGCGGCGCCCAAGCGATTGCGGCGATGACGTTCGGCGCCGGCCCAGCCAAAGCCGAGAAGCTTTTCGGGCCGGGCAATGCCTATGTCGCCGAGGCCAAGCGCTACGCCGCTTCCATGCCCGGCGGGCCGCAGATCGACACCCCCGCCGGGCCCAGCGAACTCATGGTGATCGCCGATGAAAGCGCGCGGGCCGATTTCGTCGCCGCCGATCTGTTGAGCCAGGCCGAGCACGATGCCGACGCGCAAGTGCTGCTGGTTTCCACCTCGGCGGCGCTCGCCAAGCGCGTTCAGGAAGAACTCGCGCACCAGCTTCCCACTTTGCCGCGCGCGGACATCGCCGCTCGTCCGCTGGCGAACGCCCGCTGCATTGTCGTGGAAAGCGCCGCCGCGGCCATCGAAGTCGCCAATGCCTATGCGCCCGAGCATTTGTCGCTGCAGATCGCCGGCGCCGAGGCTTTGGCTGAAGGCGTGCGCAATGCAGGGGCGGTGTTTGTCGGCCCGTGGAGCGCGGAAACGTTCGGCGATTATGTTTGCGGCCCCAGTCACGTGCTGCCAACCGACGGCGCCGCGCGCGCCTGGAGCGGGATCAATGTCGCATCCTTCATGAAGTGCGTGAACGTGCAGACGCTCACGGAACCCGGCGCGCGCGATCTTTCGCGCGCCGCCGCCCGGCTCGCGCGTCTGGAGGGCCTGGAGGCGCATGCTCGCGCGGCCGATTTGCGGGGCGCGCGCTGATGCGGCGGGCGCCCTATGCCGCGCTTGTCGCCGGGGGCGAGAACCTGGCCGAACCGCCCGCGCCGCCACGCGCGCTGCGCCAGCGCATGGCGGAGATTTATGGCGTCGATGCGGCTTGTGTCCTCCCGGTTCGCGACGTTGCGCATGGGCTGGAGCTCACGAAGCGCCTGGCGGAAGTGACCTATGTTGTTTCCCCAGACGACGAGACCGTGCTCAGCGCCGACGCCGCGCGTGCGCTGGCCGCGGACAAGGCCCTGCTCGTGATCGATGAAAGCCTGATCGAATTCGCCGACGCGCCTTCGCTCGCGGGCTTCGCCGTCGCGAGCGGCAATATCGTGGTGCTGCGCTCGCTCTCCTACGCCTATGGGCTCGCTGGCGCGCCGTGCGGGGCAATGATCGCGGCGCCCGCGCTGATCGCTCCGCTTGAGGCGCTGTGCGAGCCCGCGCCGTTGGCGACGCCGGTGATGATGCTCGCGCTTGCCGCGCTCGATGCCTCGCGCCTGCCCTTGACCGCCGAGCGCATCGCCATTGTAAAGCGCGAACGCGCGCGTCTAGCGGCAGCGCCTGCCGCCGCCGGACTCGAAGCGCGCGCGGGGGCCGGGCCGCACGTGTTTGTGCGCGTCGCGGATGCCGCGGTGATGCGCACGGCGATCGCCGCCTTCGATCTCGACGCCAAAGAGCGCGAGCCCGGCCGCTTCCGCTTCGCGGTCGGCGCACCTGAATACAATGAGCGCATCCTGGCGGCCCTGGGGCTTAGTTCCCCCGCGCGCGCGCCGCGCCGGGCCGAGATCGTGCGCGATACCAAGGAAACGCGCATCGCCGTCGCGGTGGACCTCGATCGTGCCGGAGAAGCACGCATCGACACCGGCATCGGCTTCTACGATCACATGCTGTCGCAAGTAGCGCTGCATGGCGGTTTTGCACTGAGTTTGACCTGTGGCGGCGATCTCCACATCGACGCCCACCACACGATAGAGGATTGCGCCATCGCGCTGGGCCAGGCGCTCGACAAGGCATTGGGCGCGCGTCGCGGCATCGGCCGTTTCGGCTTTCTGCTGCCGATGGACGAAACCGAAGCGCAGGTCTCCATCGATCTCGGCGGGCGACCTTACGTAGTGTTCAAAGGAGAATTTATCGCGCCGCTCATCGGCGCCTATCCGACGCAAATGACAAGCCATGTGTTTCGTTCGCTGGCCGAGAGCATGCGCGCGGCGATCCATGTCAGCGTCGAGGGCGACAACGATCACCACAAGACCGAGGCGTGCTTCAAGGCGTTCGGGCGCGCCTTGCGCGCAGCGCTTCGCGTCGAGGGCGAGGCGCTGCCATCGACCAAGGGCGTGCTGTGAGCGTCGCGGTGGTCAAGATCGGCGTCGGCAACACCGCTTCGGTGATGTTTGCGCTGGAGCGCCTCGGCGCGCGCGCGGTTCTGACCGACGAGCCTGCGCGCTTGGCCGATGCCGAGCGCGCGATCCTTCCCGGCGTCGGCGCGGCGCGCTACGCCATGGAGCGCCTGCAAGCTTCCGGCATGAGCGCGGCCTTGCGCGCGTTCAAAGGTCCACTGCTCGGCATCTGCCTGGGGCAGCAATTGCTGTACGAGCACAGCGAGGAAGGCGACGCGCTGGGCTTGGGTTTGCTTGCTGGGTCGGTGTCGAAGCTCCCAGCCGACACGCAAACACCCTCTCCGCACATGGGCTGGAGCCAGCTGCTCGATGTGCGCGAACATCCCATCACCGCCGGACTGCCACGGGAAGCGTACGCCTATTTTGTCCACTCATTCGCGTGCCCGCTGGGGGAGCCCACAATCGCCACGGCGAGCCATGGCCGCACTTTCTCCGCCATGGTCTCGCGCGGCAATGCGTACGGCTGCCAGTTTCACCCCGAGCGCTCGGGCGCAGTCGGCCGGCGCATCCTTGAGAATTTCCTGGCGCTGCCATGCTGATCATGCCCGCCATCGATTTGATCGAAGGGCGCTGCGTGCGACTGCTGCGTGGCGATTTCGACCAAGTGACCCGCTATGGCGACCCGGTCGGGCAGATCGCGGCTTTTGCCCGAGCAGGCGCGGAATGGGTGCACATCGTCGACCTGGATGGCGCGCGCGCGGGCGCGCCGAGGCAGGCCGAACTCATCAGCGGTTTGACAAAAACCTCCGGCCTCATGATCCAGTGCGGCGGCGGCGTGCGCATCGGCGCCGACATCGAAAGTCTGCTCACGGCCGGCGCGGCGCGCGTGGTGGTGGGGTCGGCGGCGGCGCGCGACCCGGACTTGGCGGGCGAGTGGCTGCGCGAGTTTGGCGCCGAGCGCATCTGTTGCGCGCTTGACGTACGCGCCGGCGCGAACGGCTATGAGGTCGCCGCCGAAGCATGGCGCCAAGGCGCGGGCGCGGAGCTATCGGAGCTGCTCGACTGCCTCGGCGACGAACTCGCGCATGTTCTGGTCACCGACATCTCCCGCGACGGCGCCATGAGCGGGCCGAACCTCGGCCTGGTGGCGCGGCTGGCGCGCGAACGGCCAAAGCTCAAGCTGCAAGCCTCGGGCGGCGTCTCCTCGCTCGCAGATCTAGCCGCGCTACGTGAGGCGGGCGCGGCCGCCGCGATCGTCGGGCGCGCGCTCTACGAACGCGCCTTCAGCTTGGAGGACGCACTTGCCTGCTAAGCGCATCATCGCTTGCCTCGACATAAAAGGCGGCCGCGTCGTCAAGGGCGTGCGCTTCGAGGGCCACGCCGACATGGGCGATCCCGCCGAGCTTGCGCTCTATTATCGCGACGAAGGCGCCGATGAGATCGTCATTTACGACATCGCCGCCTCCGCCGAGCGGCGCACGATCGATTATGCCTGGCTCAAACAGATCGCGCGCGGGCTCGACATTCCGCTCTGCGTCGCCGGCGGGATTCGCACGGTGGAGCAGGCTATCCAGTGCCTGGAAAACGGCGCCGACAAGATCTCGATCAATTCGCCGGCGCTGGAGCGTCCGGACTTTATCGGGGAATTGGCGGCGATCGCCGGTTCGCAATGCGTGGTCGTCGGAGTCGACAGCCGCGCCGACGGCGGCGAATGGTGCGTCCATCAATACACCGGCGACGCGCGCACCAGCAGGCGCACGCAACGGCGTACGCTCGACTGGATCGTGGAGGCGCAAGCGCGCGGCGCTGGCGAGATCGTGTTGAATTGCATGGACAGCGACGGCACACGCCAGGGCTACGACATCGCGCAATTGCAGGCAGCGCGCCAACGGCTCACTATTCCACTGGTCGCCTCAGGCGGCGCCGGCGATGCCGGTGGTTTTCTCGCCGTGTTCCGGGAAACCGACGTCTCCGGCGCATTGGCCGCCGGCGCGCTGCATTCGCGCGCGCTGCGCATCCCCGACCTGAAGCGATCGCTGCGCGAAGCCGGCATAGAGGTGCGGCCATGATTCAGCTTGATTTTGACAAAGGCGACGGCCTGGTTCCCGTCATCGTGCAGGACGAAGCGACGCTGCAGGTGCTCGTGCTCGCCTACATGAACCCGGCCACGCTCGCTGAAACCATCGAGAGCGGCGAAGCCACATTCTTCTCGCGCTCGCGCGGGCAGCGCTGGCGCAAGGGCGAAAGCAGCGGCAATCGCCTCCAGGTGGTCTCGCTCACGCCCGATTGCGACAACGACGCATTGCTCATGCGCGTGCGCCCGCAAGGCCCCGCCTGCCACCGCGGGACGAGTTCGTGCTTCGGCGAGGCCGACGCTCCTGGCCTCGGTCGATTGGCGCGCCTGGAGCAATCCATCGCTCAGCGCGCCGACGCGGATCAGACGCAAAGCTACACCGCACGGCTGTTGTCGAAGGGCGCCAAGCGTGTCGCGCAGAAAGTCGGCGAGGAAGCCGTGGAGACCGCGCTCGCGGGCGCCTGCGGCAGCGAATCCGAGCTCTGCGAAGAAGCCGCCGATCTCGTCTATCACCTGCTTGTGCTGCTGCGCGCGCGGGGCCTTTCGTTTGACGCCGTGCTCGATGTGCTGGCGAAGCGGGCGGGCGAGAAGTGAGCGGGCCCCGCCCCCGCGCCGGCATTCTCGACATCGCCCCTTACGTCGCCGGCCAGGCGAGTGGGCCGGGCGTTGCCAGCGTGTTCAAGCTTTCAGCCAACGAAAACGCGCTCGGCGCGAGCCCCGCTGCGCTGGCCGCCTACCGCGACGCCGCGGTGGAACTGCACCTCTACCCTGACCCCAATGCAACCGAGTTGCGCAACGCGCTCGCGCGCAAGCACGGGCTCGATCCCGCCCGCATCCTGTTCGGAACCGGCTCGGACGAAATTTTCTCGATGGCGGCCATCGCTTATCTGGCGCCCGGGGACAACATGATCCAGCCCGCGCACGGCTTCGCCGCATGGGCGATCGCCGCGCGCGCCGTCGGCGGCGAGGTACGCAACGCGCCCGAGCGCGACGGCGTCGCGGATGCCGATGCGATGCTTGCGCGTGTCAATGCGCGCACCCGCATCGTGTTCCTCGCAAACCCTGCAAACCCCACCGGTACCTGGCTGCCCTTCTCGGAAGTCGAGCGCCTGCATGCTGGCCTGCCGGAGCATGTGCTGCTTGTGCTCGACGAAGCCTATGTCGAATTCGCCCGCGCCGTGCTCGACGGCCGCCACGCCATCAAGCTGGCGGAGCGCGCGAGCAATGTGCTGGTCACGCGGACGTTTTCCAAATTGTACGGCCTGGCGGCGCTACGCGTCGGCTGGGCCTATGGCGCGCCCGCGATCATCGACGCCCTCAACCGCTTCCGGCTGCCATTCAACACGCCCCGCCCGGCGCAAGCGGCGGCGCGCGCGGCGCTGGGGGATTATGCGTTCGCCGAGGCTTCGGTGCGTAGCGCCGAAGAGGGCCGAGCGCGCCTGGCCGACACCCTCTCGGCTCACGGATTCGCGCCGCTGCCTAGCGCGACCAATTTCGTGACCGCGCGCGTGCCCCATGGGTGCGCCGCCGCCGCGATCGAGGCGGCCCTCGCGCAACGGGGCGTGCTGGTGCGCGGGCTGACAAACTACGGGCTGCCCGAGTTTTTGCGCGTCAGCGTCGGCCCCGCCGCAGCCATGACTGCGCTTGCCAGCGTCCTGGAAGAGAGCGTCCGACCCTGAGGTGAGGACTTTATGCACGTTTATTGCTATTCTAACTTACTATTGGATTTTTTCTCCTTTATTGGTGTTCGTGGTTGCGATTCAGGCAAAATTCTTCTATTGAGAGTGACAGGAGACTGAATTGTCCGCACCCGCGCACCGGCATCACAACCGCTCCACCGCCGCTTCGGCGGTGGCGATTCCGGCGTGTGAACGGCAATTCCTGCTCCTGCTTGGCGTCGCACTTGGCCTCGTAGCGCTTATCGGGCGCTTCGGAGCGGCGTGGCTGCAGGCAACCTGAACCCCCAACAGGACCGCAAGCGCCCCGCTCCCGAGAGGAAGCGGGGTTCTTGTTGCGCGGTCCAAACCTGGAGCTGAATGAGCGAGCCCTCCTCCCCAGCCAACCGGCGCAGCAGCGTCGTGACGCGCGGCGCCAACCGGGCGGCGGCGCGCTCCTATCTGCGCGCCGCCGGAATGGGCGACGGGGATTTCGAGCGGCCGATGATCGCGGTGGTCAACACCTGGTCCTCGGTGACCCCGTGCAACATGCACCTCGGCGACCTCGCCGAACATGTGCGCCGCGGCGTGCGCGAGGCGGGCGGCTTTCCCGTCGACTTCAACACCATCGTCGTCACCGACGGCATTTCGATGGGCACGCCAGGCATGAAGGCGTCGCTGATCTCGCGCGAGATCATTGCCGATTCCATCGAGCTGGCGGTGCAGGGCCATCAGCTCGACGGCGTCATCTGTATTGTCGGCTGCGACAAGACCATCCCCGCCGCGGCGATGGCGCTGGCGCGCATGGATCTGCCGGGGCTGGCGCTCTACGGCGGCACCATCATGGCGGGCGTTCATGCCGGCAAGGAAATCTCTATCCAGGAAGTGTTCGAAGCGATTGGCGCGCACGGCGCGGGCGCGCTCGATGATGCGGGCCTGAAGGCGGTTGAACGAGCCGCCTGCCCCGGCGCCGGCGCCTGCGGCGGCCAATTCACCGCCAACACCATGGCTATGGCGCTGACAATGATGGGCCTCTCGCCGATGGGCGCCAATGACGTGCCGGCGGTGCATCGCGACAAACCGGGGGAAGCCGAACGCTGCGGGCGCTTGGCGGTGGAACTCACCAAACAACAGCGCACCGCGCGCCAATTCATCACCCGCGCCTCGCTGATGAACGCGGCGGTCGCGGTCTCCGCCAGCGGAGGCTCGACCAACGCCGTGCTGCACCTGCCCGCCATCGCCGCCGAGGCGGGCGTCGATTTCAGCATCGAGGATTGCCACGCCGCCTGCGCCGCGGCCCCGGTGATCTGCGATCTGAAACCGGGCGGGCGCTTCTTGGCGCACCACTTGTTCAACGCCGGCGGCACGCGCCTGTTGGCCAAGCGCATGGCCGATTCCGGCAAGATTGTCGATGCGCCGACGGTTTCTGGCAAGAAGCTGTTCGAGGAGGCCGCCGAGGCCGTCGAAGCTCCGGGTCAGGAGGTGATCACCGATTTCACTCGCCCGGTGATGGCGCGCGGATCCTATGCGGTGCTTTACGGCAATGTCGCGCCCGAGGGTTCGGTGATCAAGCTGGCCGGCCACGAGATCGAGAGCTTCGAGGGCCCCGCGCGCGTGTTCGACAGCGAGGATGCTGCTTTCGCGGCGGTGCAGAGCGGCGCCATCAACGAGGGCGACGTTATCGTCATCCGCTACGAGGGCCCCAAGGGCGGGCCTGGCATGCGCGAAATGCTGCAAGTCACCGCCGCGCTGAAAGGGCGCGGCGTCAAGGACGTGGCGCTGATCACCGACGGGCGCTTTTCCGGCGCTTCGTATGGCTTTGTGGTCGGCCACGTCGCGCCGGAAGCTTCGGTTGGAGGGCCGATCGCGCTGATCGCCGAAGGCGATGCGATCCGCATCGACGTCAAGGCCCGCGTCATCGAAGTGCGCGCCGACCTTTCCGGGCGCCGCTTCGCGCCGCCCAGCAAGCCCGCCCCGGTGGGCGCGTTCGCCAAATACGCCGCGCTTGTATCTTCCGCGTCCAAAGGCGCGGTCACCATCCCCAACCACGAGGCAAAGTAATATGCCGGCACAAGTCTACACCACCGACGATGTCTCCACCGAAGCGCTGCGCGGCAAGCGCATCGCCATTATCGGCTATGGCAGCCAGGGCAGAGCGCACGCGCAGAATTTGCGCGATGACGGCTTCGATGTGGTCGCCGGCGTGCGCAAGGAGGGGCGCGGCTGGAAGCACGCCAGCGAGGACAAGATCGCCGTCGCCGAACCCGCCGCCGCGGTGAAGGGCGCAGATCTGATCGCCATCCTGGCGCCGGACATGACCCATGACGGCATCTGGAAGGACATCGTCGAACCCAACGCCCAGAAGGGCGCGACGCTCTTGTTCGCGCACGGATTCTCCATTCATTACGGCCGGGTGCAGCCGCGCGCCGACATGGATGTTGTACTCGTGGCGCCCAAGGGGCCGGGCGATCTGGTGCGGCGCGAATATGCGCGCGGGCGCGGCGTGCCGGCCCTGTTCGCGGTGCAGCAGAACGCCACCGGCAAAGCGCGCGAGCGCGCGATGGCTTATGCGAAGGGCATAGGCGGCGCCTCGGGCGGGCTGATCGAAACCACGTTCGCCGAGGAAACCGAAACCGACCTGTTCGGCGAACAGGCCGTGCTTTGCGGCGGGGCCAAGGAATTGGTGATGGCCGGCTACGAAACGCTGATCAATGCCGGCTACCAGCCGGAAGTCGCCTATTTCGAATGCATGCACGAACTGAAGCTGATCGTGGACCTGTTCTACGAGGGCGGCATCTCGAAGATGAACGATTTCATCTCCGAGACCGCCAAATACGGCGCCGTCGTTTCCGGTCCGCGCGTGATCACCGAGGAAACCCGCGCGCGCATGCGCGATGTGCTGAAGGACATCCAGTCGGGCTCGTTCGCGCGCGAGTGGATTCTGGAGAACCAGGCCGGCAAGCCGCGCTACAATGCGCTGCTCAATGCCGACCGCCAGCACGGCATCGAAAAAACCGGCGCCGAACTGCGCGCGCGCATGGCCTGGCTGAAGCCGGGCGGCAATAGCAAGCCGGATTAGGGGCGGGATCTTCTATGTGTGCAACAAACAATGCTCCCTTCTGGCTCCGTCATTCCGGGATCGCGAAGCGATACCCGGAACCCAGGGGCCAACGCGGTGTTCTACGATCCCCTGGGTTCCGGATCGCGCTCCGCGCGTCCGGAATGACGTGTTTAGAATCAGCACCACTTCAGGAAGAGCGGACAGTAAGATGAGCGTCGCTCCCGCTCCCGCCGAAGCTCCGAGCCTTGCGTCCCCAGCGCAGCGCACCGGCGCGGAGCTGCTGCTCGACGCGTTGGAGGAACAGGGCGTCGAAGTGATTTTCGGCTATCCGGGCGGCGCCGTGTTGCCGATCTACGACGCCTTGTTCTCGCGCGACAGCATCCGCCACATCCTGGTGCGCCACGAGCAAGGCGCCGCGCACGCCGCCGAAGGCTATGCGCGCTCCACCGGCAAGGTCGGCGTGCTGTTGGTGACGTCGGGGCCAGGCGCAACCAATGCGGTGACTGGGCTCACCGACGCATTGCTCGATTCGGTGCCGATTGTGTGCATCACCGGGCAAGTGCCGCGCAAACTGATCGGCACCGACGCCTTCCAGGAATGCGACACGGTCGGCATCACCCGCTCGTGCACCAAGCATAATTACCTGGTGACCGCCGCCGAGCGTATTCCCGGCATCGTGCACGAGGCCTTCCACATCGCGCGCAACGGCCGGCCGGGACCGATCGTGATCGACATCCCCAAGGACGTACAATTCGAGCGCGCCGAGTACGTGCCGCGCGCACAAGCGAAAGTGCGCGATTGCGTGCCGGCGACGCGCATTTCGATCACGCAAATCGAACAGGCGGTCGAGCTGATGCGCCAGGCGCGCAAGCCGGTGCTGTACACGGGCGGCGGCATCGTCAATTCCGGGCCGCAAGCGAGCGCCGCGTTACGCACCTTGGCGCGCGAGACAGGTTTTCCGGTGACTTCGACCTTAATGGGCCTGGGCGCCTTTCCCGCCTCCGATCCGCAATGGCTCGGCATGCTGGGCATGCATGGCAGCTTCGAAGCCAACAACGCCATGCACGATTGCGATCTGATGGTGTGCATCGGCGCGCGCTTTGACGATCGCGTCACCGGCCGGCTCGATGCGTTCTCGCCGAACTCGCGCAAGATACACATCGATATCGACCCCTCCTCAATCAACAAGAACGTGCCGGTGGATCTTGCCATCGTGGCCGACGCGGGCGCCGCGCTGGAGGCGCTCGTCGCGCAATGGCGCGCGCGTGCGCAAGCCGCGCCCTGCGACCGGGCGCGCATCGAGCTCTGGCGCAGACAGATCGAAACCTGGCGCGCGCGCAAGTCGTTCAGCTACGCGCCGTGCGACAGACGCATTAAGCCGCAATACGCAGTGGAGCGCCTCTACGCGCTCACCCGCGGCAAGGATGTCTACATCACCACTGAAGTCGGCCAACACCAGATGTGGGCCGCGCAGCACTTCCATTTCGAGGAACCCAATCGCTGGATGACGTCCGGCGGGCTCGGCACCATGGGCTACGGCTTGCCGGCGGCGATCGGCGTGCAGACTGCGTTTCCCGATGCGCTGGTGATCGACATCGCCGGCGACGCCTCGGTGCAGATGACGATGCAGGAAATGTCGACCGCCGTGCAGCACGATCTGCCGATCAAGGTGTTCATCCTCAACAACGCCTATCTCGGCATGGTGCGGCAATGGCAGGAGCTGCTGCATGGCGGGCGCTATTCACACTCATATTCCGCAAGCCTGCCCGATTTTGTGAAACTCGCCGAGGCGTACGGCTGCGTCGGCTTGCGCGCGGAAAAACCAGAAGAGCTCGACGCCAAGATCGAGGAGATGCTCGCCGTCAACCGGCCGGTGATTTTCGATTGCGTGGTGACGCAGGAAGAGAACGTGTTCCCGATGATCCCCTCCGGCGCCGCGCACAACGAAATGCTGTTCGGCGACGCCGAAGCGCGCCGCCATGAAGTGAGCGCCAAGGGAAAGGTGCTGGTCTGATGGCCGACGACGCTCCCTTGGCGCCCGTAATCGCCGACGAAGGGCCCGCACGCGAGGCTATTGTCGCGGCCATCGTCGACAACGAGCCCGGAGTGCTGGCGCGCATCGTCGGCCTGGTTTCCGCGCGCGGCTACAATATCGAGAGCCTCACGGTGGCGGAAACCGATGTCGAGCGCCACACTTCGCGCATCACTCTGGTGACACGGGGCACCGAGGCCAAGATCGAACAGATCAAGGCCCAGCTCGCGCGCCTAGTCCCAGTGCGCCGCGTCATCGATGTTTCGCTGGAACAAGACGCGCTTGAGCGCGAATTGGCGCTGATCAAGGTGGTCAATTCCGGCGAGCAGCGCGTGGAATCCATGCGGCTGGCGGAAATTTTCCGCGCCCGCGCGCTCGACACCACCCACACTTCGTTCGTGTTCGAGATCACCGGCGCGCGCGCAAAGATCAACGCGTTCATCGAGCTGATGCGGCCTTTGGGGTTGAAGGAAGTATCGCGCACCGGCGTGCTCTCGATCCGGCGCGGAACGGGAACCGATTAATGCCGAGTCACCCGCCCCACCCATTCCGGGATTGCGCGAAGCGCAAGTCCGGGACTCATACCCACAAACGTCTGATCGCCAAACCCAAGAAGTGCCGACCCATGACACAGGTAAGTTTAGCTCCGTCATTCCGGACGCGCGGAGCGCGATCCGGAACCCAGGGGCAACAGACACGGCGCTCGCCCCTGAGTTCCGGGTTCCGCCTCCGGCGACCCCGGAATGACGGAGCTTGTGTTTTCAAAGGTGGGTCTATCTCCAGGGCTGTTGGTATGAGTTCCCGGGTCCCGGGCTCGCCGCTGCGCGGCGCCCCGGGAATGGGTGATAATATTGCTCGAGGACAGCCATGAGCGCGCCGCGCACTGCGAGCAAGGTCGTCGTCTTCGACACCACCATGCGCGACGGCGAGCAATCCCCGGGCGCGGCGATGACGCTTGAGAACAAGGTCGAGCTTGGCCGCGCGCTCGACCAGATGGGTGTCGACGTCATCGAGGCCGGTTTCCCCAACGCTTCAAACGGCGATTTCGAGGCCGTGCGCGCAGTGGGCGCGGTGCTGGAAAACGCGGTGCTGTGCGGGCTTTCGCGCGCGCAACCCAAGGACATCGAGCGCTGCGCCGAGGCGATCAAGGCCGCCAAACGCGGGCGCATCCATACTTTTATTTCCACCTCGCCCATCCACATGAAGCACAAGCTCAATATGGAGAGCCACCAGGTGCTCGATGCGGTGACGGCGAGTGTAACGCTGGCCCGCAAGTTCACAGCCGATGTCGAATGGAGCGCCGAGGACGCCACCCGCACCGAGCGCGATTTCCTCAGGCGCTGCGTCGAAGCCGCGATCCGCGCCGGCGCCACAACCATCAACATCCCCGACACCGTCGGTTATTCTTATCCAGACGAATATCGCGCCATTTTCGAGGACCTGATCGGCAACGTCCCGGGCGCCGACGGCGTGACTTTCTCTTCGCATTGCCACAACGATCTCGGGCTCGCGGTCGCCAACTCGCTCGCCGCCGTGCAAGGCGGAGCGCGCCAGATCGAGTGCGCGCTCAATGGCCTCGGCGAGCGCGCCGGAAACGCAGCACTTGAGGAAATCGTCATGGCGCTGAAGGTGCGCGGCGAGAGCCTGCCCTATCAGACCGATATCGACCCCTCGCACCTCATGCGCGTCAGCCAAATAGTCGCCCGCATCACTGGCTTTCCTGTGCAGTACAACAAGGCCATTGTCGGCAAGAACGCCTTCAGCCACGAAAGCGGCATCCATCAGGACGGCATGCTCAAGCATGCGCAGACCTACGAGATCATGCGGCCAGAGGATGTCGGCCAGGGCGCCACCAGCCTGGTGATGGGCAAGCTCTCGGGCCGCCACGCCTTCAAGAACAAGCTCGAGGAACTGGGCTATGCGCTCTCCGACAACGCGCTCGCCGATGCCTTTCACCGTTTCAAGGATTTGTGCGACCGCAAGCGCAACGTGTTCGACGAGGACATCATCGCGCTGGTGGACGATCAGATCGCCCACGCCGACCAGGCCATCCAGGTCATCCGCCTGCGCGTGGTGGCGGGCACCGAGGGGCCGCAATCGGCCGAGATCGACCTCACCGTCGATGGCGAGCCGGTATGGCGAACCGCGCGCGGCAACGGCCCGGTCGACGCCATTTTCAACGCCATTAAGGCCGCCGCTCCGCACGAGGCGCAGCTCGAATTGTATCAAGTGCAGGCGGTGACCGAGGGCACCGACGCGCAAGCCAATGTCAGCGTGCGGCTCTCGGCCAATGGCCGCTCGGTCTCCGGCCGCGCCGCCGATGCCGACACGTTGGTCGCAAGCGCGCGCGCCTATGTGGCCGCGCTCAACCGGCTCAAGGCGGTGCAAGCCCGCGGGAGGGGCGCCGATGCCGCCGCCTGAGCGCACCCTGTTCGATAAAGTGTGGGACGCCCACGTCGTGACGCCGGAAACGGCGGAGACGCCGGCCGTGCTTTATGTCGATCTGCACCTTGTGCACGAAGTGACCAGCCCGCAGGCGTTCAGCGAACTCGATGCGCGCGGCCTCAAGGTGCGCCGGCCCGGACGCACCTACGCCACGCTCGATCATTCCACGCCGACGCTGCCGCCGGACGCAAACGGCAAGCGCCCCTACGTCACAACCCAAGCGGAAGCACAAGTGACGATGCTGGAGCGCAATTGCGCCAAGCACGGCATCGCGCTCGCCGGCTGGGACAGCGCCGACCGCGGCATCGTTCATGTCATGGCGCCGGAACTGGGCTTGACCCACCCGGGCGCGGTGGTGGTCTGCGGCGACAGCCACACCGCCACCCACGGCGCGTTCGGCGCGCTCGCCTTCGGCATCGGCACCTCGGAGGTAGCTCACGTACTGGCGAGCCAATGCCTGTTGCAGCGCAAACCGAAGGCGATGCGGGTCACCATCGAGGGCCGCTTGCGCGAAGGGGTCGCGGCCAAGGACATGGCGCTCGCGGTAATCGCAACGCTTGGGTTTGGCGGAGGAACCGGGTGCGTGATCGAGTATGCGGGCGAAGCGGTGCGCGCGCTTTCCATGGAAGAGCGCATGACGCTGTGCAACATGACTATCGAAGCCGGCGCGCGCGCGGGCATGGTGGCGCCGGACGCGACGACGATTGAATATCTGCGCGGCCGCCGCCACGCGCCCAAGCACTTCGCCGCCGCCGCCGAACATTGGCTCGCGCTCGCCAGCGACAAAGGCGCGCGCTTCGACAAGGAAATCTCGCTGGACGCTACCGCCATCGCGCCGATGGCGACTTGGGGCACCACGCCGGACGCTTCAGCGCCCGTGGGTGCGCCGATCCCCGCGCCGCGCAACGAGAGTGAAGCCAGGGCGCTTGCCTATATGGGATTCAAGGCGGGCGAGCCGGCCAACGCCCAGCCCGTCGATGTCGTGTTCATCGGCTCTTGCACCAATGGGCGCATTTCCGATCTGCGCGCCGCCGCCAACGTGTTGCGCGGGCGGCGCGTGAAAGCGGGCCTGCGCATGCTGGTGGCGCCTGGTTCGGAGGCCGTGCGCCGCGAGGCCGAGGCCGAAGGCTTGCACCGCGTGTTCCTCGACGCCGGCGCTGAATGGCGCTTGCCGGGCTGCTCGATGTGCATCGCCATGAACGGCGACACGGTCGCGCCGGGCGCGCTCGCGATCTCGACCTCGAACCGCAATTTCGAGGGCCGCCAAGGCAAGGGCGCGCGCACCATCCTGGCCAGCCCCGCGACCGCCGCCGCGTCGGCCATAACCGGCGTGCTCACCGACCCGCGCGCCCTACTCGCGGAGACGCCCCATGCGTGAACCGTTCCGCATCCTGAAATCGCGCACAGTCGTGCTGCCGCAGTCGAGCATCGACACCGACCAGATCATCCCCGCGCGCTTTCTGACCACCACCTCGCGCGAAGGGCTCGGCAAGCATGCGTTTCACGATTGGCGCTATGACGTGACCGGCGCGCCGAGGCCGGATTTCGCTCTCAATACGATCGATCCAGCCGAACATCGCGTGCTGGTCGCCGGCGACAATTTCGCCTGCGGCTCCTCGCGCGAACACGCGCCGTGGGCGCTCGCCGATTTCGGCTTTCGCGCGGTGATTTCCACCAGCATCGCCGATATTTTCACCTCGAACGCGCTGAAGAACGGCCTGCTGCCGATAGAGGTCGATCCCGGGACGCACGCCGCGCTGCTGGAGCGGCCCGGCTACGAGGTCATCATCGATCTTGAGAATCTGGAATTGCGTTTCGCCAACCTTGAGCCGGTGCGTTTTCGCGTCGAACCGTTCGCGCGGCGATGTTTGCTTGAGGGGCTCGATCATCTGGGTTGGCTTATGGACCAGGAGGCCGCCATCGCCGCGCACGAGCGGGCGCATGGTTTGAAGGGGGAGCCGTGAAGAGCTATAGAATTGCCTTGCTGCCAGGGGACGGCGTTGGCCCCGAAGTCATCGCCGCCGCGCGCGAAGTGCTCGAAAGCGTGGCCGATGTTCACGATCACAATTTCGGTTTCCAGACCCACGCCATCGGCGGCGCCGGCATCGACGCAAGCGGCGAGCCGCTGCCCGAAGCGACCCTGCAAGCCTGCCGCGCCGCCGACGCGGTGCTGCTCGGCGCGGTGGGCGGCCCCAAATGGGACAAGTCGCCCAAGCGCCCCGAGAAAGGATTGCTCGATCTGCGCAAGGCGCTCGGGCTCTACGCCAACGTACGCCCGGTCTACGTGCACGCCAGCTTGGCCGACCGCACGCCGCTCAAGGAAGAAGTGGTGTCGGGCGTCGACCTCGTCGTGTTCCGCGAATTGCTTGGCGGCTCGTATTATGGCGAGAAGAGGCGCGAGGGCGACACCGCCAGCGACCTCTGCATCTACACAAGAGCCGAGATAGAGCGCGTGTCGAAGCTCGCGTTCGAGACCGCCCGCCGCCGCCGCGGCAAGGTCACTTCGGTCGACAAGGCCAACGTGATGGAAACCAGCCGGCTCTGGCGCGAAACCGTGTCGCGTCTGCACCGCGAACACTTTCCCGATGTCGAACTCGAGCACCAACTGGTCGATTCCATGACCATGCACCTGATCCGCCATCCGCGCGTCTACGATGTGATCCTCACCGAGAACATGTTCGGCGATATTCTTTCCGACGAAGCCTCGGTGCTGGCGGGCTCGCTCGGCCTTTCGCCTTCCGCTTCGATCGGCGACGGGCGCCCCGGCCTGTTCGAACCGGTGCATGGCTCCGCGCCCGATCTCGCCGGCAAGGACCTCGCCAACCCGGTGGGCGCGATCCTGTCAGCGGCAATGCTGTTGCGCTTCGGGCTCGGTCTCGAAACCGAAGCTGACGCCATCGAGAACGCAGTCGCCGGCGCCATCGATCAAGGCCGGCTCACGCGCGACCTTGGCGGCGATCTCGGCTGCCGTGAAATGGGCGATGTCATCGCCGGCGGCATCGCCGCGCCACGCGGTTTCGCCGCGCATCGTTTGCAGATGCAGTGGGGTTAGGCGCGATGGCCTCAATCACCCGATCCTCCCCATACTCCGTCATTCCGGACGCGCGGAGCGCGATCCGGAACCCAGGGGCAACTGACGCGATGTTGGCCCCTGGGTTCCGGGTTCGGCTTCGCCGCCCCGGAATGACGGCGCTAATTTCCATGAATCACGGGGCAGCACTTCGCACATATTGCATAGAAAGCGAGTGCTGCCCGCCATGACTGAACGCATGACCAAGTTCGTCGGCCTTGCCGCAGCGCAGCCACAGACGCGCGCGCCGGGCAAACGCCGCGGCGATTTCGATGAAATCCAGTTGCGCTTCGTCGCCGACCGCGCCGCCGCACAAGCCAGCCGCTGCGCCCAATGCGGCGTGCCGTTTTGCCAGAACGCCTGCCCGCTGCACAACAACATCCCCGATTGGCTGCGCCTGACCGCCGAGGGCCGGACCGAGGAGGCCTACCAACTCGCCGCCGCCACCAATTCCATGCCCGAGATTTGCGGGCGCATCTGTCCGCAGGATCGTTTGTGCGAGGGCGATTGCGTGATTGAGCAATCGGGGCACGGCGCGGTGACCATCGGCGCGGTCGAGAAATATCTGACCGAGACCGCTTGGGATAATGGCTGGGTTGGCGCGCTCCGCGTTGGCCCTCCGCGCCGCGAGAGCGTCGGCATCATCGGCGCCGGCCCTGCGGGATTGGCTGCCGCGGAGAGCTTGCGCCTGCGCGGCTACACCGTGACCATCTACGATCGCTATGATCGCGCCGGCGGGCTGCTGATGTACGGCATCCCTCACTTCAAGCTGGAAAAGGACATCGTCGCGCGCCGGGTGCAGCGTCTAGCCGAAGGCGGGGTCACCTTCGAGCTCAACTGCCATGTCGGCGCGGATGTCGCGTTCGCTGACGTCCGTGCGCGCCACGATGCGCTGCTGCTGGCGAGCGGCGTGTACAAGGCGCGCCCGCTGCGGGTTCCCAATGCCGGCTCGGCGCTCGCCGCGCTCGACTTTCTCACCGCCGCCAATCGCGCAGCTCTGGGCGAGGCCATTGGCGGGCCGGCGGCGAAGGATAAGAACGTGGTCGTCATCGGCGGTGGCGATACGGCAATGGATTGCGTGCGCACCGCCGTGCGTCAGGGCGCGGCCAGCGTCACCTGCCTCTACCGCCGCGACCGTGAAAACATGCCCGGTTCGCAACGTGAAGTGAAACATGCTGAGGAGGAAGGCGTCCGCTTCGATTGGCTGGCCGCGCCCAAGGCGATCCATGGCGGCGCTGCGCCCAACGTGAAGGCCGTGCGGATGCGCCTGGGCGCGCGCGATGCGTCAGGCCGCGCCGCGCCTGAGGAGGCCGAAGGCAGCGATTATGCGCTTGCCGCCGATCTGGTGATCGCCGCGCTCGGCTTCGATCCCGAGGATTTGCCGGCGCTGTGGAACACGCCAAGCCTGGAGACGACGAACTGGGGAACGCTCGCGGTGGACAAGAGCTTCGCCACCAGCCTGCCCGGCGTATTCGCCGCCGGCGACATCGTGCGCGGCGCCTCGCTGGTGGTGTGGGCGATCCGCGAAGGCCGCGACGCCGCCGATGGGATCCATGCTTATCTAGAGGAGCGCGCGGCGGTCGCGCGCGTGGCCGCGGAATGAGCCCGGTGCAAGCTAGCGCGCACCCCCTCCCCGCGAGGGGAGGGGGCAGGGGATGGGGTGAGACTCCGTCCCATCCAGGTTGGAGCGCGGGGCTCCCGCCCCGCATGTCGACATCGC
>JAKFYF010000057.1 GCA_021731005.1 Hyphomonadaceae bacterium
GCGCAAGCGCGCGCAAATTCTGGTCCGGGCGCGGGCCGACATGGGAGATCACTTCCGCCGCCGCCAGCGAAGCGAGCGCGCCGCATTCCGTCAGCGGGCGTCCGCGCGCATAGCCAAACAAGAATCCGGCGGCGTATTGATCTCCCGCGCCGGTCGAATCGACAACATTTGTTGGCGTCGCCGGGATCGTAATCGTCCCGCGATCGGTTACGATCAGCGAACCCGCCGCCGAGCGGGTAATGGCCACGATTGGGCAGGCGCGCGTGGCCGCTGCCGCCGCGGCGGTCAGATCATCGTGTTCGTAGAGCGCAAGAATCTCCGCCTCGTTGGCGAACAAAATGTCGACATGGCCGGCGACCAAGTGCGCAAAACTCACACGATGCCGGTCGACGCAGAACTTGTCCGAGAGCGTGAGCGCCACCTTGCGCCCAGCGGCGCGAGCGATTTCCGCTGCATGCACGAAGGCGGCCTTGGCTTCGTCGCGGTCGAACAAATAGCCTTCGAGGAAAAGCATCTCGCCGGCGCGGATGAGCTCGGAATCGATATCTTCGGGGCCGAGCAGGGTGGAGGCGCCCAGATAAGTGTTCATGGAGCGGTGGCCGTCGGGGGTCACCGCGATGATGGAGCGCGCGGTGCCGGGCGGGGCGGCGCGCGCTGGCGTATCGAAAGTGACGCCGGCGGCGCGGAACTCGTCGCGAAAGCGCGCCCCCAGCGCATCGTCGGCGACCTTGCCGATATAGCCAGCCTTACCGCCGAAGCTGGCGATGCCGGTCATGGTGTTGGCCGCCGAGCCGCCGGCGGCGACAATCGCTTCCGATAGGCGCGCCGTCAGATGCTCGGCGCGCGCCTCGTCGATCAGCGTCATCGCATCCTTGGCGATGCCTTCCTCCGCCAAGAACGCCTCAGTGACGGGCTGGATCAAATCGAAAATGGCGTTGCCAACGGCGACGACGTCGTAGTTTGATGACATAAGGGACCCGTGTGAAAGGCACCGCAGGGCTTTGGGGCGCCCGGGGGCATGAGGCAAGGGGACGGATGCTCTGGGCGCCACAGCCTAGTGGATCTGCGTTTGTTCTTTTTATGTTGCGCTTTAGTTCTTCGAGGTATAAGTTTTCCCAATTGCCCTGTGAATAGCGGAGCCGGGCCATGCAGACTTGCGCCAATGTCGCCACCGTTGCCTTTGTAGGGTTGGAAGCGCGTCCGGTTGAGGTGCAAGCGCAGCTGACCGGCGGCAACCCCGGCATTGTCATCGTTGGCCTTGGCGACAAGGCAGTATCGGAGGCCAAGGAGCGCGTGCGCGCCGCGTTCGCTTCAATCGGGCTGGCGATCCCTCCCGGCCGCCTGATCGTCAATCTGGCGCCGGCGGACTTGCCGAAGGAGGGCGTGCATTACGATTTGCCGATCGCGCTCGCCATGATGGCGGCGATCGGGGCGCTGCCCCATGACGCGCTCGATGGTGTTGTTTGCTTCGGTGAAGTCGGGCTCGACGGCGCCTTGGGGCCGACACCCGGTGCGCTCCCGGCGGCGATGGCCGCCAACGGCATGGGCGTTGCGTTCGTGTGTCCGGAGGCCTGCGGCGCTGAAGCGGCGTGGGCGGGGGGCGAAGTGATCGCCGCGCCTACGCTGCTTTCGCTGATCAATCACTTTCGCGGCGGCGCGGTGTTGCGGCCGCCTGAGCGCGGCGATCTGGTGGCTGCGGCGCCCGCGCCTGATCTGCGCGATGTGCGCGGCCAGGAGCAGGCCAAGCGCGCGCTCGAGATCGCCGCCGCTGGCGCACACAATATCTTGTTCGTCGGCCCGCCCGGCGCGGGCAAATCCATGCTGGCGCAGCGTCTGCCCGGCCTGATGCCGCCGCTTTCCTCGGAGGAGCTACTTGAAGTTTCGATGTTGCATTCGGTGGCCGGCTTGCTTGAGCGCGGGCAGCTGACGCGTGCGCGGCCGTTCCGCGCACCACACCATTCGGCTTCGATGGCCGCGCTCGTCGGCGGAGGCTTGCGCGCCAAGCCGGGCGAGATTTCGCTGGCGCACCAGGGCGTGCTGTTTCTCGACGAATTGCCGGAATTCACCGGACTTATGTAGCAAGCACACCTAGCCGTGCTTGGCCGTAAGTCCCGGAGTTCCGGGAATGTCAGGAATTGCAAGTGCGCTGGCTTGGTTGGCCCTAGGTGTATTCCCAATAAGCGGGCTCGCCGTCAGCAACCCAAGAATCGCTGAGCAAGAGTTCGGTCGCGGTTCTATTTTGGTTGAGCCGGTATCGCTGGGCAAAGCGATTTACGTGTTTACCCTGAAATACATCCGCGTATTCGACCATGACGATAACCCGCAAATTTCCGCTTTCGGTTCTGATCTCCTCGACTTCGGACTTGCTCAAGAGCGGCGATTCTCGATCCAAGAAGCCGCCAGTATCAAACGGCTTGTCGGGGGCGATGATTTCCCTGCGGCTCGTTTTCTTTTTGCGCACGGTGTAATCTGGAACGGAGGGCAGATCACCGACGATGATCTTGACGACTGCATTTTCAATCATGGCTGGGCTCTTGCCGAAGTTCCTGAACACCATCATTACCGCAGGAACAACCTGAGGCTCCATGCTGGCGAGAAACATCTCAGCTTTGCCCAGTTCGTCGCCCAACCCATGCATAGTAATGCTCTCAAGCATGAGGTGAGGCCGCTCCGCGTGCATGAAAGCGACAGTGCTGCTTTCCGCAGCCTTCGCCGCGACCGTGGCGGCGTTGGTAGCCTCGGCGTTCAATTGATAAGCGCGAATAACATAAATCACCCCGACAAAAGTTACGAGTACACCGAGGCCGGTTACGATGAACATCCATTTGGCCCACTCGGCCATATCCCGTTGGGCTTGAAGGTCTTGCTCTTCACGCCACTCATTCCGTTTGGGCTCTGGGTCACGTGGCGGGGGCTCGATTACGCTGCGCGCCGGCACGATTTGCGGAGCGCTGCCTTGGGAGCTGGCGTCATGCTCGCGGGCACCGCGATGGCTATCTTCTCGTTCGCATGGTTGGTGATTAGCTAGCCACGCCGTCAGCAGCAGCACCGCGCATATCAGTCCGACTCCAAGCGGAGGCTGTGGCACCCAATCGCGGTAAGACATTCGAGCATAAACGCCGCTGAGAATTTCCCGCGCGCGAGCTTATTGCGAATGTTGGGTTCCGCTTCCGCAATCCCCATTCCGGCGAGCTTTTCTGAAAGCTGGGCGTAGGTCAGCCCGCGCCGTTTCAGCTCGGCCTTGAGCAGCCCTTGGGCCATGGCCTCGAACTCCGGCTTATCCGACATGCGAGCCTTTCTTAGATGCAAAAGCACTATACACGATGCTTTTGCTAATTGCCAACAGTGCAGCCATGTACTATATACGATGCCTATGCATCGTATACGTTACTTTCAATGGCGCAGCACTTCCTTCTCACCGCGAAAGCCCGGACGCTCAGTCTGGCCGCCGTGATGCGCCTTTCGGACGATGAGGCGTTTCAGACCTTCAAGGAATGCCGATGGGAAGGCGGCGAGCCGGCTTGCCCGAAGTGCGGGAGCGTCGCGGTTTACACCTACGCCGCGCGCCGCATCTTCAAGTGCAAGGCGTGCGCCTCGCAATTCAGCGTCACGTCGGGGACCATCTTTGCCTCGCACAAGCTGGCGCTGCGCGATTATCTCGCGGCGATCGCGCTGTTTGTGAACGGGGCCAAGGGCGTCTCGATGCTGCAAATGAGCCGCGACCTCAAGGTCCAATACAAGACGGCGTTTGTGCTTTGCCACAAGCTGCGCGAGGCGATGGCGTCCAAGCAGCTCACCTTCACCATGGAAGGCGAAGTGGAAATCGACGGCGCGTATTTTTGTGGCACGATCCGGCAAGAGAACAAGGTCGCCGAGCGCATTGACCGCCGACTTGCCCGCCACCAAACCGGCAAGCGTCGCGCGGTCGTGGTCATGCGCGAGCGCCGTGGCAAGACTTTGCCGATGGTTTTCAAGTCGGAAGCCGAAAGCGTCCGCACGATTGCCGAGCGCGTCGCGCCGGGCGCGAAAATCTACGCCGACGAAGCCACGGTTTGGGATCAATTGCACGCCACCTTCAACGTGGGCCGCATCAACCACAGCGTCGCTTTTTCCGATGACGGCGCGTGCACCAACCAGGCCGAAAGTTATTTCTCTCGCCTGCGCCGCTCAGAGCTTGGCGTGCATCACCATTTCAGCGCGCAATATCTGCACCAATACGCGGGTGAAATGGCGTGGCGCGAGGATCACCGGCGCGTCTCCAATGGCGAGCAATATCAAACCGTTTCCAAGCTGGCGCTGGCGCATCCGGTGAGCCGCAATTGGAAGGGATACTGGCAGCGCTGAGTGGGAAATAGGCTTCCCCAACGACATGAATCGGGCCACCGAAAATCATGAGGGCCGCCCCTTGCGAGGCGGCCCTTGCACGTGACCGGGTGGCAGAATGGTTATGCGCCTCGGATGGCAATCTAGGACACGCCGGTTCAATTCCGGCCCCGGTCTCACTTAAGGGCGGCTTCCTTTGCGGGGAGTCGCCCTTCTCTTTTTCATCGCACCGCATCCGAAATGAGTCGACTCGCTTTGCGACTAGCGGCAAATCTAACTGTGTTCATATGAAAGACAAGTGAACACATGCCGCGCACAAAGGGGCCAAAGACCACGCCGGTTACGGTTAGGCTGGCACCTGACTTGGTTGAGATTATTGATGCCCTCGCCAGCGGAATCTTTGGCCAAAGCCGCTCTGATGTGGCCCGCTATTTGATCCGAACGCGGCTAGAGGAAATTGTGGACAAGGAGCTTCCCCGGAAGCTCAGCGCGCTAAAGACCAAACCCTGAACCGCCCATCCTCGCCGATATGGCGCACTAGCCCGTTGCGCTCGCATCGCTTGAACGCCTGAATGGTGCGCTGGCGCATGGCGTAGGCTGTGGCCTTGTCTGAGGCGTCCAGGCCAAAGCGTTCCAGCATGATCGCGGCGAGGTCGGCGGCGGTTGCGGTTTGCTGGCGCCGGAGCAAGTCGAATAGCTCCCGCTGCATTTCGCCGTTGGCGCGGAACGGGAGGCGCGGGGTGAGCATGAGTTTGCGCCCGCCCATGGCGGCGATGGCCGCGTCCAGATCACGCACGCGCGCTTCCAGCGCCGCCATGGAGCGCTTGCGGACCTCGATTGAGTTCAAGGCTTCCTGGCGCTTCCTGAGCGCGATTTGGAGCGGGGTGCGCTGGAAAGGCATGCTAAGCTTGGCCCATGACTAGGGGCGTCGCCGCCATCGCATACGCAACCGCTCTATGCCTTGCTAGCATCGGGCTATTCGTTGCCGGGGTGATGATGCAGAGCGGCGCGCTTCATTGAAACGCCCGCCAAGCCATCCAGATCACGAACGCGATAACGAGGCAGCCGCCTAGCGCTTCAAGGACAATTTCCCAAAGGGGTTGGCGGTCTCTCATTCGCGCCCGTTAACCTCTCGTGAACACCTCGACTCACTTAGGCGATGTACAATGCGCGAGCGCCGGCCCCTGGCAGGGCCGGCGCTCTTAAAACCACCGAGGCAACGGTGGGCGACAGTCGCGGTTCCGAACTTTTCGGCATTCGCGGCTGAGGTCAAGCTGTTGCCTAGAAACCGCAAGGCAACGACATGACTGACTATCGCATTGACTGCTCCACAAAGGATGGGCCTGACCCGGACTACCGGATTGACGGCCTTGGCGGACCTAACCCCAGCGGGACGGGCCGATGGTACGGCACGATTGACCAAGTGCTCGCGTCGATGGACGCAGGGCATCGCTTCTGGGTCACAGTCGAGGGCAAGAGCGTTTGGGCCATAGCTATGCAACACCCACGCTCTGGTCGTCGCTACGTGACAACGGAAGCGGACGGATTTCCACCGAATAACTTGCTGAATTTGCCGTCTTGTCCCCGGTAATTGCGCCGTAGGGACATTGAAATGCTGACGGTTCCAGCGCCCAAGCAAGCGCTTGTTGAGCGCCCCACAGCGCCTCGTGCTTGGGGTCGCTGGGATCGCCAATGGCCGCTTGGATTCGCTCAAGCTCACGCGCAACAAAACTCATAAACCCTACGCTCCCTTAATGGGCGTAGTTTAACGCCATGTTCGCAGCAGTGGGCGTGCGGGGCCACCCGCACCCTAGGTGCGCTTGCTACATAAGTCCGGAATTCACCCAGCAGGCGCTCGACGCGCTGCGCCAGCCGCTGGAGTCCGGCAGCGTGCTGATCGCCCGCGCCAACCATCACGTCACTTATCCCGCGCGTATTCTGCTCGCTGCCGCCATGAATCCGTGCCGCTGCGGAGGCGGGCCCGGCGCGGGCTTCTGCCGGCGCGGGCCCCGTTGCGCCACTGAGTACCAGGCGCGGTTGTCGGGCCCGCTGCTCGACCGCATCGACATCCAGCTCGATGTGCCGCCAGTCACCGCCGCCGATCTGGCGTTGCCGCCGCCTGTTGAAGGCACCGCCGAAGCCGCCGCGCGGGTCATGCGCGCGCGCGCAGCGCAAAGCGCGCGCGGCGCCGGCCTCAACGCCGTGCTTAGTCTCGATGCGCTGGAGCGGGTGGCCAAGCCCGATGCGCCGGGCGCGGCGCTGCTCTCGAAAGCCGCCGAAACCCTTTCCCTCTCAGCCCGCGCCTATCACCGCACGCTCAAAGTTGCCCGCTCGATCGCCGACCTCGACGGCGCCGAAGCCCTCCGCCGCATCCACATCGCCGAAGCGCTGAGCCTGAAACGCCAATGGGCCGGCGCTGAGCAGGGCGGGTTCGCTAAGGTTTCGTAAACCCCATACAGCGCTTGATCGGCGGTTATGACGGCGCCGGCTTTGGTTCAGGCCCTTGATGTGCTGGATGCACTTCCCGACCCGGCCGCGATCCTGGCGGGGGACGGCACGCTTGTGCGCGCCAATCCCGCTTTTTTCGCGGTGTTCAAGCACGGGATTGGCCCCCAGCGCCCGCCCTGGGGCAGGGCGCCGCCGCCGCCGATCGAGGCAGGCTTGCGGCGGTTTGAGGCCACCGCGCCCGACGGACGGCGCTTCGAGTGGGCCGAGCGCCTTTTGCCCGACGGCACGCGCCTGGTGACCGCGCGCGATGTCACGCGCCACACACAAGCCGCCGAAACCGCCATGCGCGCGAAAACCACTCTGTTCGCGACGCTAACACACGAATTGCGCACGCCTCTAAGCGGCATTCTCGGCATGGCCGACCTGCTGGCGCTCGGCAATCTCGAACCGAACGCGCAAAGCTACGTCGCCGCGATCCGGCAATCCGGCGAATTGCTGCTGGAGCTGATTACGGAGGTGCTGGATTATTCGCGGCTCGACGCGGGCCATGTGACTTTGGAATCCGTTCCGTTCGATCCGGAAGCGGAAGTCCAGGGCGTGGCTGAGCTGTTGTCGCCGCGCGCGCACGCCAAGGGATTGGAGATCGCGACCTGCGTCAGAACCGGAATTCCCTCGCGCGTCATGGGCGACAATGGACGCTTGCGGCAGATCCTGTTCAACCTCGCCGGCAACGCGATAAAATTCACCGAAGCCGGCGGGGTGACCATAGAAATTGCGCCGCGGCCGGACGCGCGGCTGCGCTTCATCGTGCGCGATACCGGGCCAGGCGTGGCCGCAAGCCAGCAGGCGCTCATTTTCGAAGAATTCACCCAGGCCGACGCCAGCATCGCGCGCCGCCACGGCGGAACCGGGCTCGGCCTCGCCATTGTGCGCAAACTGGCGCGCGCAATGGGCGGCGAAGTTGGCTTGATCAGCAAACCCGGCGCCGGCGCCAGCTTCTGGGTTGAGCTGCCGTTGCAGCCGACCGAGTGGATGCCGCGCGACGCTGATCTTGGTGGACTGCGCGTAAGCGTCGTTGCCGAGTCGCCGATATTGGCGCCAGCGCTGCACACCACAATTGCAACCATGGGCGGGAGCTTTTGTACGCCGGACGCTGCGCCCGATCTCATCGTTTACGACTGGCGCGATACCGCAAGCGCAGAGGAAATCGCCGAGATGAAGCGCGGAGCGCGGGCGCTGATCGCTCTCATCGCGCAGGAAGACCGCGCCGCGATCGCGCGCTGCCGCGAGCTTGGCTGCGAGCACTATGTATTGAAGCCGGTGCGACGCTCGGCCTTGGTCGAACAAATCAGGGTAGCGCTCGGCCGCGCCGCAGGGGCGCCCGATGCGGCCGCGCCAATTCCCGCGCAAGCCGTGACGCGCCCGCTCCTAGGCGTGCGGGTGCTGCTGGCGGAAGACAATCCCATCAACGCACTGCTCGCGCGCACCCTGCTGGCGCGGGCTGGTTGCATAGTGCAGGTCGCACAGGACGGGGAGGAGGCGGTGGCCGCCGCCAACGCGGAAGCCTACGACTTGATTTTTCTCGATCTCCGCATGCCGCGACTCGACGGACTGGGCGCCGCGCGCAAGATCCGCAATGGCGGCGGCCCCTGCGCGCGCGCGCCGCTGGTGGCGTTGACAGCCGACGCCGGCGAGCGCGAACGCGCCCAAGCGCTGGAAGCGGGCATGGATGACTTCTTGACCAAACCGATTGACGCAGGCCGTTTGGTGGCTGTCGCAGAACGCTTTACGCGGCGGGGAAACGGGGACAGTCTCGCCTCCGAGTAGGGGTGCGAACGCACCAGAGAGGACGCACGCATGACGATGACCGCTGAAGTCGCATCGCCTGCCGCATCGCGCCACGTGCTCTGGATCGCGACGGCGCTGGGCTTCGCGTGCGGCCTGCCGTTCTCGCTGCTGATCGGGTCGCTGACCGCTTGGCTTTCGAACGCTGGCGTAAGCTTCGGCGCCATCGCTGCGCTCTCCTGGATCGGGCTCTTCTACGCGTTCAAGTTCATCTGGGCGCCGATGTTCGATTGGCTGGTCCCTCCGTTCGCCAACACCATAGGTCGCAGACGTGCGTGGATGGGTTTGTGTCAGGTTGTAATTGCGCTGTGCCTGTTCGGCATGACCCTGTTTGACCCGCGGGTGAATATCACCGCCTTTGCCCTGTTTGCGGTGGTGGCTGGGTTTTTCTCCGCCAGCCAGGACATCGTCGTGGACGCGTGGCGGATCGAAACCGCTCAAGACGGACGCCAGCTCGACTCCATTACGGTGCGCTACCAACTCGGCTATCGTTTGGCGGCGATCATTGGCGGCGCGGTAGCGCTCTTGCTCGCGGACATCTGGGCGTTGGCGAATGATGCGGCGGCGGCTTGGCCCGGTATCTTCGCGGGCATGGCCGTGTTGATGGCCTGCGCGATGTTTGCGTCGCTTGCCGCGCCCGAACCGCTGCTGCAGACAAAACCGGCAGGCACGGCCGCGCAGGACCCCGCAGCGCAGACGATGCGCCGGCGCGCGGTGTGGCCAGTGGCGTTGGGATGGGCAATCGCTAGCGCCGCCTTGCTGGGCTTCATGTTCTACACTTTGGCCAATCCAAGCGCGAGCGCCGCCGAATTTCGCGACGCGGCGACGCCGTGGATCTTGTTGCTGACCATCGGTCTGCCGCTGGCCCTCTCTTTTTGGCTGGCGCGCAAGCCCGGCGCGCTGGAGATGGGAGGGGGCGCGCGGACCTTGGCCGACATTCTGTTTGAACGCGTTCTGGCCCCGCTTGCCGATATTGTTAGACGCTATTGGCTCTGGGCGATACCGATTCTCGCGCTCGCCATGACCTATCGCATCGCCGACTCGATATGGGGCTCGTTTGCCAATCCATTCTATCTCACCATCCTGGAGCATTCGAACTCGGACGTAGCCGTCGCGTCTAAGATGGTCGGCGTGTTCGCGACATTGGGCGGCATTGCGCTGGGCGGGTTTGCGCTCTTGCGGGTAGGGCGGATGCCTGCGCTTATCATTGGCGGGATCATCGCCGCGGGCACAAACCTGCTCTACGCTGACCTCGCGCGTGGCGGCGCAGGCACGCAGGTTTTTCTCGATGCCAGCGGATTGGGCGCTCTGTTTTCGTGGCTGCTCTCGGGCTTCGTAGGCTCGGTCCAGGCAACGGGGGCGACCATTTTTGACGGGGTGACTTTGGGCAACGGATTGACGCGGCTCACGTCGGTAATCCTGATGGAGAATTTGGCCGGCGGATTCGCGAGCGCGGTACACGTTGCGTGGCTTTCATCGATCGTGAACAAGAACTACGCCGCCGTACAATACGCATTGCTGTCATCGCTGGCGTTGTTGATCGGCGTAATCTTCCGCCCTCGCATAGGCTCGTTCGTGGACGCAGTGAAGGAACAAGGCTTGCCTGCGCAAGCCGAGCGCTTCGCGGAAGTATTTGTGTTTGCGGCGTGGATTGGTTTGGTGGCTGTGGCGTTGGCGGGGCTTGAATGGTGGCGGCAAACGAAAAGCCAGCCGGCGGTCGCGCCAGCCTAACTTTGCGCTTCCGCCAGCCGCCCCGCCTGGAACGCCGCCAGCGCCGCGAACGTCACGATATCGGACACGCTGCCGCCGAGCGGCGCGATCTGGATCGGGCGGGAGAGCCCGGTCAGCACCGGTCCCACCACCGTGGCGCCGCCCGCCGTGGTCAGGAGGCTGGTGGCGATCGAAGCTGAATGCAGCGCCGGCATCACCAGCACGTTGGCCGCCCCGGAGAGCCGCGAAAACGGATAGAGTTCGCGCATGTTTTCATTGAGCGCGACGTCGACATTCATTTCGCCTTCGTACTCGAACTCAAGATCTTCGCGGCGGTCAAGGATCGAAACCGCGTCGCGGATTTTTTCCGAGCGTTCCATGCGCGGATTGCCAAACGTCGAATGCGAGAGCAGGGCCACGCGCGGGTGCGCGCCGAACTGGCGCGCCATCGCCGCCGACTGCAGCGTGATTTGCGCCAGTTCACCGGCATCGGGAAACTCACTCACTGCCGTGTCGGCCACGAACAAGGTGCGGCCCTTCATCAGCACCACGGACATGCCCATCACGCGCTCGCCACGGGTGGGGTCGATGACCTTGAGCACATCGTCGAGCGCGGTTGCGTAATTGCGGGTGACGCCGGTCACCATGCCATCGGCGTGGCCGGCCGCCACCATGCAAGCGGCGAACACGTTGCGGTCCTGGTTCACCAGGCGCTGGGCGTCGCGCTGCAGAAAGCCGTAGCGCTGCAGGCGCTTGTACAGATTATCGGTGTAGGCGCCATTGTGCTCGGAAAGGCGGGCGTTGACGATGGTCAGCGCGGCTGTCTCCGGAACACCGACCTGGGCCATGTTGGCGCGGACGGTTTCCTCGCGCCCCACAAGCACCGCGCTGCCCAATCCCAATTCCTGAAACGAATAGGCGGCGCGGATGACCGCAGGCGCCTCGCCTTCGGCAAAGACGATTCGTTGCGGGGCGCGCCGCACCGCGGTCTGCACCCGCTGGATCATCGCTGCGGTCGGATCGAGCCGCTGCTCCAACCGGTGCTTGTAGGCCTGCATGTCGGCGATCGGCTTGCGGGCGACGCCGCTATCCATCGCCGCCTGTGCGACGAAGGGCGGAATTTCCGAAATGAGGCGCGGATCGAACGGGGAGGGGATGATGTAATCGGGCCCGAATTTAAGTCTCTTGCCGCGATAGGCGGCCGCGACCTCGTCGGGCACGTCCTGCTTGGCCAAAGCCGCGAGCGCGCGCGCGGCTGCGACCTTCATCTCTTCGTTGATCGTGCGCGCACGCACGTCGAGCGCGCCGCGGAAGATGTAAGGAAAGCCCAAGACATTGTTGACCTGGTTGGGATAATCCGAGCGGCCGGTTGCGACGATGGCGTCCTTGCGCGCTTCGAGTACATCCTCCGGCGAGATTTCCGGATCCGGGTTGGCCATGGCGAAGACGATCGGCCTCTTGGCCATGGACTTGATCATGTCCTTGCTCACCGCGCCCGCGACCGAGAGCCCCATGAACACGTCCGCGCCCTTCATGGCGTCGGACAGCGTGCGAAGCTTGGTGTCGACAGCGTGAGCGGTCTTGAACTGGTCCATGCTTTCAGTGCGCCCGCGATAGACCACGCCCTTGGAATCGCAGACGATGACGTTCTCGTGCGGGACGCCCAGATGCTTGATCAGGCCGCTGCACGAGAGCCCGGCGGCGCCGGCGCCGTTGACGACGACTTTGATCTCGGAAAGCTTGCGCCCGGTCAGCTCGCAGGCGTTGAGCAGGCCGGCGGCGGCGATGATGGCGGTGCCGTGTTGGTCGTCATGAAACACCGGAATGTCGAGTTCGTCGCGCAGGCGGCTCTCGATCACGAAGCATTCCGGCGCCTTGATATCTTCCAGATTGATGCCGCCGAACGTGGGCCCGATATTGCGCACCGTGGTGATGAATTCTTCCACGTCCTGGGTGGTCACTTCGATGTCGATCGAGTCGACGTCGGCGAAGCGCTTGAACAGGACGCTCTTGCCTTCCATCACCGGCTTGGAAGCGAGCGCGCCCAGATTGCCGAGGCCGAGGATCGCCGTGCCGTTGGAGATCACCGCGACCAGATTGCCTTTGGCGGTGTAGTCGTAGGCGCGGTCCGCATCCTCGGCGATGGCTTTGACCGGCGCGGCAACGCCCGGCGAGTAGGCAAGCGAGAGATCCCGCTGCGTCGCCATCGGCTTGGTCGGCGTGATCGAGATTTTGCCGGGCGTCGGCAGACGGTGGAAGTCGAGCGCTTCTTCGTCGGTAAAGGTCTGCTTCTGGTCGGGCATGAAATGAACGCTCGCGGGGCAGGGGTGCGCGCGCACACTAGTAGAGGTCGCAGACTCGTCAATGGAAGTCGAAGGCTAGACGGGCTAAACCCCGTCCGTGGCCGATTCCGCACATCCCCATGCCGCGCGCGCGACGCCGTTCATGGCGCAATATCTCGCGGCCAAGGCCGAGCACCCCGAGGCTCTGCTGTTCTTCCGCATGGGCGATTTCTACGAAATGTTCTTCGAGGACGCCGAGAAGGCCGCCGCCGCGCTCGGCATCACGCTGACCAAGCGCGGCCAGCATGGCGGCGATCCGATCCCAATGGCGGGCGTGCCCTGGCATCAGGCCGAGAACTATCTCGCCAAGCTCATTCGCGCTGGATTCAAGGTCGCGGTTTGCGAGCAGATGGAAGATCCAGCCCAGGCGCGAAAGCGCGGGCACAAGGCGATCGTCCATCGCGCCGTGGTTCGCGTAGTCACGCCGGGAACCCTCACGGAGGAGGGCCTGCTTGACTCTCGCGCGCACAATCGTCTTGCCGCATTGGCCTTCGCCGAGGATGGCGCGGCGATCGCGTGGGCTGACATTTCCACCGGAAGCTTCGAAACCCGCGCGCTTGCCGCGCACGAGGTGGAGAGCGAGCTTGCCGCGTTGGCGCCAGCAGAGCTTCTGGTTGCCGAGGCCGATGCCGCGAAAGTGCGCCAGGCGGCCCTGATCGCCGGCGCCGCGCTCACGGCGCGGCCGGGGGTGAAGGCTGATGCAAGGGGCGCCGAGCGCCGGATCAAGGCGGCGTTCGGGGTCGCTGCGCTGGACGGCTTTGGCGAATTCGGCGCGGCCGAACTCTCGGCCATGGGCCTGCTGCTCGACTATATCGAGCTCACGCAAGCGGGCGCCGCGCCGCGGCTGACGCCGCCAAGGCGTAACTCCGAGCGCGCTCTCATGGCTATCGACGCCGCCACGCGCGCGGCGCTCGAAATCGAGCGCTCCAACAATTCCTTGCTTGGGCGCGGTGGCCGCGAAGGCTCGCTGCTCGCGTGCATCGATCGCACAGTCACGGCCGCGGGCGGGCGCATGCTGGCGGAGCGGATCGCCCGGCCGCTGACCGATGTGCGCAGCATCGACGCACGGTTGGACGCGGTGACCTTCTTTGTCGTCGATGGAAATTTGCGCGCTGGCGTGCGCCAGGAATTGCGCGGTTCGGGCGATCTCGCGCGCGCATTGACCCGGCTGATGCTTGGGCGCGGAGGACCGCGCGATCTGGCCCAACTGCGCGATGGGCTGCATACAAGCGACCGGGCGGCGGCGCGGTGCGCTGGATTTGGCGGTGCGACGCCGGCGGAGATTGAGCGCGCCTGCGCCGCGCTTTCGCTGGCCGCGCACCCGCAAAGCGCGAGCCTGGCGGCGGCGTTGCAGCAGGCGCTCGCTGCCGAGTTGCCCATGCTCGCTCGCGATGGCGGCTTCATCGCCGCGGGTCATGATGCAACCCTCGACGAAGCGCGCGCGCTGCGCGACGACAGCCGCAAGGTCATCGCCGCCCTGCAGTCGAACTACGCGCAAGAGACGAACATCCCGGCGCTAAAGGTTAAGCACAACAATGTGCTGGGCTACCACATCGACGCTACCGCCAAGCAGGCCGAAGCGCTGATGGCGCCGCCGCTCAACGCCCGCTTCATCCATCGCCAGACCAATGCCGGCTCGGTGAAGTTTACCACCAACGAATTGATCGAACTCGACGCCAAGATCGCACGCGCGGGCGATGCGGCGCTGGCGCGCGAGCTGGCGCTGTTCAAGGAATTCGCCGCGCAGGCTTGTGCCTGCGAATCCGAAATCCGCGCAACCGCCGAGGCGGCGGCCGCGCTCGATGTCGCCTCGGCGCTGGCCGAATGGGCTCACGAAACGCACGCAACTCGCCCCGAGGTCGATGAGACCACCGCGCTCCTGGCGGAAGGCGCGCGCCATCCGGTGGTGGAAGAGGGGGTGCGCCGCGACGGGCAGGGCTTCACGCCGAACGATGCGCGCCTCGACGCGGAAGGCAAAAGCGGCCCGCGCTTGCTGATGGTCACCGGCCCCAACATGGCCGGCAAGAGCACCTATCTGCGGCAGATCGCGCTCTTGGCGGTGCTCGCACAGGCGGGGTCGTATGTGCCGGCCAAAAAGCTTCGGCTTGGCGTGGTTGACCGCGTATTTGCGCGCGTCGGCGCGTCCGACGATCTTGCGCGCGGGCGCTCGACCTTCATGACCGAAATGGTGGAGACCGCCGCTATCCTCAATCAGGCGGGCCCGCGCACACTTGTGGTGCTCGACGAAATCGGCCGCGGCACGGCGACATTCGATGGCCTCGCCATCGCTTGGGCGGTGGCCGAACATCTGCACGAAGCCAATCGGTGCCGCGCCGTGTTCGCCACCCACTACCACGAACTCACCCGGCTCGCCGACAAGCTCGAGGCTGGCGCCAACGCGCATCTGCGCGCCAAGGAATGGAAGGGCGATCTAGTGTTTCTGCACGAGGTGGCGCCGGGCGCGGCGGACCGCTCCTATGGCATTCAGGTCGCCAGGCTTGCGGGATTGCCCAAGAGCGCCGTAGAGCGCGCCCGCGCGGTGCTGGCGCGGCTTGAGGCGAGCGGGGGCTCAACACGGGTTGAGATTGTCGATGAGCTGCCGCTGTTCGCGCAGGTCATCGGGGAGTCAGCGCCGTCCGTGTTGGAGGAAGCGCTCGCGCGGATCAATCCAGATTCGCTGTCCCCAAAGGAAGCGCTGGAACTGCTCTATAAACTCAAGGCTGCTGCGGACGGCTCTCCGCCGGATCCCTGAGCATGCCGTCGCGGCTGTTGACACTATCGCGGCCTGCGTCGATGGCGGCGCCCGCTATGATGTTGTCGCGGATGAACGGCACCGAGCCGGTCTGCACGATCATGGTCAGCAGGACGCCCATTATCGCCCCCATTGCGAGGCCGGTTACGCCCCACAACGAAGCGGCGAACCAGTACGCCGCCGAGCGCTCGCTCTTGATGCGCTGCGCGAACAATTTCTGGTCCATGATGGCTTCGAGATTCGCCCGAGCGGGGTGATCGGTCACGAGGTTGTCCTCATCGACCGGATTCAGCCGAATGGTCTTGCCGCCTTTGCCGCGCATCAAGCGTCTCCCCGGAGCCCATCCGCTCCATCAGAACATATATTTGGCTGTGCCCGGTGAATGAGGCAAGTTTGCGGGCGGGGTTTTTTCCGATTCATTCCGCTCTGTGTCGTTTGTAATGTCCCAGGAGCCCAGTGGATAACCGCCCCTCCCCCGCCCCGGACCTTGCCGCCGCCCGCGCCCTGGGCGGCGAAGAGGCGGTCAAGGCGTTGCTTGCAAAGACTTTATCGCGGGGCCGCATGGCTGCCAGGGCTCGCCTGGAGGCAGGCGAAGACGGGTTCGCCATCGCCCGCGCCCTCAGCGCCGAAACCGACGGCATCGTTAAAGCGCTGTACGAATATGCCGCAGCTTGTTTCGGCGGCGAGCCCGATCGCCTCGCGGTGGTCGCGGTGGGGGGCTATGGCCGGGGCGAACTGGCCCCGTTCTCGGACCTCGACCTGCTCTTCCTCAGGGGCAGAGCCGATTCTCCCTTCGCGGCGCATGTCGCCCAAACCATGCTCCATCTGCTTTGGGACCTCGGGCTCAAGGTCGGCCAAGCGTCGCGAACCATCGAGGACAACCTCAAGCTCGCCCGCGACGACGCCACCATCCAAACCACGCTGCTGGAAGCGCGCTGCATCGCCGGCGACGCCGCGCTCGCGCAAATGCTGGAAACACGCTTCCGCAAGGAAGTGGCGAGCCGCGGCCACGCCGAATACATCGCCGCCAAATTGCAGGAGCGCGACGAGCGCCACGCCAGGCTTGGCGCCTCCCGCTACATGGTCGAGCCCAATCTGAAGGAGGGCAAAGGCGGCCTGCGCGATCTGCACACATTGTTCTGGATGGCGCGCCGCCGCTACGGCTTCGCCAATTCTCAAGAGTATCTCGACGCGGGCGTCTTCGCGCCCGACGATTTCGCCGCGTTCCGCCGCGCGCTGGTGTTCTTGTGGACCGTGCGCTGCCACCTGCACTTCATGAAGGAGCGCGCCGAGGAGCGGCTGACATTCGATGTACAGCCGGAGCTGGCGCGCCGCCTTGGCTACAAAGCGCGCGCCAGCGACAGCGCGGTTGAGCGTTTCATGAAGCGCTATTTTCTGGCGGCCAAGGAAGTCGGCGCGCTGACCCGCGTGCTGTGCGCCAAGCTGGAGGCCGATCACACCAAGCGCCTCCCGCAGGGGCTGCGCCGCTTCCTGCCGGCGCCGCGCAGAAAGGACATTCCCGCCGCCGAAGGATTTCACATCGAGCAGGGACGGCTCAACATCGACGCACCGGCCGTGTTTGACGCGCCAGCCAATTTCATCCGTCTGTTCGAGATCGCCGAGAGCCGCGATCTCGACGTTCACCCCGCCGCGCTCGAGGCGGTCGCCAAGCGCGCGCGGCTCTCGCGGGAGAAATGGCGCAACGACGAGGGCGCGCACCGGGCATTTCTCAATATCCTGGCGTCGTCGCGCCACCCAGGCGCGGCGTTGAGGCTGATGAACGACGCCGGCGTGCTCGGCCGTTTCATTCCCGAGTTCGGGCGCATCGTCGCGCGCATGCAATTCAACATGTATCACCACTACACGGTGGATGAGCACACATTGCAGGCCATCGACGTCATTTCCGAGATCGAGCGCGGCGAGCACAAGGAACACCATCCGCTGGCGACCTCGATTTTCCCCAAGATCATCAATCGCCACGTGCTCTATCTCGCCATGCTCATGCACGACACCGGCAAGGGCGACGGCGACCAGCAGGTCGATGGCCAGAAAGCTGCGCTCGCGGCCAGCCATCGCCTCGGGCTGTCGCGCGAGGAGGCCGAGCTGGTCGGTTGGCTGGTGCGCCACCATCTGGTGATGAGCGAAACCGCCCAGAAGCGCGATATTTCCGACCCGCGCACCGTGGCGCAATTCGCGAAGATCGTCGGTAATCTCGAACGGCTACGGCTTCTGCTGGTGCTGACTGTCGCTGACATGCGCGCGGTGGGGCCCGGCGTCTGGAACGATTGGAAAGGACAATTGCTGCGCGACCTCTACCGGTTGACCGAGGCGACCCTGCACGGCGGCCGCTCCGACGAAAAAGACGTGCGCGCGGTGCTGGGCGAAATTGCCGCGCAGGCAAAGGCGACTTTGTTCGCATGCATGCCGGAGGGGGACCCGCGCGGCGGTTGGCTAGAGGCGTTCGAAGACGGCTACTGGCTCAGCCATGACGCCGAAGCGCTGGCATGGCACGCTGGCGAACTCACAAAAGCGCGCCGCGAAGGCGCTGGCCCGCACGCCGCCGCGCGGCTGCGTCCGCAGCAGGGGGTAGCCGAGGTGCTGGTGTACGCGCCCGACCGCCCCGGCCTGTTCGCCAGCCTGGCGGCGGCGATTTCCGCCTGCGGCGCCAACATCGCCGGCGCGCGGGTCCACACCACCAAAGGCGGCGCGGCCTTCGACATTTTCCTTATTCAAACAACCAACCGCCGGCCGTTCGGCGAAGACCATCCGAGAGCGATGGAGGTCTTGTTGCAGAAACTGCGGCGCGCCGCGCTTGAGGACCAAGCGCCCCCGATCGCGCCTGGACCCTCGCGTCGCGCCGCGGCGTTCGCGGTCGAGCCCTGGGTGCGCATCGACAATGAACTGACGCCGGATGCGAGCATCATCGAAGCGTCGGGGCGCGACCGCTTGGGATTGCTCGCCGATCTGGCGAACGTCTGCGCGGAATCGAACATCTCCATCGTCAGCGCGCACATCGACACGGCAGGCGAGCGCGCGAGCGATGTGTTCTATGTGCAAGAACAAGGCGGCGGCCAGATTACCAACGTGCGGCGCGGCGTCGCTTTACGCAACAAGCTGGAACAAGCCCTGCGCGGCGCCGAGCCCAGGCCGTCGGCAAACGAGCGCGGCTTGGACGCGCGCTCGACGGCGCCCTGAGGGCGCGCTAGACAGCCAGCGCCGCCTCCAGGGGAATCGATTGAGCCTTGCCCGCAACACGCTGGTGCAGACCAGCTTTACCCTGATGAGCCGCGTGCTTGGTTATGCGCGCGATCGCGCGATCTCCAACATAATCGGCGCCAACCCGATCGGCGACGCCTTCGCCACCGCGCAGATGTTTCCAAACTTGTTCCGCCGCATCTTCGCCGAAGGCGCGTTCAGCCAGGCGTTTGTGCCGGTCTATGCGCGCACCCAAAGGGAGCAGGGCGAGAATGTGGCCTCGGGCGTGGCGTCGCAGTCGTTTTCGGTGCTGCTGCTCGCCACCGTCGCCATCACCATCGCGGCGCAAATCGCGATGCCGTGGATCATGCTGGCGATCCACGGCGGCTATGCCGATCAGCCGCGTTACTTCAATTACGCCATCCTGCTGACGCAGATCACCATGCCGTATCTTGTGGGCATGTCCGCATCGGCGCTGTTTTCGGGCGTGCTGAACACGGCGGGACGGTTCGCGCTTTCGGCGGCGGCGCCAATTTTCCTTAATCTCTGCATTCTCGCCGCGGTGCTGCCGGCGCCCGATTCAAGCACGGCCGCGCTTTGGGGCGCCATCGCCATCGCCATCGCCGGGATCGGCCAAGCGGCGTTGCTTTATTGGGGTTGCCGGCATTTGGGGGTGCGCATCGGTTTTCGCGCGCCCGCGCTCACCCCTGACGTGAAACGCATTCTGGTGCTGATGGGCCCTGCTGTGTTCGCTGGCTCGGCGACGCAGATCAATGTCTTCGTCAGCCAGGCGCTGGCCTCGTTCGAGCAGGGGGCGAAGTCCTGGCTCTATGCGGCCGACCGCCTGTACCAATTGCCGCTTGGGCTGATCGGGGTGGCCATCGGGGTCGCGCTGCTGCCGCGTCTCTCTCGCGCCGTCGCTTCCGCCGATACGCAGGATGAAGGCCGCGCGCTCGATGAAGCGGTGGCGCTATCGATGGCGTTCACCTTGCCGGCGGCGGCTGCGTTCCTGGTCGCGCCCTACGTGTTGATGCACGGCTTCTGGACCGGGGGGCAATTCAGCGACGCCGATGCGCGCGCGACCGCGGCAGCGCTGTTCCATTATGGCTGGGGCGTTCCGGCGTTTGTGCTGACGCGGATTCTGGCGCCGCCGTTTTTCGCACGCCAGGACACGCGCCGTCCGATGGCGTTTGCGCTGGCGAGCGTGGCGGCAAACGTCGTGCTCGGCGTGAGTTTCTTCTTCGGGCTGCGCGCGCTGGGCGGGCATGGATATGTGGGCCTCGCCATCGCCACCTCGGCGGCGGCGTGGGTGAACGTGATCCTGCTCGCCGGTGCGCTGCTGCGGGAGCGCACCTGGGCGCCGGACCGCGCCGTCTGGTCGCGGCTCGGGCGCATCGGGATCGCCACGCTCGTGATGGCAGCCGCGGTCTGGGCGACGACGCCGTTCTATCCCGCAATCAATGCGCGGTTCTCGGAACTCCCCGTGGTTGGCGTCGCCGGCAAGGAATTGGCCACCTTGGTCATTTGCCTCGCCGGCTTCATTCTGTTTGCGATCGCAGCTTTTGCGTTGCGCGCGGTCACCCTGGGCGAAATCCGCGGCGCGCTTCGGCGTGAGCCGGGAAGCGCCTTGCCGCCGAATGCCGAGCCCTGATAGGGACGCCGCCATGACCGACGTTCCTCCTCCCGCCTATGCCGGCCCGCAACGCGTGTTCTCTGGCATGCAGCCCACCAATGGCTTGCATCTCGGCAATTATCTTGGCGCGCTGCAGAAATTCGTCGCGCTGCAGCACAAGTACGAGTGCATCTATTGCGTCGTCGATCTGCACGCGATCACGGCGGGGCCGGACCCGAAAGAACTCGCCGCGAAAACACGCGAAGTGGCCGCGGCCTACATCGCCGCCGGCGTCGATCCCAAGCGTTCGATCATTTTCGTGCAATCGGCGGTGCGCGAGCATTCCGAGCTCGCCTGGGTGCTCAACTGCGTCGCCCGCATGGGCTGGCTCGAGCGCATGACCCAGTTCAAGGACAAGGCCGGCGCGCACAGCGAGCGCATGTCTGTTGGATTGTTCGATTATCCGGTGCTGCAGGCGGCGGATATTTTGTTGTACAAAGCCACGCACGTGCCGGTGGGCGAGGACCAGAAGCAGCACCTGGAGCTTTCGCGCGACATCGCCCAGAAGTTCAACAACGATTACGAAGCCCCCGGCTTCTTCCCGCTGCCCGAGCCGCTCATTCAAGGTCCCGGCGCACGCATCATGAGCCTGCGCGACGGAACCAAGAAAATGTCGAAATCCGATCCCTCTGACATGACCCGCATCAATCTCACCGACGATGCCGATGCAATCATGAGCAAGATCAAGAAGGCCACCACCGATCCGCTGCCGCTGCCGGAAAGCACCGAGGGCCTGAAGGGCAGGCCAGAAGTGGAAAACCTGGTTGGCATCTACGCCGCTGTGAGCGAACGCGCCGTCGAGGATGTGCTGGCCGAGTTCGGCGGCAAGGGTTTCGGCGTGTTCAAGCCCGCGCTGGCGGAAGCGCTCGCCGCCAAACTCGCCCCCATCGCCGCCGAAATGCGCCGCCTCAACGCCGATCCGGGAGCGCTGGATGCAATCCTGCGCGACGGCGCGGCTCGCGCCCGCGCGATTGCCGCGCCGATCATGGCGGAGGTGCGCGAGCGGGTGGGGTTTTGGAGAGCGTAAGAGTTGCCGGCGAGGGCGCTGGCGGTCCATACAGGGCGCTCCATGACCACCCCCTTCGCCATCCTCGTCGTCGCTGACGAGAGCGATGAGTTCCCGCTCGCACTCACCTACGCCGGCCTGATCGCCAAGCGCACTGGCGCGCGGCTGGTCATGTTGCGGGTGATCGAGCCGACCGATCCCGCGCCCTGGGCCTCGATCACCGAGGAAATGCGCCGGCAGGCCCAGTCCTCGGCGGAATCGCTGACCCAGCGTTTCGCGGCGGAGGTCTGGGCCGAGTGCGGCATCACCGCCGAGCCGGTGCTGCGGGAGGGGGATCTGAAGCCCGAGCTGCGCAAGCTGCTGGAGGAGGATCGCTCGATCAAACTGCTGGTGCTGGCGTCGGAGGCGGGCCCCCGCGGGCCTGGCCCGCTGGTGGCGCAATTGGGCAAAAGCGCGGGCCTCGGCGGGCGGGCGGTGCCTGTTATGGTGGTGCCGGGCGCGCTCACCCGCGCCGAGATCCGCGCCCTGGCCTTGCCGCTCAACCTTGACCCTGCCGGGTGAAAGGGCCACCTCGGCCACATGTTCATTCAGACCGAATCCACGCCCAATCCACGGACGCTGAAATTTCTGCCCGGGCGCGACGTGCTTGGCCCAAATGAGCGCGGAGCCGGAGGGCGCGATTTCAGCGGAGCTGGCGCGGCGAATGTCTCGCCGTTGGCGCGGAGTTTGTTCGCGGTGGAGGGTGTCGAGCGCGTCTATCTCGGCGGCGATTTTCTCACTATCACCAAGGCCGACGGGATCGAGTGGCCGCATCTGAAGCCACACGTGCTGGCCGCGATCATGGATCACTTCATGTCGGGCGCGCCCGCGCTTGACGAGGAGGGCGCGCGCGAGGAGACCGAGATCGTCTACGAAGGCGAGGCCGCAGGCATCGTCAAGGAGATCAAGGAAATCATCGAAGCGCGGGTGCGGCCAGCGGTGGCGCGCGATGGCGGCGACATCACCTTCCATTCCTGGGAGCATGAAACCGGCATAGTGCGCCTCACCATGAAAGGCTCGTGCGCGGGTTGCCCGTCCTCAACGCTAACGCTGAAGCAGGGCATCGAGAACATGCTGAAGCATTACGTGCCGGAAGTGAACGCGGTGGAGCAGGTGGTTTAGCGTGGGCTCTCGAGGTTAGTGTACGCCTCTCCTGCCGCCATCCTCGGGAGCAGGGTGGCTGCCAAAAAAATGTTCCCTCATTGGGAACAATCCAAAGATTCGTGGTATTGTGCGTTTGGCGCACCGGACTTGCGCCGGAAGCGAGTCGCAATGGATACTCTCACACTCCAGGATCAGGACGAGGATTTGTATCTGATGTCGAACGTGCAACCTGCCGAAAGCGGATTGCCGTTCCTCGCCTACATTTCCGAGCGGCAGGGCCAACATGATGTTCGAGTCAAGCTGGCCTACAAGGCGCCGAACTGGATCGCCACCGTCACGGTTCGACCGACAGTGGAAGTCGTTGTGGGCCAATTGAGCGGGCGCGATCTCGACCTGGTTCGTCGGTGGATAGAACTGAACAAGGACATTATCATCGCCCATTGGGAAGGTCAGATGCCGTCGTCGCGAGATGTCCTGAACGCCCTTAAGCCGTTGCCGAAAGTCTGAGCGCTGCTCGTCCTCGCCATCGATACAAGCCTGGATGCTTGCTCGGCCGCGCTTGCGCGCGGAGCGGACACGCTCACCGCGAAAAGCGAAACCATGCAGCGCGGCCAGGCCGAGCGCCTGGCGCCCATGGTGCGCGAAATCATGGATGAGGCGAGCATCGCCTTCGCCGCGCTTGACCGCATCGCGGTGACCAAGGGCCCGGGTTCGTTCACCGGCGTGCGCGTGGGCTTGTCGTTCGCGCGCGCGCTAGCGCTGGCACTGGGCAAGCCGTGTGTCGGCGTTTCGACGCTAGAGGCGCTGGCACTTGGCGAAGCCGAAACCGGCCTGCGCGCGGCCCTGATCGAAACGCCGGGTGCGTCATACTTAGCGCTCTACGAGGACGGCGTCCCGCTGATCGCGCCAACGCCGATAGAGCGCGGCGAACACGACGCGATCATCGCGCAGGCGGCGAAGGGAAGGGCGGTCACGCTGGTGCGCCCGAATGTCGATGTCGCCGCGTTGGCGCGCCGCGCCGGGCGCCTCGACCCGGCATGCTACCCGCCGGATCCCATGTATCTGCGCGCCCCGCATGTGAAGCTTCCAGGCGGCGGCCCATGATCGCGCAAGTTGGCGCGGAAGCATGCGAGGCGTTAGCCGCGATCCACGCCGAGGCATTTCCGCGGGCGTGGAGCGCGGCGGAGTTTGAAAGGCTGCTCGCCAATCCCGCCGCGTTCGCGCTCACCGATGGCGACGGGCAGGGCTTTGTGCTCGCCTGGGCGGCGGCGGGCGAAGCGGAGATACTGACGCTCGCGGTTGCGCCCAGCGCAAGCCGGCGGGGGCTGGGCGCGGCGCTCGTGAAGGAAGCCGCCGCGTTGGCGCACGCCCGCGGCGCAGTCGCGATGCATCTTGAGGTCGCCGCCGATAACCCGGCGGCGTGCGCCCTCTACGCAAAGCTTGGTTTCGTCCAAACCGGTTCGAGGCCCGGTTATTACGCAGAGGGTGGCGCTGACGCTCTTGTCATGGCCCGCGTTTTGCCCTTGTGAGCGCCGCCATGACGCAAGCGGTGAGTGGACTTTGCGCGATGGAAAACGTATGCCTCCGGCCGAGGAGTGCATGGACCGCATCGAGAAACTCTGCGCCGAGCGCGGCATGCGCATGACCGAGCAGCGTCGCGTCATCGCGCGCGTGATTTCGGCGAGCCATGATCACCCCGACGTGGAGGAATTGCATCGCCGGTCCGCCGCGGTCGACGCCGGCATTTCCATCGCCACGGTGTACCGCACAGTGCGCTTGTTCGAGGAGGCGGGCATTCTGGAGCGGCACGATTTTCGCGATGGGCGTTCGCGCTACGAAGAAACGCCCAACCAGCACCACGATCATCTGATCGACACCAAGTCCGGCCAGGTGATCGAGTTCGTCGATCCCGAGATCGAGCGCCTGCAGCAGGAAATCGCGCGCCGGCTGGGCTACCGGCTCGTCGACCACCGCCTGGAACTCTACGGCGTGCCGCTCGACGACAAGGCCAAGAAGCGCTGATGGACGACCCCGCCAAGCCCGCGCTGAAACGGGTCTTCATCGAGACCTATGGCTGCCAGATGAACGTCTATGACAGCGAGCGCATGCGCGACGTGCTGGCGCCGCTGGGATACGCCGTCGCGCCAAAGCCCGATGACGCCGATCTCGTCATTCTCAACACCTGCCACATTCGCGAGAAGGCGACGGAGAAAGTCTATTCCGAGATCGGCCGCTTGCGCGTCCACAAGGAGCGCCGCGCTGGCGAGGGCAAGACGACCACCATCGCCATAGCCGGCTGCGTCGCCCAGGCCGAGGGCGAGGAAATCCTCCGGCGCGCGCCCGCGGTCGACTTGGTGGTGGGCCCGCAGGCCTATCACCGGCTGCCGGAGCTGATCGCGCGCGCCGCGCGAAAGACGGGGGACCGCCTCGCCGCGGACTTTACCGCGCAGGGAAAGTTCGACGCGCTGCCGGCGCGCGCGCCGGACGGCGTCACGGCCTTTCTTTCGGTGCAGGAGGGCTGCGACAAATTCTGCACCTTCTGCGTCGTGCCGTACACGCGCGGCGCTGAGTTTTCGCGCCCGGCCGCCGATGTGCTGGCGGAGGCGCAAGCGCTGGTCGATCGCGGCGTGCGCGAGATCACGCTGCTGGGGCAAAACGTCAACGCCTATCATAGCGAGGGCGGCGACGGGCTGGCAGGCTTGCTTGAGCGCCTCGCGCGCATCCCGGAATTGGCGCGGCTGCGTTACATGACCTCGCATCCGCTCGAAGTGACGCAGGATTTGATTTCGCTGCATGGGGCCGAGCCGAAACTCATGCCGTTCCTGCACCTGCCGGTGCAATCGGGTTCCGATCGCATCTTGAAAGCCATGAACCGCAAGCACGACGTCGTCCATTATCATGACATTGTCGCGCGGCTGAGGCGCGCGCGGCCCGATATTGCGCTGTCCACCGATTTTATCGTCGGGTTTCCCGGCGAGAGCGACCAGGATTTCGAGGCGACCATGGAACTGGCGCGCGAGGTGGGCTTTGCCTCGGCGTTCTCGTTCAAATATTCCCCGCGCCCGGGCACTCCGGCGGCGTTGATGCACGGTCAAGTCGGTGACAGCGTAAAGAGCGAGCGACTGGCGCGCCTGCAAGAATTGCTGGGCGGGCAGCAGCGCGCGTTCAATGCCGGCAAGATCGGTCTCTCGCTTCCAGTGCTGGTGACCGGCAAGGGGCGCGTGGCGGGGCAAAAGCATGGCCGCACGCCTTACCTGCAATCGGTGCACTTTGCGGATGAAACCGCTCGCGATGGAGACATCGTGTCGTTGCGAATCAAGGCGGCGTCGCAGAATTCGTTGACCGGCGAGCGCGCTGCGCAGGAGGCCGCGTGAGCAATTTCCGCCAGGATGGCGACCTGATCCGCATTATCGCGCTATCGGATTCCGGGGTCGCCCAAGCGGTGTTTGGGCCGCTGCATCGCCACCTTGCGCACATCCAGGAGGCGTTCCGCGATCCGGGCGCGCCGCGCGGAACCCCGGCCTACCGGGTCACGTTGGATGCGCAGGGCGATCAGCTCACGGTGCGCGCGCGCCCCGACGGCGGCGCCGAGCTGGAACGGGTGCAGCGCATCGTCGACGCGCTCGCCGATCTTGCGCGGCGCAAGGGCCGCGTTCGCGAGGGCGAGGTGCTGGCGGCGATTTCGTTCTCCGAAGCCGCCGCCGATAAGCCGGGTCCTATGACCTTGCCGCAATTGGGCGGGCTCACCCTGCGCACCCCGCGGCAGGTGCATTACGTGGAAGCGCTGCGCGACGAGGCGCTCGATCTCGTGTTCGGCGTCGGGCCGGCCGGCACCGGCAAGACTTTTCTCGCGGTCGCCGCGGCCGTGGAAGCATTGAAGCTGGAACGCTTCGACCGCATCGTCGTGACCCGGCCGGCGGTGGAGGCGGGCGAGAGACTCGGCTATTTGCCGGGCGATCTCGCCGAAAAAGTCGATCCCTATCTCGCGCCAATCTGGGATGCGTTCCGCAGTCAGATGACAGAGAACGATCTGAAGGCGCGCCGTGAGCGCAAGCAGATTGAAGTGGCGCCGCTCGCGTTCATGCGTGGGCGCACGCTGGCAAACGCCTTCGTGATCGCCGACGAAGCGCAGAACGCGACGATGTTGCAGATGAAGATGGTGCTCACGCGCCTTGGCGAGGGATCGCGCATGGTGGTCACGGGCGATCCTTCGCAGATCGACCTGGTGCGTCCGGATCAGTCGGGTCTCTCGCACGCCATTTCGATTTTGGAGCATGTGCGTGGGGTCGAGGTCATCCGCTTCGCCGCCCAGGACGTGGTGCGACACCGCCTCGTCGCCGATATCGTCGAGGCCTATCAACGCGACGAGGCGGGCCGTGGCTGAGCAAACGCTCGAGGTGGATCTGGTCGCCAACTCGCCGCTTTGGCGGGGCAGGGAAGAGTTTTTGTCCAATGCGCTGGCGGCTGCCGCGGCAGCGGAAGGAAAGCGGGGCGCCGTATCGGTTCTGCTCGGCGACGACGCCTCCATTGCCAAGCTCAACGCGCGGTTTCGCGGCAAGCAGGGGCCGACCAACGTGCTTGCTTTTCCTCCTGCCGGGGGCCAGGCGGGCTTTCTGGGAGACATCGCCCTTTCGGCGGAAACCATTGCCGAGGAAGCGCAATTTCAGGGAAAACGCTTCGAGGACCACGCCGCTCATGTGATTGTGCACGGATTCCTGCATCTTTTGGGCTATGATCATATTGATCCGGGCGAAGCCGAATCGATGGAAGCGCGCGAGCGCGCCATCCTGGCTTCGATCGGCGTGGACGATCCCTACGCCTGAAGCGGGTCAAGGAGCATGTTGCAACGATCATGAGCGAATTCGCTGAAGAAGCCGAGCCCCCGACGCGGAGGCGGGCCGGGTTGGTGCAGCGTCTGGCGCGCATCTTCACGCGCGGGAAGATGGATTCCGCCGCCGCGGTTGAGGAAGTCTTGCGCGCACGCGAGGAGAACGGCGATCACATAGAGGGCGCGCAAAAGGACCTGATCCTGCGCGCCGCGCATTTCGACCGCTTGCGCATCGCCGACGTCATGCGCCCGCGCGCCGACATTGTCGCACTCGAGGCGGCTGCAACGCTGGGAGAAGCGGCGCAGGTGTTCTCCGACAGCCAGCATTCGCGTCTCCCGATCTACGGCGAGACGCTCGATGACCCGCAAGGCTTCGTGCATGTGCGCGACGTCATGGCGCTGCTGGCGCCGATGGCTGACGGCGTCGCGCGCGCGAAATTCTCCGATCGCCTGCTCGGCAAGGTTCGCCGCGACATTTTGTTCGTGCCCCCGTCCATGACGTTGGCCACGTTGTTCCTGCGCATGCAGTCGAGCCGCATCCATCTGGCGCTAGTTGTCGACGAATACGGCGGCACTGATGGGCTAGTGTCGATGGAGGATCTGGTCGAGCAGATTGTCGGCGCCATCGAGGATGAGCACGACGTCGACACCGCCTTGATCCAGGAGCGCGCCGGCGCCTACGAGGCTGACGGGCGCGCGCCGATCGATCAATTGGAGGCGGTTCTGGGCGCGAGCCTGGCGCTGCCCGATCACGAGGACGAGTTCGACACCGCCGCCGGGATGGCCGTCGCGCTCGCCGGCAGATTGCCCCAGCGCGGAGAGATTTTGCATCACCCTTCGGGATTTGACATCGAAATCGTCGACGCCGATCCGCGCCGGGTCAAGCGCGTGCGGCTGAAGCGCTCGAGCGACGCGCCGGCCCAGCCCGCGCTGCGCGGCGCCGCGCTCGACGATGGCTGAAAGCGTTGACGTCCGCGCCGCCGCACAGCAAACGCACCCCCGGGAGCCCAAAAGCATGAACGCCGAAGACGCGCGCCAGTCGCCCATTCAAAGCTGGCTTGAAGCGCGCAGACCCTGGCACAGGGCCGCGCTAGCGCTCGTGGCGGGCGCGCTGGCTGTGCTTGGGCACGCGCCGTTTCAGTTTGCGCCAGCTTTCATGGCGTCGATCATGACGTTGATCTGGCTGCTTGACGCGGCAGCGCGGCGCAAGCGCCCGATCGCCTCCGCTTTTGCCGCCGGCTGGTGCTTCGGCGCCGGATATTTTCTGGTGGGGATGAGCTGGGTGTCGTCGGCGTTCTTGGTCGACACCGACACCTGGGGTCCAATATGGGGCATTCCCGCTACTGGCGCTTTGACTTTAGGGCTTGCGTTGTTCTGGGGCGCGGGCTGCGCGCTGGCGATGGCGTTCTGGACCCGCGATATGCGTCGCGTAGCGGTGTTCGCTGCGTGCCTGTTCATTTCCGAGTGGCTTCGCGGCCATGTGTTCGGCGGCCTGCCGTGGCTGCTGCCTGGATATATTTGGACCCCGGGCGAGCCGATCTCGCAGCTGGCGTCGCTTGTCGGCGCCTATGGCCTGTCCTTGCTGACGCTGCTGATCGCGGCGGCGCCGGCGACATTGCTGGACGCGCAACACAAATTGAGCGCGCGCATCGCGCCGTTGCTGGCGGCGGCGTTGGTTGTCGGCATGGGCTGGGGATGGGGCGCACAGCGCATCGCGCGAGCGCCAGTCGATCAGCCCGGGGCGCAGCCAATGGTGCGGGTCGCGGAGTCCGGCTTGGGTCAGGCCGAAAAGTGGCGCGCCGCGCCCGACCAGGAATGGCGGGTGCTGCGGCGTTATCTGGAGGCGACGGGCTCGCCCGAGGGCAGCCGCGCCTCGATCGTGATCTGGCCGGAAGGCGCCATTCCGGTGGTGAATTTCTTCATGCTGGAGAACCCGGTGTTTCTCGATGCGCTGGGGCGGGCGCTCGGCGACCGGGTCCTGATCGTCGGGACCACGCGCCGCGAATTGCGCGGTCAGGAGCTGCTCTACTTCAATTCCGCCGCAATCATCGACGGCGTCAGCGGCGCGGCGCGCGTCAGCCCGCAAATATACGACAAGAACCACCTCGTGCCGTTTGGCGAGATCATGCCGTTCGAGGATTTCGTGAATTCGCTGAACATCCCCTCGCTGCAGGCGATGGGCGGCTATTTCACCCCCGGCGCCCGCCCCACCCGCATGGTTGTGCCTGGGGCGCCCGAAGCTGTGGTGCTGATCTGCTACGAGACGATTTTCCCCGGCATGGTTCCCCGCGGGGCCGAACGGCCTGGATGGATCGTAAGCGTCACCAACGATTCCTGGTTCGGCGGCGGCATCGGCCCTCAACAGCACTATGCGATGGCTCGTTACCGCGCGATCGAAGAGGGGCTGCCGTTGGCGCGGGCCGCCTCGGGGGGCGTTTCCGGGATTATTGACTCCTTCGGGCGAGAAGCTAGTTCAACCCGTAGGCGTGGGAATTATGCGGAAGCGCAAATTCCTCCCGCCTTGGTTGAGACGATTATGGCCCGCTACGGAAATGCCCTTCTTGTCACGCTGCTATTGCTGGTTGGCGGCTTGAGGCTGCTTCCAACCAAAACAGGGAATGCAAACCAATGACCGACGAGCGCACCGCTAATGCCGTCGATAAGCGGATCGGCCAGCGGGTCCGAACCCGCCGCCTGGAGATCAGCATGAGCCAGGAGCGCCTGGCTGAGCTGCTGGGCGTCACCTTCCAGCAGGTGCAGAAGTATGAGAAGGGCGTTAACCGCATCGCCGCGAGCCGCCTTTTCGACATCTCAGCGGCGCTCGACATGCCAGTGGCGCGCTTCTTCGAGGGTCTGACCGGAGGGCGGGCGGCGGCAGGCGTGGCCGAGCACAGGGAGGCCTATGCCAGCGATGTGCTGGCCACCCCCGAGGGCGCGCAATTGATCGCTCTGTTCGCCTCGATTGAGAGTCCGAGGGTGCGCCGGCGGGTGGTCGAATTGGTGCGCGCCTTGGCTGAAGAAGCCGCCGAGGCAGGCAAGCGCGGCTGACCGGCGCCGCATTGCGCCCGAGAGCGGTTCTGCCTAAGAGGCCGCACCCGTTTCCATGAGCCCGGAGAAAAGCGTGGCCAGAACATCTTACGTCTTCACCAGTGAAAGCGTCTCCGAAGGCCATCCCGACAAGGTCGCCGACCGCATCTCCGACACCGTCGTAGACGCCTTCATCGAAGCCGACCCCGCCGCTCGGGTGGCGTGCGAAACGCTGGTGACCACCAACCGGGTCGTGCTGGCCGGTGAAGTCCGGGCCGGTCGGGAAGGCCATAGCAAGGCTCAGAACCGCGATTTCACCAAAGCGATCATCGCCGCGCTGCAGCCCAAGGTGCGCGCCGCGATCAAGGACATCGGCTACGCGCAGAAAGGCTTCCATTGGGAGAAGGCGCGCTACGCCTGCTATCTGCACGGCCAGTCGGCCCATATCGCCCAAGGCGTCGACGCCAGCGCCAAGAAAGACGAAGGCGCCGGCGACCAGGGCATCATGTTCGGCCACGCCTGCAGCGAAACGCCCGAGATGATGCCGGCGACGCTGCAATATTCGCACAACATCCTGAAGCGCTTGGCGGAGGTGCGCCACTCTGGCGAGTGCCCCGATCTCGAGCCCGATGCAAAGAGTCAAGTCACGCTGCGCTACGAGAATGGCAAGCCCGCCGAGGTGCTCGCCGTCGTCGTCAGCCACCAGCACAAAAAGCGGCTGAAGGGCAAAATCTACACCAGCAAGCGCATGGAAGAGCTGGTCAAGCCCTATGCGCAATCGGTATTTCCCGACGGCTTGGTGACCAAGAACACCAAGTGGCACATCAATCCCACGGGCAAGTTCGAGATCGGCGGGCCAGACGGCGATTCGGGGCTCACGGGCCGCAAGATCATTGTCGACACCTATGGCGGGGCCGCGCCGCACGGAGGCGGGGCCTTCTCGGGCAAGGATCCGACCAAGGTCGACCGCTCTGCCGCTTATGTTTGCCGCTATTTGGCGAAGAACGTAGTGGCGGCGGGACTGGCGCAGCGCTGCACCATCCAGATTAGCTACGCCATCGGCGTTGCCGCGCCCACCAGTTTCTATGTCGACCTGCACGGCGCCGACAGCATCGACCCCGCCAAGCTCGAGAAGGCGCTGCCCGAGCTGATGGATGGCTGCACGCCGCGCGCCATCCGCACGCGCCTCAATCTCAACCGCCCGATATACGCCCGCACCGCCGCCTACGGACATTTTGGCCGCCGGCCAGACAATGAAGGTGGCTTCACCTGGGAGCGGACGGATTTGGCGGAGCAGCTGAAGCGGCTGGCGTAAGTGGGCCCATGTCCACTTCCCTCAACCTTTCGCCTGAACTCGTCGCCTACCTCGCCAGCGTCAATCCGCTGGAGCATCCCGTGCTTGCGCGCTGCCGCGTGGAAACCGCGCACCTGCCGCAAGCAATCATGCAGATCAGCGCCGAGCAGGGCGCGTTCATGGCGCTGATCGCGCGAATGATCGGGGCCAAGCGCGCGTTCGAAATTGGCGTGTTCACCGGCTATTCCTCGCTGGCGACAGCGCTCGCACTGAAGGAGATGCACCAGGAAACCTGGTATCTGCTTGCTTGCGACATTTCCGAGCAATGGACCGCGAAAGCGCGTGGATATTGGCGGGAGGCGGGGCTGGAGAATATCGACCTGCGCATCGCCCCAGCGGTGGAAACGCTCGACTCCCGCCTCGAGGCCGGGGAGGCGGGCCGCTACGATTTCGGTTTCATCGACGCCGACAAGACCGGCTACGATTCCTATTATGAACGCGGCCTCGCGCTGCTGCGGCACGGCGGGGTGATGCTGTTCGACAATATGCTGTGGTCAAGCGCGGTGGCCGATGCGTCGAACCAGACGCCAGACACTGCAGCGCTGCGCGCGCTGGCGGTGAAGGCGCGCGCTGATGCGCGGGTGCATGTGGCGATGACCAGCATCGGCGATGGGCTGCTAATGGTGGTGAAGCGATGACGACTAAAATGTCAGTTCAACCACGGCGCCGGGGGTAATCTTGGAAACGGCGGCGGCGATGGCGTCAAGGCGAAGCCTGATCATCGTCCGTCGGACGCTTCCAAGAATGAGGATCGCGATCGCTCGGCCCGCCAAGTTTTGCTGATGCCGGATGTTCGATATTCTTATCGGTTGTCACAAAGAGGTCAAACGCGGCCCCTTCCGCCGCGGCCAGCAATTCGCCATTTCTCAGCGCGTCCCAGCCGCGGAGCATGATCACACAGCGCGGCCGCGACGCCGCGCGGGACGCCACGCCATTGTCCAACAGGATGCGCATCAAGCCGCCGGCGAGGCGAGGCTGCGGGCGGCGAAGTCGAGGACGGCCCCTATCTGCTCTCGCGAGACAGCAAATTGCTCCATCGCGTCCTCGATGGTGAGCCCATCCTCTAGGTTCTCGAAAATGGTCGCCACGGGGGTGCGCGTTCCCTTGAACACCCACGCGCCGCTGACCTTGCTGGGTACACGCTCAACCGCCGGGCATTGGGACCAATCCAGGGCCGCCATAGTCATTCTCCTGCCTTTTCCGTAACACAAAGGCGTCCGCGCGGCCATCCAGACCAGCTGCGTTGCGCCACGGCGCGAGTGGGTCTAAACCCCGCGCCTTCTGATTCTCTCCCACTGGAGCGCCCATGGCCCGCGCAAAAATCGCCCTTATCGGTTCTGGCATGATCGGGGGCACGCTCGCCCACATCGCCGCGCGCGAGGAATTGGGCGATGTGGTGCTGTTCGACGTGGTCGAGGGCGTGCCGCAGGGCAAGGCGCTGGACATCGCGGAAGCCAGCCCGGTGTTCGGTCGTGACAGCGCGCTCAAGGGCGCGAACTCCTACGCCGATATTGCTGGCGCCGATGTCTGCATCGTCACGGCCGGCGTGCCGCGCAAACCGGGCATGAGCCGCGACGATCTCATCGGCATCAATCTCAAAGTGATGAAGGCGGTGGGCGAGGGCATCGCCACGCACGCGCCGAACGCGTTCGTGATCGTTGTCACCAATCCGCTCGACGCCATGGTCTGGGCGTTCCGCCAATTCTCCAAGCTGCCGCATAAGAAAGTGGTGGGCATGGCCGGCGTGCTGGACAGCGCGCGCTTCCGCTGGTTCCTGGCGGAGGAATTCAAGGTCAGCGTCGAGGACGTGACTGCTTTCGTGCTCGGCGGCCACGGCGACACTATGGTGCCGCTGACGCGCTACTCAACCATCGCCGGCATCCCGTTGCCGGACCTGGTGAAGATGGGCTGGACCAGCCAAGAGAAACTCGATGCCATCGTGCAGCGCACGCGCGACGGCGGCGCCGAGATCGTGAACCTGCTGAAAACCGGCTCCGCCTTCTACGCCCCCGCCGAAAGCGCGATGGCGATGGCGAAATCCTATCTCCGCGACAAGCGCCGCCTGCTGCCCTGCGCGGCGAACCTGAAGGGCGAGTACGGGCTGAACGACATCTATGTCGGCGTGCCGTGCATTATCGGCAAGAACGGCGTGGAGAAGGTGATCGAGATCGAACTTACCGCCGCGGAGCGGGCAATGTTCGATAAGAGCGTGGATGCGGTGAAGGGCCTGGTGGAAGCGTGCAAGGGGATTGATCCGGGGGTGGGGTAGGGCTCTGGCTGCATAGGTCCAAATACTCACTCCTGAAGGACGCGTCGGAGGGCATTTGTCCAAACATTGGACACCAGATGCGCCATATGTCCGTGGTTACGTAAATTTTGGACACATTAAGCCCGTGACGTCCAGCCAATGGACACAACGGCAAAACGCGTCCATAAAATATCAAAGAATGGACATGTTTTATCCGACAAAGCCCTATCAGGCACTTCCAGCCTTGCCGCCGTCGGCGGACATAGAGAGCAAGGTCATCTTAAAGGCGTGCATCGAAGCCCGCACGGCACTTTCAGAGCTCCGAGTAGCCGGAGAGTTAATCCCAAACCAAGCGGTCTTGATTAATAGCATTCCACTGCTGGAAGCACAGGCAAGTTCCGAGATCGAGAACATTGTCACCACCGCAGACAAGCTCTTTCAGCACGCCGGCAAAGCAGGCGATGAAGCCGATGGTCCGACCAAAGAGGCATTTCGGTACAGAACGGCCCTGTACCAGGGCTTTCGCCATCTCAATAAAAAACCTCTTTCGACAACCACGTGTGTGGAAGTGTGCCGCACCATCAAGGGAGTCGAACTCGACGTCCGCAAGACGTCGGGCATAGCGCTCGAGAATCGCGTGACTGGTGAAATTGTCTACACGCCGCCTGAAGGCGAAGCGCTGTTGCGCGACAAGCTCGCAAATTGGGAGCGCTTCATCCATGACGCCGCAGACATCGATCCGCTCATACGAATGGCGGTGATGCACTATCAGTTTGAGGCGATCCACCCGTTCGAGGACGGCAATGGGCGAACGGGACGCGTTCTAAACATTCTCTATCTTGTCGAAAAAGGAATTCTCGACATCCCCGTTCTTTACTTGAGCCGCTACATCATCATGCACAAAGCAGACTATTACAGCTTGCTGCTAGAAGTCACAGTTCGCGGTGCGTGGGAGCCCTGGATTCTCTACATGCTGAGGGCGCTCAAAGAGACCGCTGAGTGGACCACTGCGAAGATTCGCGCGATCAGGAAGCTTCACGAGGAAACCGTTCAGCTCGTTCGCAATGCGGACACGAACTTGTACAAGCGAGAACTCGTTGATCTGATATTCGTACAACCGTACTCACGCATAGCAAATGTTGTTGAAGCCGGACTGGCGGAGCGCAAGACAGCTTCCGTTTATCTCAAGAAACTTGCGGAAATTGGTGTTCTGGAAGAACGAAAGTTCGGAAGGGAGAAACTGTTCGTGAACCCCAGGTTCCTTCGCCTACTCACGCAAGTCGGCAGTCCATGACGCCCGAGGCGTGCGGGGGGCGATGCGGGGCGCATCGCCGGGGTATGTCCGATCCTTTGTGTAAGCGGCTCCTGTGATCGTGGTTTGCCGCTTTCCCGGGTCAGCGCGCTGACCCGGGAAAGCGGTCGGCAAACAGGATGGCAAATTGGCTCATCGCCTCGGTCCA
>JAKFYF010000111.1:0-7159 GCA_021731005.1 Hyphomonadaceae bacterium
CCGAAATCTCGATTCTCAGGAATATCGCTCAGCAAGATCGGACAGCCCGCGGAAATCGCCTCAAGCACCGCATTCGAACTCCCCTCGTGCAAGGAAGCGTTAACGTAGAGCCTGGCGCCGCGATAAAGCGGGGTCATGGCGCTGCGCGCGAACCGCCCCGCCAAGAGCACGCGTTCGGTAACAAGCGGTTTGAGCCCCGAGACGTATTCGGTTTCGTCCAGGCCTCCGGCAACCACGAGCCTGGGCGGATCGTCCGCGCCGCCCGCGAACGCCTCATAGCCGCGAATGAGATTGGCGACGTTCTTCTGCGCGGTGACGCGGCCAACCGTCAGGATGTAATCGCCCTCCGGCAGGTTCGGGCTGGCCCCTCCCTCCGGCAGATCGTCCACGGCGTTGGCGATAACGTGGACGTTGCCGACAATGCCGCGCCGGGCCAAACGCTGCGCCAGCGCTGGCGTCACGGCGATCACGGCGTCGGCGAACCTGAGTTGGAACTCGCTGATCAAGAACCCGAGTCTGCCGAGCAAACCCCATTTGCCGACGAGATAATCCGCCGACCCATAGCGGACGACGGTCTTCGCGCCCATCAGCTTGTAGGCCCAAAGAAAGAGCGCCGAGCCAAGGCCTTGGAAATGAACGATCCGCGGACGCCGGCGCCCGGCCATGAAGATGGCGGCCACATAGTAAAGCAGCTTGTCCGTCTTCAGAATGCGCGAGTGCGGCGCCTTGAGCAGGCGCACGCCCTTGAACTCGTCCGCCTTGATGTTGTCCTTCAATCCCACCAAGGTAACGCGATATCCCGCCGCCGCCACTCGTGGAAAGAGCATCTCGGCATTCTTCTCAGCGCCACCCTCCACATCGGGCACGCCGCGCGCGCCGACGACGAAAATCAAGGGCGCAGCGGACTCGCGCGATGCATTCATGCTGGAAGCCACGGCCTGATTATGCGCTAACCAAATCAACCACATTGTGAGCGGCGCGCTCATCGCGGATCGGCTATTATTTCCATAGCAAGCGGGCTTTTGCAATGCGGCTCACCTGGAGCGCTAGCGCCCGCCCCAGGACGCCGAAGACAACGCGCGGCGTGCGGGAACATCGTGAACGACACGGCGCCCACCGTTAATTCCTGGAAATATTGTCGCGCCGGGCGCGTGCGCCAGCGCGCTTTCCCGCGTAATTCGCTATCAAGGCCCCATGAGGGACGGCGACGCAAGTTTCGAGCCCCAAGCGGGATCCATGCAGACGCACGCGGTCAATGGCGCCGTCGCCATCGGCGTCGCGCAATTCATCAAGCTGCCCTTCCAAGCCGCGTCACTGCTCATCCTGCCGCGACTGCTGAACCCGATCGATTACGGCATTTTCGCCATGGTGGCCCCCGTGCTGAGCGTGCTGGGCCTGTTTCTCGGCTTCGGCGTGGCCCAGGCGATGGTGCAGACGCCGGGGCTGAGCCGCGCCCAGGTCAGCGGCATCTTCTGGGTGATGACCATTGCGGGGTGCGCCGGCGGGGCGCTCATGTTGCTGGCCTCGCCTGTGGTGGCGGCGCTCTACCACGAGCCGCGCGCGGGCTTCGTAGCGGCGGTCTCCTCGCTCTTTCTGATCATCGGAGGGCTAACAAACGTACCGGAAGCGCTGTTGCTCCGCCGGATGAAGTTCGGCTGGCTCGCCGCGATCAGCGCTATCGAGGTCGTTGTGGAACTGATCGTCGCCATCGTCGCGGCGCTCATGGGCGCGCACTATTGGGCGCTGACGCTCGGTCTTGCCGCGAGCACGCTTGTCGCCCTGATCGGCGTTTGGCTTGGCGCGTCCTGGTCGCCGCGCGACAGGCCCGACTTCCGCGGCACGATCGGTTTGTTCAAGTTCGGCGGCGCCGTGATGATGAGCGACGCGGCCGCCTTGGTGGCGCGCGAAGCCGACAGCGTTCTGGTCGGGCGCTATGCGGGCGCTGGCCAGCTCGGCCTCTACGATCGGGCCAACAAGCTCGCCATCATTCCAGCCCAGCGCATCAACCAAGTACTCCAGTCCGTCATGGTGCCGGTGCTGTCGCGCCTGGCGCCCGACCCAGAGCGCTACCGCCGCGCCTATCTGCGCATCATCAGCCTGCTCATGTTGTTCCTGACGCCCGGAACGGTGGCGCTGGGCGCTACCGCGACGGTGTTGATCCCCTTCCTCATCGGCGAACAATGGGCGCCGGCCGCGCCCATCTTCGCCTGGCTCTCGCTGGCGGCGCTGCACCGCCCGGTCAGCATGACGATGAGTTTTCTTTTCGTCAGCCAAGGCCGGGCGCGCGCCTACATGGCGTGGAGCGCCTTCAGCGCCGTGACTAGCGTGCTGTCCTTCATTGTCGGGCTGCGGTGGGGCGCGATCGGGGTAGCGGCCGCTTTCGCGCTGAGCGATGTCCTTGTGAGACTCCCTTTCCTGTGGTGGTGGGTGACGCGAACAGGTCCGATCGCGCTCATGGACCTTTTCTTGACAGCTGCTCCGTTCGCGGCTGGCAGCGCGGCATGCCTCGGGGCGCTGCTGCTCGTGCAGCGCCTTCCGTTTCCAAACGACTTCGCCTTCCTGGCCGTCAATGCCATCGTGGCCTACGCCGTGGCCTGGAGCGTGGCCGGTTCCTTCAAGGGCGGGCGCGCTGCGATGGGCGACGCGTTCCGGCTCATACGCACGGAATTGCCGCGCTTCATTCCGCGCTGGGCGCGTCGTTCACCAAGTTAGTTCAACCCCGCGGCAAAGGCAGGGCGGATCGCAATTCTGGCGGATGCGCCTCCCGAACGATCCCGGTCAGTGCTATATCTATCGGTGGACTCTATCTACGGAGCTTGCCTTTCATGTCGCCTCCTGCATCGCACCCCGCGCGCTTACAGCGAAATCATCGCGCAAGAGCGCGCGCGGCGCAGACCCTCGCGATTTTGTGCGCTGCAACAGCAGCCTTGATCGTGAGTTTGGCGCCAGCGAACGCGCAAGACGTTGCCGAGAACGATCGCCGCTCCTGCGCCAACCAAGATGGCGCGCACGCGGCGGAGGTCCAGATCGCGGCTTGCACGCGGGTGCTCCAGACCAGCAGCCAGACTTCCCAACACACCGCCGCGGCGTTTACCAGTCGCGGCAACGCCTACCGCGCCCAGCGCGACTACGACCGCGCCATCGCCGACTACGATCAGGCGATCCGCGTCAGTCCGCGGCGTGCGAACGCCTACAACAATCGCGGCATCGCCTATCGCGCCAAGGGCGATCCCGCCCGCGCCATAGCCGACTACAACGAGGCGATCCGGCTCGATCCGCGGGTCGCCAGTGTCTTCCTTAACCGCGGCAGCGCCTACGCCGATCAAAGCGACTTCGCCCAAGCTATCGCCGACTACAGCGAGGCGATACGCCTCGACCCCAATTTCGCGCGCGCCTTCAACAACCGCGGCAACGCTTACCGCGCTCAAGGAGACTTTATACGCGCCATCGCCGATTATGATGCAGCGATCCGCATCGACCCGCGCTATGCGAACGCCTACCACAATCGCGGCATCGCCTATCGCGCGAGCGGCGACATGGATCGCGCCATCGCCGACTTCAACGAGGCCAACAGGCTCGATCCCGACAATCCGGACTTCGCCGGCTTCGGCCTGAACTGACGCCTTCAATCCGGCCGAACGACGATCCCATCCGAATTGGTTTGAACCTGGACGCCGTTCCAATTCTGTCGCGGACTATGGATCGTCAGGCCCCTGACCTGCACCGATCCGCGGTCATGGTCGAATTCGAATATCTGGGTCGCATCGGCGTCTTCAATGGTGAGATTGGCCATGAGGATTTCGGCGTTTTCACCGCCAATCCAGATATGGCAGGCGTCGGCATCCTCGACCTCTCTGCCGCGGAAATTAGGGCTGCGGCTGGTGCAGCCGGTGAGCGTGGCGCGGTCATCCCAGATCCGGAAATTGCGCTTATTGTCCTCGGCGAGACAGTTCTCAAGCGCCACATTGCGGCCCTTGCAATCGAAGCCGCCATCGGTTGATCCGCGCGCTTCACAGGCCTCGTAGCGGATATTGGCGTTGCCTGGCTCGTCGGAAAATCCGTCGCCGTTCCAGTAGCGACCCGCCCGCCATTGCTGGAACGTCTCCATGATGCAGCGTCGGTAGACGATGTCGCGCGCTTCATCGTCAAGCGCGCATCCAGCGGGGATCGGGCCGCCTTCATTGGCCATGCCCTGCGCCAGGCAATCCTCGATGATCCCCGATCGGGAGCCATAGCGGATTCGCAAGAAGCCGCGCTCGACGCGACTTCCCCGGCAGCGCCGCACAACGAAGTCGAGCAGGCTCGCTTCGCGCTCGCCGTCATGGACGGTGTTTTCAAGGAACCGATACACATTCTCAAACGCGCAATCCTCAATGGTGAGGCGCTGCAGCGGTCCGCCGACGCGGAAGCAACCGTTGCCCACGTCGCGGAAATCCAAGTGCGAGAAGTGCAAATTCCCGGCGCCGCGCCGCAGCCGGAAGGCTTCATCGCCCTGTTCGGTCTGGGTGCGGCTGCCCCTCAGGACCGCGAGCATCGGCTCGCCGGTCTCGCTGTTTGCGCCCCGCACGCGCACAAGAGCCTCCCCGCCGCCGCCCACATCAATGTCGAGGCCCGCGCCCAAGGCATACTCGCCGCGCTCGGCCGCGATTAAAATTTCCCCGCCTGACTGCGCGGATGCGATCAGCGTCCCAAGCTCACCCAGACGAGCCGCCGCACTCCACGACGATCCATCGCCGGCGCCATCCGGCGTGACATGAATCGTGCGCGGCGAGGCGGCGACGCGTCCGCAACCCATGATGGAAACAGCGGCGGCGGCCAAGAGCCGACGGCGCGAGGGAAAGGCCATGGCCGCATTTTGCGCCGCTCGCCCACGCGCGTCCAGCCGTGAGGAATTCCGGGTCGCAACGCGGCGGGCGCCCGCAACGCCAGACTCAATACTCGGGCATCGCCGCGATCTCGCGCCAGATCACGCGCCTCCAAGACTTTCATGTGTCCGCGGCTTGCGGAACACCGATGCTTGGCATCCCGGTTGTGACGGTCGGAGCCCGCATTGACAACGTCTCCGCTTGGCCCCGGGTGCTTGCCAGAGATGTCTGGCGCCAACTTCCACACTGCACCCGGGGACACGACCCACGACACCCCGCCTTAGGCGGGATGTCCCCTTCCCCGCCTTCGCCAAATCGCCGAATCCTCTTCCGCCGGCCCGGGAAGGTCCGCTTGCCCAGATTCCGATTCTCGCCGAATGCCGCTTCATGCCCATCGCATCCCATGCGGTCGTGGCGTCGCCGCGCTTAGGAATGTCCGTTTCTCGGGCTTTAGCCAGACACGGAACGCCTCCTTGAATGGTCCGGCGGCACATTGACGGCACGTTGGGCGTTGCCTCAGGAAAATTGAACATGAATTCCGGTTGTTAGCGGGCGTTCGATTCCGGCCCCAGCACCACGACCCCGTCCAAGCAGTTCCGATAACATCCGAGAATTGTTGGTTTCCATCACGCGTGTCGTCCGGCGGCTCCGGGCACACCAAAGCAAGAGCGTGAACTCCGCGCGCTCGCTGCGACCTGGATTGCGTGAACCCCAACCATCGCCCCAGATGGCGCCGATCACAAGCAGGCGGCTTTCGGGTGTTTCGGAGCGCCGCGGCGTTGGGAGACTTGCAACAATGCACCGTCTCCCGCGCTCGGTTGCCCCCTCCCTTCGGTCGTGGCCTTGTCATGCGCAACAACGCTCGACCGCCGCCAAAACACGGCGTGCGTTCGAATAGATTACGGGGGCATTTTCAAGGTAATGAGCCGTGTCGGTGGGACTCTTGGTTAATGGCCTTGCTGGCAAGTCTACGAAATTCCCAAGAACCGTAAAGTATTGCGCGGATAACTATTCAAACCGCGGCGCGCCCATGTGTTAACCACATCAAACTTAAACGTCGTTCCTGCTTGCCATAATCGTCCGTGTGAGGCGACGAGGCGCCGAAATACTTCGTGCCCACGGCGAGTTCATTTGCAGAATGACCTAGAACGATGGCCCCCATATTGCACGCAGGACTGGGCAAGCTGCTGGGGTGCTAACATGGCAATCTTTAACGCGACAATCGGACCGGATAGCATATTCGGCACCGTCAACGACGATACCTTTGTGTTCCTTCCTGGAACCATCGATGCAGGGGATAGCTTTGACGGCTCGGATGGCGTCAACACTCTGCAGCTCGACGGCACCGGCGTCGGGCCCCACGTTTGGGATTTCTCAGTCGCGACTTTTAGCAATTTTTCCGAGCTGGCCTTCAACCCCGATACCGCCGGCAGTTCGCTCGCAGCGCTATTCAGCGCCGACCAGTTCGGGGTCGGCTTCATCGACGCGGCGCTGTCGGTCACCGGTTCGGCGCTATCGACCGACACCATCACGGTGAGCTTGAGCGCCGGCGGCGCGTTCTCGGCCGAAAACTGGATTTTCACCACCTGGACCGGCGCGGATTTGCTCACCATTGATGGCTCGGCCGACGACGATAGCCTCACCGGCAGCACCGAGGCTGATGTCATTAACGGCGGCGATGGCGCAGACTTCCTCGATGGCGGCGCCAGCGTCGATACGCTGGTCGGCGGCGACGGCGACGACACCTATATCTATGACGGCGCCGACACTCTCACCGAGCAGGCGAACCAGGGCCTCGACACGGTTTTCTCCAACGTCGCCGGCTTTACTCTGGGCGCCAATTTCGAAGATTTGCAGATGACCGCCGCCGCCGGCGCGGGTTCGGCCACCGGCAACAGCTTGGCCAACACGATAACCGGCAATTCCAGCGCCAATACCATCAATGGCGGCGCGGGCGCCGACACGCTGATCGGCCAAGGCGGCAACGACACCTACATTGTCGATGACGCGGGCGACACCGTCACCGAAGGCGCGGCCGCCGGGACGGACACGGTTGAAAGCTCGGTCAGCTTTACCCTGGGCGCCAATGTCGAGAATTTGACGCTGACCGGCGCGGGCAACATCAACGGGACCGGCAACACCCAGAACAACACGCTTATCGGCAATAGCGGCAATAACACGCTCGATGGCGGCGCCGGGGCAGATTCCATGTCCGGCGGCCTGGGCAGCGACACCTATGTGGTCGATGACGCGGGTGACACAGTTTCCGAAGCCGGCGGCGACGGCACGGATCT
>JAKFYF010000111.1:7259-33096 GCA_021731005.1 Hyphomonadaceae bacterium
GCGGCAATAACACGCTCGATGGCGGCGCCGGGGCAGATTCCATGTCCGGCGGCCTGGGCAGCGACACCTATGTGGTCGATGACGCGGGTGACACAGTTTCCGAAGCCGGCGGCGACGGCACGGATCTGGTCAACAGCTCGGTCACCTTCATTCTGGGCGCGGGGTTAGAAAACTTGACGCTGACTGGCTCAGCCAACATCAACGGCACCGGCAACAGCCTCAACAATACAGTGGTTGGCAACAGCGGCGACAACACGCTCGATGGCGGCGGCGGGGCAGATTCTATGTCCGGCGGCCTGGGTAGCGACACCTACGTTGTCGACGATGCGGGAGATACGGTTTCCGAAGCGGGCGGCGACGGCACGGACACCGTGAACAGCGCAGTCACATTTATTTTGGGCGCGGGACTAGAGAACCTGAATCTCACCAGTACAGCCAACATCAACGGCACTGGCAACAGCCTCAACAACAACCTGGTCGGCAACAGCGGCGCCAACATTCTCGACGGCGCCGCGGGCGCGGATTCCTTGTCCGGTGGCACCGGCGGCGACACCTACGTCGTCGACGACGCGGGTGACCTGGTGAGCGAACTCGCACTTGGCGGCACTGACACCGTTCAGAGCGCGATCAACTACGCCTTGGGCGCCGAAGTCGAAAATCTGACATTGACCGGCGCTGCCGTCAGCGGCACCGGCAACGCGCTCGCCAACGCAATCACCGGCAATGGCGGCAATAACACGCTCGATGGCGGCGCCGGGGCAGATTCCATGTCCGGCGGCCTGGGCAGCGACACCTATGTGGTCGATGACGCGGGTGACACAGTTTCCGAAGCCGGCGGCGACGGCACGGATCTGGTCAACAGCTCGGTCACCTTCATTCTGGGCGCGGGGTTAGAAAACTTGACGCTGACTGGCTCAGCCAACATCAACGGCACCGGCAACAGCCTCAACAATACAGTGGTTGGCAACAGCGGCGACAACACGCTCGATGGCGGCGGCGGGGCAGATTCTATGTCCGGCGGCCTGGGTAGCGACACCTACGTTGTCGACGATGCGGGAGATACGGTTTCCGAAGCGGGCGGCGACGGCACGGACACCGTGAACAGCGCAGTCACATTTATTTTGGGCGCGGGACTAGAGAACCTGAATCTCACCAGTACAGCCAACATCAACGGCACTGGCAACAGCCTCAACAACAACCTGGTCGGCAACAGCGGCGCCAACATTCTCGACGGCGCCGCGGGCGCGGATTCCTTGTCCGGTGGCACCGGCGGCGACACCTACGTCGTCGACGACGCGGGTGACCTGGTGAGCGAACTCGCACTTGGCGGCACTGACACCGTTCAGAGCGCGATCAACTACGCCTTGGGCGCCGAAGTCGAAAATCTGACATTGACCGGCGCTGCCGTCAGCGGCACCGGCAACGCGCTCGCCAACGCAATCACCGGCAATGGCGGCGCCAATGTGCTGTCGGGCTTGGGCGGCGCGGATACGATTAACGCTGGCGCGGGCAATGACACGATCAATTACAGCTTTGGCGACGGGGTGGACGTTGTTGACGGCGGCGGCGACAGCGACACGCTTGCAATCCTGGGCAATGTCAACGGCCAGACGCTCGATCTGGTTTTCAACGGAAGCTCGATCGCCTCGGTCGAAGCAGGCGCGGTATCAAATGTTGAGGCGGTGAGCGCCGATCTGGCCGGCGGCGTCGACGTAGTGACTTTTGCGGGATCGAGCACTGGCGTCACGGTCAATCTTGCGCTTGGCACCGCCAGTGGCGGGGTTACACTGACCAACGTGGAAAGCGCGTTCGGGGGGGCTTTCAATGACGTCCTGACGGGCGACAGCGGGGCCAATACGCTGGGCGGCTCCGCGGGCGCGGACACGCTTGACGGGGGTGCCGGTGCCGATGTTCTGATCGGCGGCTCGGGCAATGACCTCTACATCATCGCCGACGCCGACACGATCGCGGAGAGCGCCGGAGGGGGCGTCGACACGGTTCAAAGCTCGATCGACTACGCTCTGGGGAACGAGCTTGAAAATCTTACCTTGTTAGGCGCCGCCATCAACGGCACGGGGAACGGGCTCGCCAATGTCATTTTCGGCAACGGCAACGCCAACACCATTGACGGGGGCGCCGGCATCGACAGCATGTATGGCGGTGCCGGTGGCGACACCTATATCGTCGACAACACGGGCGACATCGTCACCGAGAACGCCAGCGGCGACACGGACATTGTACTAGCTTCGGCGACATATTCTTTGTCGAACGATATCGAAAACCTCACCCTCACTGGCGCGCTTGCGATCAACGCCACCGGCAACTCGCTCGCCAACCTAATCACCGGCAACGGCGCAGCCAACACTATTGCGGGCGGAAGCGGCAACGACACGATCAATGCCGCTGCAGGCGCTGACACGATCACTTACAATTTCGGCGATGGCGTCGACAACGTCGACGGCGGGACCGACACGGACACGATGGTGATTCTGGGCAACGCCAACGGTCAAACATTTGCTGTTGTGTTCAATGGGGCGTTGATTACCTCGGTTCAGGGTGGGACGGTCATGAATGTCGAATCGTTCAGCGCCGACCTTGCTGGCGGTGTCGACACAGTGACCTATGCCGGTTCGTCCGCAGGGGTAACCATCAATTTGGCGACTGGGGCCGCAAGTGGAAGCCTTGCACTGACCGGCGTCGAAAACGCGTTCGGCGGCGCATTCAATGACGTCATCATCGGCGACAGCTTCGCCAATACGCTCGGCGGTTCGAGCGGCGCCGACACGCTGACGGGCGGCAGCGGCGGGGACACTATCCTTGGCGGCGCGGGCAATGACACGATCATTTACAATTTCGGCGACGGCGTCGATACCGTGGACGGCGGAGTCGGCACGGACACGATGGTGATCCTGGGCAACCTCAACGACCAAACACTTGACCTCGTATACAATGGAACTTCAATCACCACAATTGAGGGCGGCGCTGCCACCGGCGTGGAGGCGATCAGTGCCGATCTCGCTGGCGGCACTGACGTTGTCGCCTTTGGCGGATCGAGCGTGGGTGTCACCATCAACCTCGCCACCGGCACAGCCAGCGGCGGCGTAACCTTGGCCAATGTCGAGGCCGCATTCGGCGGCGCCTTCAACGACTTTATCATCGGCGACGGCAACGCCAACACGCTCGGCGGGTCGAGCGGCGCCGACACGCTCACCGGGGGGGCCGGTACTGATACGTTGATCGGCGGCACCGGGGCGGATGTGTTCGTGTTCGCCTCGGGGGCGGGCGCTGACACGATCACCGATTTCGACGCTGACGCGGTCGGCGGTCAGGACCTCATGGACATTTCCGCCCTTGGGGTCACCGCGAGCGATTTCGCCAGCCGCGTCGTTATCACAGATCTCGGAGCCAATACGTTTGTCACTGTCGACGGCGTGGTGTCCATGACCCTGACCAATGTGAGCGGCGACGGTCAAAACGTCATCACTCAGGCCGACTTCATCCTCGGCGGGCCATGAACGGAGACCTCGGCTTGCCCGAGCAAAGGCTAGCAGGTATGAGGCACCTGGTATCTAGAGCACCAGGCGGGCAAACATGGCAAGGCGCGAATTGACTGTGGAAAACGTCGCCATTAATGACGACAGCGACGCATTCATGATCGCCGAAATCGGGCACAACCACCAGGGCGACCTGGACAAATGCAAGGCAATGTTCCGCGCCGCCAAGGAATGCGGCTGCAGCGCCGTCAAACTACAAAAACGCGACAACCGCGCGCTCTACACGCAGGCGATGTATGACGAGCCATACAATTCCGAGAACGCCTATGCGCCAACCTATGGGGCGCACCGCGAGCATTTGGAGTTCGACCGCGAGCAATATGCGGAATTGCTGGCCTATGCCCGCGAACTGGGCATGGTGTTCTTCTCAACCGCCTTCGATGTCCCCAGCGCCGACCTGCTCGAAAGCATTGGCGTGCCCTGCTACAAGGTTGCCAGCGGCGATCTGAAGACGCTGCCGCTGATCAAGCACGTAGCGCGCTTCGGTAAACCGATGTTCATCTCGACCGGCGGCGCGACCATGGATGACGTGCGCCGGATGTACGATGCCGTGGCGCCGATCAACAGTCAGATTTGCATCCTGCAATGCACTTCTGGCTATCCGCCGCCGTTCGAGGAACTCAACATCCGGGTGATTGAAACCTATCGTAAGGCCTTCCCCGAAACGGTGATTGGCTTTTCCAGCCACGACAATGGCATAGCCATGCCGTTGATCGCCTACATGTTGGGCGCGCGGGTGGTGGAAAAGCACTTCACGCTCAACCGCGCCTGGAAAGGCACCGATCAGTCGTTTTCCCTGGAGCCCGGTGGTATGCGCCGGGTCGTACGTGACTTGCAGCGCGCTCGCGTTGCGCTGGGGGACGGGGTCAAGCGGGCTTACGAATCCGAGGCGAAGCCGCTGCTGAAAATGGCCAAGAAATTGGTGGCCGCGCGCAATCTTCCGGCGGGTCGGACGCTGACGGAGGCGGACATCACTTTCAAGTCACCCGCCGAGGAGGGCAGCCTGCCGCCCTATCTCATCGACGACTTCATCGGCCGCAAGCTCGTCAAACCGCTCGCGCGCGACGACAATTTCAGTTTTGAGGCGGTTGAGGCGGTCGCTTCCGTCGCATGAGCGCCGCCATGGCGACGGGACCCGATGTCGATCCTGCGGATCCGGCATTCGCGGCGCGGGCGCGCTGCCTCAAGCTGCTGGCGCTGGATTTTGACGGCGTGATGACCGATAATAGTGTGTATGTCTTCGAGGATGGCAGCGAGGCTGTGAAGTGCTCGCGCCTCGAAGGCTATGGGTTGCGCCGGCTGGTCGCCCTGGGAGCGCAAATCGTAATCATATCGACCGAAGCGAACCCGGTAGTCGCTGCGAGGGCGCAAAAATTGGCCGTGCCGTGCCTGCAGAATGTCGAGGACAAGGCAGCAGCGCTTGAAACGCTGATGCGGCGACATCGCGTGGGGTGGGACGAAATCGGTTTCCTCGGCAACGACATCAATGACCTCGGCGCGCTTGAGCGCGTCGGTTTGCCGGTGATCGTGGCCGACGCGCATGCAAGCGTGGTTGGAAGCGGCTTCTTCCAAACGCGGCGCGCTGGCGGCCATGGCGCGGTACGCGAATTGTGCGACGCCATCGCGCAAGTGAAGGAAAGCGCCCTATGAGCGATGTCCTGGGGACGCTGTTCTCGCTTGAGCGTGAGATTGTCGTGGTCACCGGCGGTTACGGGCTGATCGGCCGGCGCCTGGTGAGCGGCCTGCACGATCTGGGCGCGCGGGTGGCCGTGATCGAACCAAATACAAACTTGGACAAGACTGCCGCTGCCTTCGGTGAAATAGCGAAAAGCGAGCGGCTGTGCGTGCTCGAAGCCAACGTGGTGTCGCGGCCGACGCTGGAGCGCGCGCTCGTCGCGCTAAAGACCCGCTGGGGCGCGCCGACTGGCCTTGTCAACAATGCCGGCCTCGACTCGCCACCCGACGCACCAGCCGCGGAGAACGGCCCGTTCGAGACCTACCCGGAGCAATCCTGGGATCGGGTGATGGAGGTGAACGTCAAGGGCGTGTTCCTGTGCTGCCAGGTGTTCGGGGCCGCCATGGCCGAGGCCGGGCGCGGCACCATTGTCAATATCGGCTCAATCTACGGCGCGGTCTCGCCCGACCAATCGCTTTACGAATACCGTCGTCAAGGAGGAGAGACCTTCTTCAAGCCCGTCGCTTATGCGGCTTCGAAATCGGCGGTCTACAACCTCACCCGCTACCTCGCGGCCTATTGGGGTCCGCGCAATGTCCGCTCAAACACAGTGACTCTCGCCGGTGTCTTCAATGACCAAGACCCGCGCTTCCTCGAAGCCTATGCGCGCAAAATCCCCCTCCGACGCGGCAAGCCGCACCTGTCCAACATGGCCGAACCCTATGATTATCTGGGGGCGGTGGCGTTTCTGCTCTCACCGGCGTCGGGCTACATGACCGGCGGCGATATTCGCGTCGATGGCGGCTTTATGGCGATTTGACAATTGACTCGCATAATTCCTTCCCTGATCGCCGGCGCTGAGATTGCGGGCCCCCGGCGCATGTTTGTGCTCAATCCGCACAACGGCGAGCGTATCGCCGAACTAGCGCTCGCCGATGAGACCGTTGTGTTGTCGGCCATTGCGGCCGCGCGCGGCGCGTATGCAGCCTGGTCGGCGACGCCAGCCGTCAAGCGCGGTGAAATCCTATTTAAAGCCTGCGCTTTGATCGAAGCGCGCGGCGGGGACCTTTCGCGCATCGTGGCGGAGGAAGCGGGCAAGCCACTCAAAGACGCCCACGGCGAAACCGCTGCGGCGATTCAATGCGGAAGATTTTTCGCGGGCGAGGGCCAACGCCTGTTCGGCCGCACCACGCCGTCAAATACCGCAAACAAATACGCCATGACGGTGCGTCAGTCTTGCGGCGTGGCTGCGCTGATCACTCCAGCCAATACGCCAGCGCCGAACTTCGCCTGGAAAGTCTTTCCCGCGCTCATTTGCGGCAATGCTGTGGTGCTAAAACCCGCTGAAGATACGCCAGTTTCGGCGGACTGGATGGCGCGGGTGCTTATTGAAGCAGGCGTTCCAGCTGCCGCGCTCAATGTCGTTCAGGGATTGGGTCAGGAGCTCGGCCCCCTGCTCACCACCCATGACGACGTGGATGTCGTCTCGTTCACTGGCTCGACCCGCGTCGGCCGCGCGATCGGCGCGGCCGCGGGCGCCAAGCTCAAAAAACTCTCCCTGGAACTCGGCGGCAAGAATGCGTTCGTCGTCTGCGACGACGCCGATCTCGACAAGGCGGCGCATTGGGCCGCGCTGTCGGCGTTTTCCAATGCTGGCCAACGCTGCGCCGCCGGCAGCCGGTTTATAGTGTTGGACGCGATATACGACGCTTTCGTTGACAAGTTCATCGCCGCCGCGCGCCGTCAGAAACTTGGCGTCGATGACGATTGCGATCTTGGCCCGGTGATCAACGAACGCCAACTCAACACTTTGCTCGCGGCAATCGCACAGGCGCAGACCGCCGGCGCACGCGTCCTGACTGGCGGGGCGCGGGCGCATGGCGCGCTCGCGCAGGGCTACTACCTTGAGCCCACAATCCTCGAGGGAGCCGCCGAGCATGCAGCCCTTAGCCTCACCGAATTGTTCGGCCCGATCGCCGCGCTTTATCGTGCTCGCGACTACGCCCATGCGCTGCGGCTTGCGAATTCTTCGCCCTACGGCCTCACCGCCTGCATTCACACCCGTTCAATCGACCGCGCTTGGAATTTTGCACAAGCAATCGACACAGGCGTCGCCGTTATTAATGGCGGCACGTTTGGCTCTGAGCCGCATATGCCATTTGGCGGACGCAAGGCGTCAGGCAACGGCACACGCGAGCCGGGCCCCGAAGCGCTAGATGTTTACAGCGAATTGAAGGACATTTATTTGTGGATCGACCCGCCATGAGCGCCCCGCTCAAAGCTGTCGCCCTGATCCCGGCGCGCGCAGGCTCCAAGCGTATTCCCGACAAGAATGTCACGGCGCTCGCCGGACACCCGTTGATCGCTTACACGATCTGCGCCGCGCGCCAGTCTGGCGTATTCGACGCGGTCATCGTGTCGACCGATTCCGAGCGCTATGCGGCGATCGCGCGCCATTACGGCGCCGAGGTTCCAGTGCTTCGGCCTGCCGAAATTTCTTGCGATACATCGCCCGACATCAATTGGGTGCGATTCACGCTACAGGAACTTGCGCGGAACGACCGGGCTTTTGAAGTTTTCTCCCTGTTGCGCCCGACAAGCCCATGCCGCAAGCCGGAAACGATTAGGCGCGCCTTCGCGCGATTTACGGGGGAGAGCGGCGCGGATTCGCTGCGGGCGGTCGAAAAATGCGAGCAGCACCCGGGAAAGATGTGGATCGTCCGCGGCCAACGCATGCACCCTCTGATGCCGATGGGCCCAAAGGAAGTGCCCTTCCATAGCACTCAGTATGCTGCCTTGCCGGAAGTGTACGTGCAAAACGCAAGCCTGGAGATCGCTTGGACACGTGTGCCGCTAGAATTGGGTTCGATCGCCGGCGAAGTGCTGATCCCGTTCCTGACCGAAGGCGACGAGGGTTTCGACGTCAACCACCCCGCCGATTGGCGCTTGCTGGAGATGGCGCTCGCGCGTGGCGAGGCGACCCTGCCGTACATCGACCGGCTCGCCTTCATCGGCTGACCGAACGTTGGGTTAGGTGGGCGCGCGCTCGCCTGCCTCATGCTCGGCGCCTTCATCGGTCCGCGCGCCGGCGCCTACCTCAATCCGCAGCGCCTCATAGCGGTCGACCATGCGTTTGGCGACGTTGCGCACCCGCGCAAGTTCGTGCTGCATCACCTTGGATTGAGCCATTACCTCATGCAACCGGATTCGCAGCTCTGCGTCGGAATTTCGCATGGCGGCGATCTTGACGTTCGCAACTTTGAGCGCCGCCTGCAAGGTTGCTGTGCGTTCTACCAGCTTGCTGTTCACTTCGCGCGACACTTCCAACCGCTGCTGCTGTCCCAGTTCCCCAGCTTTGCGTTTTTCCACCTCCCGATCGACAGCTTGGCGGAGTTCGGCCCCTACCAGACGCTCAGCGGCAATTTTTTCATTTGAAGTCTTGAGGGCCGCCTGCAATTGCGTGTTGCGCTCAATGAGCGTTTGATTGACTTCGCGAATCTGGACCACCTTCTCATTTTGATGTTCAATCAGGCGATCACGCCCCTCGACCGACGCGGCAAGCGCGCGCGCTACCCCTTCCGCATCCGCCACGCGCTTGCGCGCCTCTAGCCAAGCTGTTTGCACCGCGCGCATGGCATCGGCGGCCGCCTCAGGCGCCGCATTGCCCACGACGCTGTCGGCGATCTCCGCGATTTTCTTTTTAAGCGCACCTGCCTCCTGCGCCGCCCGCCTCTGTTCAGCGTAGCATCTTAGCAGCGCTAACGCAGCGAGATTGGCCCCCTGCGCGTGGGACCGATTTGTCATTTCCAAAGCGTCGCGAAGGCGGCGTTCACTTTCACCTTCGCGTGCGAGAAAAAGGTTTCCGCTAAACAATTCATCGCGCGACGGCAGTCCCGATGCGCCACCGGCGTCGCGGCGATAAACCCGGAAACCCAGAGGTCGCAACGAATCGATCGCTTCCAGCAAATCGCGATGCCGCCCTGCATTGAGGTTCTTATGGGAATACTCGAATTGCACGATAGCGCTGCGTGAGCGATCAAGCACGTCGCGGGCGCCAACGAGAACAGCCGCCTCGCCGCCTTCGACATCGATCTTCAGCAGATCGATGGACTTCACTTCCCCAAGCGCGGCATCCAGCGTTGCCACCTCAACCTCAATGGGCTCGGCTTCGCGCGACCGGCTGGTTTCATGCAGCGAGCTAAACGACACGTCTCGCGCCACATAGAACTGCGCGCGCCCTCTAACCGCGCCTATAGCCGCCGCAATGGCGGTCACATCAACACCATTCTCCGCTATGTTGCGCTCCAGCATGGCGAAGGCGCCGGGCGCGGGTTCAAACGCGAACACCTGCCCCATTGGCCGCGCATACAGCGCCGCGCTCACGGCGTAGAGACCGAAATTGGCGCCCACATCAACAACAACCGCGCCAGGACGCACCAAGTGCATGAAGGCTTCAAAATCGCGCGCTTCACCCAAATGCCCGGCAGCCACGGTGGCGGCGAAAACATCGCCCGCATCAACGCTGAACCGTTGGCCCGCCACCATTCCAAAAGTCGTGACCGTGTCTTTACCCCTCGGGAACACAGACCGCAGCCACGGCGTCGTGACCGAAGAGAGCTCTATCGCCAAGCCAGGATCAAGCAACGCGGCCGCCTCGCCGAGTTCCAGCAGCGAGCGCAACTCAGCATCCGGGGGGGGGGCAACCAGTGCGAACGCGCGCGACCGCGCCATCAGACGCAGGTAAGCACCAACGGTGGTAAGGGTGGACGTCAAGACCGTTCGCTCTCTCCGCAATTGACCCCTCCAGGTCACATCGTCTAGGCAACCCACCCGTCCTCGAACAACTCACAAGTAGGTATGGCAGCGCCCCCAGTTCAAGTCGATTCGCCAGCGGCCATAGTCACAGGAGCAGGCGGCTTTATCGGCTCTTACGTGGCGATGGCTTTGGCGCGATACGGCTGGAGGGTCGGCCTAGCAGGAAACGCCGGGCGGCGGGTTGATTGCGCGGCGGCGGCGCGGTGGGGCGAGATCACCCTAGATTTGCTTGCCAATCTAGCTGCCGAACTTGGTGACATTTCAGCAATAGTGCACTGCGCCGGGGGTTCTTCGGTTGGGCCTTCGCTGCAGGCCCCTGCGGCGGACTACCACCGCACCGTCACCTCCACTATGCATGTGGCGGATTTTGTGCGCCGCAACCAACCGCGCGCGCGCATCGTTTTTCTTTCCAGCGCTGCGGTATACGGCGCTAGCGAACAGGAACCACTCAGCGAGGACCAGCCACGGCGCCCGATCTCGCCCTACGGCGCCCACAAAGCTATGGCCGAAGATCTGCTCACCCATTGGGGCGAGCAATTTGGGCTCGATACAACAATCATACGTCTTTTCTCGGTTTATGGCGAGGGCTTGCGCAAGCAATTGCCCTGGGAGCTGAGCCAACGTGCGCTGGCGGAAGAAGCGCCACTCATTTTGTTTGGATCAGGCGCCGAACGCCGAGACTTCCTGGCGGTGGAAGACGCGGCCCAACTCGTCGCGCTGGCGGCGGACCCGGGAGGCAGGCCGCCGCCGGTGCTCAACGGCGGCAGCGGACAAGCGACAACAGTGAGAGCGCTTGCCACGGGGCTCCTATCGGCACTCGGTGTGGACACCGCGCTGCGTTTCAACGGCGAGAGCAAGAGCGGTGATCCGGCAACGCTGGTCGCCGACACACGCCGTGCGCAGGCTTTCGGATTTACGGCAAACGTCTCTCTTTCGGATGGGCTCTCGCGCTACGCTGACTGGGTGAAGCGCGAGATCACTTGATTGCACGCCGATGTCAGGCCGGCGCCTGTGCAAAAACGCGTGCCGGGTCAGGATCGGGCGGCAGACGACTTGGTCGCGCGAACACTGAAGCGCTCTGGCGGAGATGGTAGGGCCTGCCGAGGCTCAACAGCGGATCCAAGAGGCTAACGTGGCGCGCGGCAAGCGTGTTGTGCCAATCACGCCAGATGAGGCCCGCCACCTTTTGAGAGCTGTTGATCTGAAACCTGGGGCCCAGCGCCTCGCGCGCTAATTTCCAGCCCACCCGCCGCGCGTGCCATATCAAATCATGCTTGGCGTAGCCCCCATATTTGGCCGCGTATAATTGGTCGGCCTTCTGGTGGTGCTGTTGCAAGGCCTGCCACTCGGGCGTGGTGCGGTCTGACGGCCAGTTGCGGTAATGATGGATCGCGACATCGCGAGTGTAGACAACATCGCGACCGAGAAACAGCACTTTGGCGGTAAGATCCGGGTCGATACCGTAAAAACCGAAGGCCTCGCTGAAATACCCTGCCTTGCGAAGCACGTGCGTTGGTAACATGCCCTGGTTGACGTTGAGAATGCCGGCTTTGGATATGCCCCCAATATAGGGCGCCTCGCTGAACGGCCCCGCTTTATCCTGCACCTTGAGGCCAACCATGCCGATCCGGGGCTCGCGGTCGAGTATCCCTACTGCGCGATCAAGACCTGCATCGACGATTTCATTGTCGTCGCTGAGCCACGCCGTGTAGGGCGCGGTGATCGATTTGAAGACGTCGTTATAGGCTTTCGCCTGCCCAAGTTTGCGACCCACCAGAATCGGCACAAGGTCGTGGGCGGCGGCGCCCCGCAAATAATCCACAGTTCCGTCAGTGGAACCCGCATCGGTGACATAGATCAACGTCGGCGTGAGCGTCTCTCTGCGAATGCTCTCTACGCAACGCGCGATCTGATCAAGCCGATTATGGGTACCGACTACGACCGCCAAGCGCGGCGTCCAACCCGGCATAGGCGCTGCGTAACTCACTGATACCTCTGGCTTATTCCGCATCGCCCACGCGGTCGAGCAGCGATGGATCCGTGTCGCTACCCTATCTCGGAACATAGGGCATCTCGGAACCTAAGGCGAGCAGCTTTAAGTGTGAGGCCAACGTTTGTGATCGCGGACCGTTGCCAGGGAGCCTGCGGAAGTGGTTAAAGATGGGACCTCCCTGCACGCTGCCGGCGCAGCCGCACGGAGATCGGCACGGGGTGGGGAGCAGTGGCGACGAATTTCCTGACGCGCGCGCAAACGCGGCTTGCAGCGGTCACGAGCAAGCTGCGCGCACAGAAGGTCGATCCGCGCCCTGCCCTCGCGCATCTGCTGTTTTTGGCCGATGCTGAAGTCGATCCCATCCGTCCACAGCGCGCCAAGACCGCACCGAAGCGACGTGTCTTCGCCAACAACGGGCCGCGCCCGCCTTCGATCGATGCGCGCCCAGTAATCTCGGTCGTGCTCGGCAGCTTCAACCGCCTTCCGCTACTGCGGCGCGCCATAGAATCCGTGCGCGCCAATCTCGACAATCTACGGGGCGAGATCATCGTCATCGACGGCGGCTCAAGCGACGGTTCGATTGATTGGCTTGTGGAGCAGAAAGACATTGTCGCCATCGTTCAGCACAATCGCTACGTGGCCGGCGGCCAAACCCGCCGTCGCATGTCGTGGGGCCGGTTCATGAATGTGGGATTTCGCGCGGCCGGCGCTGATCGCATCGTCATGATCTCCGACGATTGTTACCTTCTACCCGACGCGATTTCCAATGCGCTCACACGTATCGAAGAAGCCGAGCGCGTCGGGCTCGCCGTTGGCGCCTGCGCCTTCTATTTCCGCAATTGGCCCCAGGAATCCGACTATTACGTGCAGCGCACGCTGGGCGGCAATCTAATGGTCAATCATGGACTATATTGCCGCGCCGCACTATCGGCCGCTGGCTACGCCAACGAGGACGATTACGCGTTTTACAAAGCCGACAGCGACCTCTCGCTCGCGATCTGGCAGGCGGGCTATGCTGTCATCGACGCGCCCGGTTCGGTGTGCGAACATTTCATGAGCCAAGAAGAGGCCGTGCGCGTCTCCAACAATGCGACTTTGGAATATGACCGCCGCCAATTGCACAAACGTTGGCGCCAACTGACCGGGCGCGCGGCAACGCAAAAGATGGGAAAAAAGAAGCTGGATTGGCGCGATAGCACGGGCGCAGCCGAACGTGTGTTCAGCGATCAGCTGGCCCAAGCGGGGCAGCGCGAAGCAAGCGATGGGCGAGGCTAGCGTACCAGCTGCCTGAAGTGATGGCTGGCCACCCATCGCTCGTCAGCGGCGGGCCAGGGCCCATAAGCACAGGCGTTTATGGTTATTGACCCCAGACTTGCGCTTCGCGCAATCCGGGCATGGGCGGCTCAATGTTTAGGCCGTTGGCCTCAGTACTTGAAGCGAGCAAGTGATTGCGGCGTGTATGGAGAGAGACCGGGCGCGGACACCTGCACATCGCAGGCCATGAAGATGTCTCGGCGCTTCTTGCGTTCGTCCGTTGAGGTGAAGTCTTCGTGCCCCACGGCCTCGCCGTCATAGCGATAGACGTAAGTGAACCCAGAGGCCAAAAGCCCGTGTGCGATGGCGTCGGGCGTCATCAACAGCGCCAAAACCCGCATTCCTTGCGTTTCATTTGGGTTCTCCGGCAGCAAACGGGCCATCCCGCCGTCTTCGGGCAATGTCATAGATTCGAGAAACAAGACTTGGCGAGCCATGCCCCGGCACATGCGCAACGCGCGCAAGGGATTTTCCAAATGGTACAGGAGCCCGAAGCAAATCACCGCGTCCGCTTGACCTGGCACAGCTTCCATCGCCGCCGCGTCGAAATCGAAAACATCAAAGGACGCAAGCGGCGCGCGTCGCCGCGCCTCTTCAATGAGCTCAATGCGACCATCCAATCCGCGGACGCATCGTCCCTCCGCAGAGAGGCGCGCTGCGAACCAGCCGGGTCCGCAGCCCAGGTCAAGAAGGTCTTCAACGCGGCCTATCTGTTCCTCGACTGTCGCCAGCATGCACTGCAACGCCCCCCAACGTGCTTCGTTGATCGCTTGGTAGAAGGGTTCGTCGAACAACACGTCAGTTTACTCGCGAATGCGTCCAGGCTAGCTTCGGCCGTACTGCGCCGGGAAAGCGTCGCGCATAGCGGCCACGCGCCACCTGGTCGAGTCGTGCGTCCTCGCGCTCGAATACGCTGAAGGAAATGATCTTATCAAGCGTCTCGTGCCGCGCAAGCGGATCAGCGGTGACCAACACCACGGTCACACGGTGGACGCCGTCGTTAAGCAAGTTTCCCGGAACGCGCGCGACGGCTCGATGCCGTCCTGGTTCATTGATGGCGCGTGGTGCGGCGGGGTCGGTAAAGGCAGCCACAAACACGACGTCCCCACGTTCATTGAAGAAGTGTAGAGCCGGCTCTACGCGGCGCCCACGAACGAACACGTCGAATATCACTTCGATCTGAACGGGTTCATCAATGCGAACGCTGTTCGTCTGCTCTCCTGTGGCGTTCAACACTGCCGCAGAAACTACCCGGGCTACATCTTCGTCCGATTCCGACTCAGTGATGACGGGAGACGGCACAGGTGCAACGCGCCCTCGATCGGGGGCGCGATACGCTCCTTTCACTTTCAGCAGCTTCTCCTCGTATGCTTCCGTTACGCTCACGACATCGCCGTCCATTACGAGTTCGGCTTTGTCCAACCAAATACAACGGTCACAGAAACGGCGCACCGCAGCAATCGAATGCGATACGAAGAGCAATGTGGGATTGGTCGCGCCCACCATCTCGCCCACGCGCTGCAGGCATTTTGCTTGAAACGCCGCGTCACCCACTGAGAGCACTTCGTCGAGCATGAGCACGTCGGGATCGATGTGGGCGGCGATGGCGAAGCCCAAGCGCGCACGCATGCCGGTCGAGTAGGACTTGACTGGCTCCTCTATGAACCGACCGAGTTCAGCGAAGCCGATGATGTCGGCAAGCCGCGCTTCGGTCTCCTTGCGCGATAAACCGAGCAGAGCGGCGTTGAGGAAGATGTTCGCCCGACCCGAAAGCCTTGGATTGAAGCCTGTGCCAACCTCCAGCAGCGAAGCGATCCGCCCGCGAATCTCAGCGCGCCCTTCCGAAGGCGAAATCACACGCGAAAGAATTTTCAGCAGCGTGGATTTGCCTGCGCCGTTGCGCCCGATAATGCCGACGCGCTCCCCCGCGGCGACCTCAAACGAGACACCGCGCAACGCCCAGAAGGTTTGATTTTCCTTGAGGCGCGCTTGCAGTAACGCTCCAGCGCCGCGCGCGCCCTCAAGCAAATAGCGCTTGCCTAGCCCCTGCACCCGGACCGCGGGTGCGGGGGCGGCTGCCGTCGTTTCCGAAGCCGAGGATTCTGCGGCAATGCTCATAGAAGTTCAGCTGCATTGCGGCTGGCGCGGCTCAACAAAGTCAGACCCACCAGCAACGCGACACCCGTCATCGCGCACGAATAGCTCCACGCCGCCCAGGGAAATGAGGTGGTGGAAAAGAGCGCTCCGCGTGCGCCCTCGAGCGAACCCACCAGCGGGTTGACGTGCAACAGCGCGCGCGCGACCGGCTGCATGGCGCCAGGTGCGAAAAACACTGGCGACAAGAACAGCCCCAGATAGAGAGCGACATTTACTCCCTCCCGCACATCGGGAAGGGCCAACGACCAAGCCGCCACGGCGCAGCCAAGGCCGAGGGCAAGCAGCATCATTTGCACCACGACCGGGATCAGCATCAACAGCTCCCAATCGACGCCAACGCCAAGCGTGACCTGCAACGCCGCGACGGCAATCATGGCCAAGCCAACATCCGCCAAGCGCGCTAAAGTCTGCGCCAGCGGCAAAATAAGGATCGGAAAATACACTTTCTGAATAAGGCCAGCGTCGCGCGCCAACGCCCCGGACGCCGCCGACAAAGTGTCGGCGAAGATGAACCAGAAACAAACGCCGGTGAGCACAAACAACGCGTACGGAGCGCCTGCCCCCAAGTCGATGCCCGAGCCAGCCTTCAACATCACGAATACTAGAGTGACAGTCAACGGGCGGACATAAAACCAAAGGAACGATGTCTTCAAGTGCAAGTACTTGGCCCGGAACGCACCCAGCGTCATCTGCGCCAGAAGTTCGCGAAAGCGCCAAAAGTCGCGCGGCAAGAGCGGCCGGCGGGCCTCACAGGCGTCAATCACGACGAGCTGTTTCTCGGGCGTCAGCATGACTACAATTTCAGCTTGCGGCGGACGAAGTCGCGCGTCTTGACGGCGGCGGCGAGCGCGCTGAGCGACATCCGCCCCGGTGGCGAAGCAAGCGCCCGCCGCTTCGTCTCAAACGCGTGAGCGTCGCTCCCGAGTTCAGCGTCAAGGAAGCGCCGCCGCCCCTCCGGCGTCATTTTTGCCAGGCTGGCGACAATCATGACCGTCATGGAGTCAGGATATAGTGGATAGCCCGCCCGACCGATATAGCCCCCGAGCCCCGCCAACTCCTCAGGGTGCTCCCGGAACAGCGCGCGCGCATTGGCCTGAAACAGGGATTCGTCCGCCGCAGTGATTCGCCCCGCCTCGCGGTCGGCTCGGATTTCGACCAGCGCCTGCGCCGTGATCGGCTTTGGATCGTGCAGGCGTTCATCGTAACGCGCCCGCGCTTCTTCAGCGACCGCCAGCAGGCTTCGCCCGCATTCCGCCACGTAACGCCAATGCTGCGCGCGCACTGCCGCTAGCGGCACTCGCGCGGGCGGCGCGGCGAACCAGGTGTCGAGCTGCGCGGCGAGGGCGTCTGCGTCGTCGGGGTCGAAGAACGACGCTCCGGGAGGACTCTGCTCGCGGTGCACAGGAAACTCGGAGAGGAGTGACGGCAAACCGAGCGCGCGCGCCTCTTCTACAACGGTGCTCCACCCCTCAAATCGGCTGGGCTGCAAGATCCCCGCTGCCCCGAGCATCAAATCGATCTGATCGTCGCGATCAATCGGCCCGAGCAAAGTCGCGCGCCGCGCAACATCCGGCCGCGCCAGCAGCGCCCGAACCTGGCTGGCATAGTCGGGCCAACGATCGTCCGCCAGCGCGCCGCTCATCACGATATGAACCTCCGGACAGCGCGCGCGCGCAAGCGCTTCCAGGGTGATCAAGTGGTTCTTATGAAGCCAGAACTGATTGCAGATGATCGCGTAGCGCTCCGGCGCGCCGAGGCGTTTTCTGGTTTCGGCGATGCGCTGCTCGCTCCGTGCGTAGACATCGTCGGCGAAAACCGCGGGGAAACGCAGCACCCGCCGCGGCGTCTGCGCGTCGGGAAACAGGCGGCCGGTATCCTCGTCCGTCATTTGACTTGAAACAACGCAGAGCGGCGCCTGCTGCGCGAGCACGCGATATTGCAGCAGACGCCGCGTCGCCTCGCCGGTGGAAAACAAGCCCGGCATGTGGCGGCACTGCCAGTCTGGAATCCAGCCCGCCCATGGCGCGCCAAACGGCGCCTCGGCCAGCTGCGTTGCGGGATAGACGAAGTCGAGGCCAAGGCGCGCGGTTTCCTGAAACGGCGCAATGGCGTCACCCAGATCGGCGTGCGCCTCAGCGATCTGTTGGGCGGCGGGGGTAGCCGTCAACAACGTCACGTGGGGTCGTTCCTCGACCGGCAGCGACCGCAGCGCGCGCGCCCAGTTGAGGACGTAATTCACCCCCCCCATCCACCCGGGATTGTAGAAAAGGCGAAGCCCGATTTTCATTGTGCGCCTGCAGACTCGCCGCTAGTTAGCACATTTGCGGGGCGGACCGACAAGGCCGGGCGACAGCAGCGACAGCGCCTTGCTTTTGGGGCGGTTTTGCGCCTACGTCCTTGAAAAAACGTGGGGATCGAATGCCAGCCTGGACACTCGGAGCGGGCGATCACGCTTTCGCCAATGGCTTTGCATTCACGGAGACAGCCTCGACCGAGGACGCCCTCCATAGTCTTCGGACCAAAGTCGCCTTCGCCGATGAGCGCGACGCTGCAATGTTAGTTGCAGTATGGCGGCAGTTTCGTGAAAACGCAGATATCGGCGCCAATGTTCGCTTGGCGCTTGGCGCGCGCCTTATCAATCTGGGCGCCCCTGCCAATGCGCGTCTGGTCGGCGATTGCGTCATCCGCGCCATCCTCAAGTTAGAAGCCGGTGCGCAACTTCACATTGGCCGCTTTGCTTATTTGGGCGATGGCGTGTTAGTCAGCGTCAAGGAACGCGTGATGATCGGCGAAGCGACGCTGCTTGCTCATGGCGTCCAGGTGTTCGACAACAATTCACATCCAATCTCCGCAGCACAACGGGAACTACAGTTCAGGCGCATGATCGGCTACAAGGACAAAGTTGGCCCGATCCTCATCGAGGCCGCTCCCATCACCATCGGCAACCGTTGCTGGATAGGCATGAACACTATCGTGATGAAGGGTGTGTCGATTGGCGACGACACTGTCGTCGCGGCCGGCAGCGTGGTAACTAGCACGCTGCCGGGCGGCGTGATCGCGGCCGGCAACCCCGCACGCATCGTCCGCGAGTTGACGCCGGAAGAACGCTCCATCACCGACTGGTCGGCGCCATGAGCGCAGCGCCGCTCCAGCCGCCGCCTCGGCTTGTGGGCGCGACCGCTCCCTACGCCCCACACGCGGGTTTCTTCGACTGGCCGTCGCTGCTTGCGCGCGAGCGCAGCGCCTGGGCTGAAGCGGTGCGCCAGGCGGATGGTCCCGTAGTCTTGATTGGCTCCAATACCGGCATGCACGGCGCGGTCATTACGCTAGACAGCGCGCTCGGCGTGGCCTTGACGCTGCGCGGTGCGCGGGTCCGCTATGTGTTGTGCGATGGCGTCATGCAGGGCTGCTTGATGGCCAATTTTTCTGACACGATGCCACCGCAACTCATCGCTGAAAGAGGGCTGTTCCAGGCGCTTTGCAAAACCTGTTTCGGCCGCGGCACCAACCTGTACCGTCCGCTGGGGTTGCCGATCCATCGCTTGAACGAGTTTCTCGCCGCCGACGATTATGCCGATATCCAAGCGCATGCCGCAAGCAGAACCGCAAATAAACTCGCCAACTGGGCGCCAGAAGGCTTCCCCATCGGCGAGCACGCGAACGCGGGTGCGCTGCGTTATTTCGCGCGCGGCGATCTGGAGAACGAACCTCATGGCGAAGCGGTGCTGCGCCGTTACGCGGAAGGGGCGGCGCTCGCCGCGCGTGCATATGAGCGGCTGATAGAACGAGAGCGCCCGGACGCCGCCTTGCTCCACCACGGTATCTACAGCCCGCAAGGCGTTGCTGCCGAGGTGCTGCGCCGCGCCGGCGCGCGGGTCGCGACCTGGGTGGTGGCCTATCGCAAGCATTGCTTCATCTTCAGCCACGACGACACCTACCATCACATGCTGATCTCGGAGCCCACGGAGACGTGGGAAAATCTCGCGCTAACCGCCGCGCAAAAACGCGAGGTCGCGGAATACCTGGCCAGCCGCGCCGGCGGCGGGCGCGACTGGATCTATTTTCATCGCGAGCCCGATGCGGCGTTTTCCGAGTTCGCCCGCGCGCGCGGCATCGATCTGCGCAAGCCGTTGGTCACGGCGCTCACCAACGTCGTGTGGGATGCTCAGTTGCATTATCCGATGAACGTGTTCGCCGGCATGAAGGAGTGGCTGGTCGAAACCGTGCGCTGGTTCGCCGGCCGCCCGGATCTGCAATTGCTGATCCGGGTGCACCCAGCCGAAGCCCGCGGCGCGATCGTCTCGCGGCAACTCGTGGCCGACGAATTGGCGGCGGTGTTCCCGGTCTTGCCGGCAAACGTGTTCATCGCTGGGCCCGAAGAGAACGTGTCAACTTACGCCGCCTGCGCCGCCAGCGACGCCGCCATCATTTACGGCACCAAAATGGGCGTCGAACTCGCGACCGTCGGCACGCATTGCATCGTCGCCGGCGAAGCTTGGATTCGCGGCAAGGGCCTCACCCAGGATGCGCTGTCGAAACCACATTATTTCGAGCTTTTGGGACGGCTCCCCTTTGGCGAATCAATGCCGCGACCGGATCGCGAGCGGGCGCTGCGCTATGCCTACCACTTCTTTTTCCGCCGAATGATCCCGCTGCCGTTCCTGACGCCCAACGGCAAAGGCTCGATGTTCGACATCGCCATCGAGCGGCTGGACGAACTGTCGCCCGGCGTCCATCCTGGGCTCGACGCCATTTGCGACGGAATTCTCCAGGGTACGCCGTTTATCTACGAGGCGGAGCGGATTGGGCTACATGAGGCAGCGTCCGCAAGGGCTAACGCATGAGTGAATTCAAATTACCGGTGCTGCCTCATGCGCTGGCGCGACTTGCGCACCGGCCGGTGGACGTGCGCAGCATCATCAGCCTTGGCGCCGGCGCCGGGGGCGACAGTGTCGCCATGCTGCGGCAATGGCCAAATGCGGATTTGCTGCTGATCGAGATGGACGAACGCTTCGAGGCGGACTTCCAGCGTTTGCGGCAAAAGGCGCCAAAGCTGCGCTACGAAATCTGCGCAGCGGCGGGCGAGGACCGCGAGGGCTTGCAGGTGAAGAGCGACCAGTTCGGCGGCGCCATCGTCAAGGAGGGCGCCGCGAACGCGGGCGACGCCAATCCGGTCAAATTTCGCCGCCTGGATACGCTGGTTCAAGATCACTGCCTACGCGGCCCTTATTTTTTGAAGTTCGACACCCATGGCGCGGAAGTCGACATTCTGGCTGGAGCGGAAAAAGTGCTCGCGGAAACGTCTCTGATCATGATGGAAGTCTACAACTTCAAGTTGCGGTTCATGGATTTCAAAAACTTGACCTTCGATGAAATGTCGCTGCATTTGAAGTCGCTCGGCTTCCGCTGCGTCGACATGTGCGACCCGCTCTATCGACCGGGCGATTTTTCGCTTTGGCAGATGCACATGTTCTTCATCCGCGCGAACCACCCGACGTTCGAGCAAACCAGCTATTCGGCGCCAAAGGAGCCAAAGTGAGTTGACCAAAGCCTTGATCACGACGCTCCCGAAGTCGGGAACCCATCTCATCAATATCGTGATGCAGGGGCTGGGGTTTGAGCGTCACGTATGCGAACTCGACGAAGTATACGCCGGCCTGCTTGATCCATCGCCGGAAGTGTCCCTGGGCCATGTAGAATCTCTAGTAGCGGTTCTCGATGCGATGCCGGATCGTCATTTTGTACTGCATCACGTTCCTTACCACAGCGCGCTCAGTCACAAGCTGGCGAAGCGCAACATCCGCGCGATAACACTTATCCGCAACCCGCTCGATTTCGTGGTGAGCTTTGCGCACCACCTGCGCGCTTATCCCGAAGCCGATACAGTGCACGATACCAGCATGCACGAGCTTCAGCATTGGATTTGTAGCGGTGAAAGGGACGCGTTCGGCATCCCCAAACCGGCAATTGCCAAGCGTTACTTTCGAATGATGACCCGTTGGGTGAGCGACAAACGCGCGCTGACGCTACGCTTCGAGGATCTGGTTGGACCGCGCGGCGGGGGGTTGTTTTCCGACCAATTGGCGATCGGGCTCCAACTGTCTGCGTTCCTTGACCTGGAAATCGACACCGCGAATCTAACGCGAGTGTTTGCAGACAGCTTTCGACCGGGCATCGCCTTATTTCGAAAAGGCCAGATCGGGAGCTGGCAGGAGGAAATGGCGCCCAATACCGCCGAACAAATTCGCCTCCTCTATCCATGGGCATTCCAGGGCTGGGGTTATGAATTCGATGGCTCGCTCACCCATCACGCAAATGAACGCGCCGATATCCTGAGCGAACTCGACGCTGCCGCTGCGACGCTTGTGGGTGAAAATGCGCACTTACGCGCGAAAGTAAATCGCCTCTCTGGTCATGCCGAACAGGAAGACGCGGCGCCAGAGGCGGAGGCGCTCACGGGCGATGCAGCACCTCTCTCCAGCGTGATCACATCGGAGGCGCTGGCGAGTTGACCACGGATCAGAAGATCGAGCTCGTGGTATTGATTGCGCCGGTCGTGATTGTCGAGCCTCCGCCCAGGCCCCAGCCGCCGGAATTATTGTGCACAGCCCCGACTTGTGCGCTCGCGCTGTTGCGATTGGGATCACGCGCGAATATCGTGCATGTGACCTGCCCTGTTTCTTCGGACCACGCCTAACTTGAGAAGGCCGCCTCCGTTTCTTGCTCTGTTTGTCCCTCGCGGGACGGTGGGGCGACGGGGCGGGGCGCGGAGCCCCGATGTAGCGCAGCGTCCCGCCCCGTCGCTTGCGCGGGTGCTGCGTGCTTGAGCTTCGCAGCGAAGGCGGCGGGCGTCAGATAGCCCAGGCTCGAATGCGGGCGGACCTCGTTGTAATGGCGCCGCCAGCTCTCGATCACGATCTTGGCTTCCGCGCGCGAGCGAAACCATTCCAGCGAGAGGCATTCGTCGCGGAATTTGCCGTTGAAACTCTCGGTCGCGCCGTTCTGCCAGGGCTTGCCCGGTTCAATCGTAAGCGTAGCCCCGCCACCCTTTTGATTGCCGTCCCCGAATTGCGACATGTCGTGTAGAGCCCCTTCGAGGAAGGGTGCTCAGAATGGACGACCAATCGGACGACATAAGACGACCGCAAGTGTCGCGGATCGAAATATTTGCAGGCTCTGGCCGGCAGCGGTGGGACGATGCTGTGAAGGCGCGGATCGTGGCCGAGAGTTTGGCGCCGGGCGCGATCGTCACCCACGTGGCGCGCCGGCACGGCTGCCGGCCGCAGCAGGTTCATGATTGGCGCAGGCTGGCGCGACAGGGCATCCTGGTTCTGCCAGGCGGCTCACCTCAGTCTGCTGCCCCATCGACGCCGATGCTGGTGCCGCTGCTTGCTGAGGCGTCGCCCGAGCCAACGCCCAAACGGCCCAGGGCGTGCGCCGAAATCGTCATCGAAACGGACGGCGCCGTTGTTCACGTGCGCGGCCGGCCAGAAGGCGAAGTGCTCAACGATGTATTCAACGCGCTTCGGCGGACGCGGGTATGCTGACGCCGCCGAATGGCGTCGCCATTTTCGTTGCAACGCGGCCCGTAGATTTCCGCAAAGGTGCGGACAGCCTGGCATTGCTGGCGCGCGAGACGCTTGGGCAGGATCCATTGAAAGGCATCGCCGTCGTTTTCCGCGCCAAACGCGCCGACCGCGTGAAAATTGTCGTTTGGGACGGCACGGGGCTCTCGCTTTATTGGAAGCGGCTTGAATCCGGCGCCTTCAAATGGCCGCCCGTGGTGGATGGGACGATGCGGATGAACGCGGCGCAATTGGCGGCGCTGTTGGCTGGGATGGATTGGACGCGAATGCACGCAGCGCCTGCACGCGCGCCGGAAGCGCTGGCGTAAAATCAGAAGACCGCTTCGGCTCATTCGCGCGTGCATTTTCTGCGAAGCATGGCAGAATCCGAGATGTGAGCGAGCCCGTCATCACCGCCCCCGGCGCGAGCCCGGAAAATGATCCGCTTCCCGATGATCCCGCGGCCTTGCGCGTGTTTGCGGCGGCGCTGCTTGAACGCTGCAACAAACTCGAACGTCTGCTCAAACTCGCCAATTCCGTCCAATTTGGAAAATCATCCGAGAAGCTGTCGCCGGACCAGTTGCAGCTGGCGCTGGAGGACATCGAGCAAGCGGTCGCGGAAGTACAGGCGGAAGAAGACAAGCTCGACAAAGCCATGCGCGAGAGACGCACGACAGAGCGGCGCGCCAATCGCGGTCATCTGCCGAAGCACCTGCCGCGGATTGTCGAAACGCTGATGCCGGAGGCGACGCAATGCCCGTGCTGCGCCGGTATGCTCGTCGAGATCGGCGCCGACGAGAGCGAGCGCCTTGATGTCATACCGGCTAAATTCCAAGTCATCGTCACCCGCCGGCCGAAATTGGCGTGCCGCACCTGCGTCGGCACGGTGCTGCAGCATCCCGCGCCGGAGCGTTTGATCAAAGGCGGTCTTCCCACCGAGCGTCTTGTCGCACATGTGATCGACGCGAAATATCACTGGCATTTGCCGCTTTATCGCCAGGCGCAGATGTTCGCGACGCATGGGCTGGCCATCGACCGCTCGACGCTGGCTTTCTGGATCGGCTATGCGGCGCAGGAATTGCGCCCGCTCTATCGTCTGCTGCGCGCAAGGCTACTGCAATCGAGCAAGCTGTGCGTCGATGAGACCACCGCGCCGGTGCTCGATCCCGGCAAGGGCAAAACCAAAATCGGCTATTTCTGGGCGATTTCGCGCGACGACCGTCCCTGGAACGGTCCCGAGCCGCCAGGCGTCGCTTATGCCTATGCGCCGGGCCGCGGCGCCGTGCACGGATTGAAATTGCTCGACGGCTTTGCGGGCGTCGTCCATTGCGACGGCTACGGCGCCTACAAGACCATGGTCAAACCCGAGCGGGCCGGCAATCTCGCGGGCGATGTGCGGCTGGCGTTTTGCTGGGCCCATCTCAGGCGGCAATTTGTCAAGATCGAGCGTACGGCGGCGCCGGCGCCAGCGCCGGTCGCGCATGAAGCGCTGGTCCGCATCGGCCAACTCTACAGAATCGAGCAGGCTTTGCGCGGGCGCGACGCCGATGAGCGACGCGCCGGTCGCCAAAGACTCGCGGTGCCCTTGGTCGAAGCGCTGAAGGCCTGGTTTGAAGACCAGCTCAAATTCCTATCGGCTAAGAGCGACACCGCGGGCGCGATCCGCTATGGGCTCAATCATTGGGATGGGCTTGCGATGTTTCTGGACGACGGGCGCATCGAGATGGACACCAACGCGGTGGAGCGGGCCATGCGGCCGATCAAGCTCACCGCCAAGAACGCGCTCTTCGCCGGTTGCGATGACGGGGCCGAGCATTGGGCTATGCTGGCCTCGTTGATCGAGACCTGCAAATTGAACGGCGTCAACGCCGAAGCCTGGCTCGCCGATGTCTTGACCAAGCTCGTCAATGTCTGGCCATTGTCGCGGCTCGACGAGTTGCTGCCTTGGTCGCCAGCTTATGCGGGCGCCGCAATCTTTCATCCAGCAACACGCGCGGCATGAGTGTCGCAACCACCGGCGTGCGCATCAAAGCCGTGATCGCGCATGTAATGCCGGAGGTGATGCGCCGCATCGCCGTGCCGCTGGCGATCCGGCTTGATCGTCTGCATCTCGTCTTGCAGGCCGCTTTCGGCTGGACCAATTCGCATCTCTACGCCTTTCACGCCGGCGGCGCGAGTTGGGGTGTGATCGATCCGGAGTTTGCCGAGACGATGGGCGATGTCACCAAAACGCGGCTCTATGACATCGTGCGCGACACCGGCGCCAAGACCATCCGCTACACCTACGATTTCGGCGACAATTGGGAGCATGTGATCAGACTTGAAAAATGGGTCGAGGACACAAGCATGGAAGGCTTGCCGCTGCTGCTCGACGCCAAGGGACGCTGCCCGCCAGAAGATGTCGGCGGTCCGCCGGGCTACGAGCTGTTTCGCGCCGCGCTCTGCGATCCCGCCCATCCCGAACACGCCGCCATGCGTGACTGGAACGGCGGCGGCGATTACGATCCTGATCGCTTCGACCGCGGTGCGCTTGAGAACGCCGTCGATGCGCTGGCGGACAAATGGAGGCCAAAACGCCGAAAACCGCGCGCCAAAACCGTCAAGCCCCATTCATGAGGGTGACGGAGCTACGCTTACAGTTATCAAGAGCGGGGCCGGAAACCAGCGGAAACCAGTGGAAACGTCGCCCGCGCCATCCTCTTGTTTCCGCTGGTTTCCGTACGACTCCGCGCAGAGGCCGCCGCGCGATAGTTCCAGACATCGA
>JAKFYF010000003.1 GCA_021731005.1 Hyphomonadaceae bacterium
GGGCGGGGGTTCATTCTGGAAGACCAAATCGCTCGCGCAAATGAGCCACGTCGAATGGGAGAGCCTGTGCGATGGCTGCGGCAAGTGCTGCGTCATCAGCATCGAGGATGTCGACACCAACGTGCTCTACCGCACCAATGTCGCCTGCAATCTGTTCGATGCCAATGCCTGCGGCTGCGGCGATTACGCCAACCGAAAAAGACGCGTGCCCGATTGCGTGAAGCTGACACCGAAGAACGTGCCCAAGCTCGATTGGCTGCCCCCGACGTGCGCCTATCGCCTCGTCAGCGAGGGCCGCGACCTTTATTGGTGGCACCCCTTGGTCTCGGGCGATCCGGAAACCGTGCACGCGGCGCGCGCTTCCGTACGTGGAAAAACCCGGCCCGAGGGGCGGTTGAAAATACCTGGCTTGCTCAAGCGCATCGTCAAATGGCCCGAGCCCGCCGAAACGCCGCCGACCGCGGGCAAGAAACCTGCGAGAAAGCTCCGCCGGTGAAGCCCTTGAACCCAATCTTCGCTGGCGCCGGGACCACGATCTTCACGCTCATGTCGGCGCTCGCCAACAAGTACGGCGCGATCAATTTGGGGCAGGGGTTTCCCGATGCCGACGGGCCGCTCGCATTGCGGGAGCGAGCGGCGCGGGCGTTGATCGATGGGCCTAACCAATATCCCCCGATGATGGGCGTGGAAGCGCTGCGCCAAGCCTTGGCCGCCCATGCCAAGGGTTTCTATGATCTAAGCTACGATTGCAGCGCTGAAATTGTGGTGACGTCCGGCGGCACAGAGGCGCTGACCGCTTCGATCATGGGGCTGGTCGCCCGCGGCGACGAGGTCGTGCTCATCGAGCCCGCCTATGATTCCTATCGACCCATCGTCGAGGCCATGGGAGGCACGGTTCGCGCATTGCGCCTTGAGCCCCCCAACTGGGCGCTGAGCGAAGCCGCGCTCGCGGAGGCGTTCAGCGGCGGCGCAAAGGTGATCATCCTCAATTCGCCGATGAACCCGATTGGAAAGGTGTTCGACCGCGCCGAGCTTGAACTGATCGCTGAATATGTTGATCGCCGCGATGCGCTGGCGATCTGCGACGAGGTCTATGAGCATCTGACTTTCGACGGGTCCACGCACATCCCGCTGGCGACGCTCCCCGGCATGTTCGAGCGCTGTGTGCGCATCGGCTCAGCGGGCAAGATATTTTCGCTCACTGGCTGGAAAGTGGGCTGGGTGGAGGGCCCGCGCGCTCTGATCGGGGCGATCTCCAAGGCGCATCAATTCATCACCTTCACCACGTCGAACGCGCTGCAGGTAGCTGTCGCCCAGGGTTTGGAGAGCGAGGAGGGCTATTTCCTGTGTCTCGCGCATGAGTTGCAAGGCAAGCGCGATTTTCTTGCCGCAGCGCTGGCGCGGATCGGCTTCAAGCCGCTTGCCGCGCAGGGCACGTACTTCTTGACGGCGGACATAAGTGGGCTTGGCTTCAGCGGCTCGGATGCCGAGTTCTGCGAACACATCACCGAACATGCGCGTGTCGCCGCAATCCCGCTATCGGCGTTTTGCACGGGCGCCGCGCCGACCCATCTGGTGCGGTTCGCGTTCTGCAAGCAGCGCCCTGTGCTGGAAGAAGCGGCGGAGCGGCTGGCCGCTTATTTCAAGCGGGGTTGAGGCGGCGCGGTTGAAACGCAAGTGCTTGCAGGTTGGAGCGCGCGGCTCCTGCCGCGCAACTTTTTTGCACAAGCGCAACTGAGAAATGCGCGCGCTCCAGCCTGCAAAGGCCGCCGCCATCGCGGGGCGTCAGCCTCAATACTGCGCCTTGAGCAGCAGCACCTCCATCACCCGCCGCGCGTTGTCGGCCTCGATGTCAAGTTTCGGCGCCAGCCGATCCAGGAACTCGGCCTCGCCCTGCAGCAATTCGCCGTCCGAGAGGATGATGTCCACGCAATGGGCAAACACCGGCAGGCACATGTCGACCGGCAGCGTTTCGCAGCATTCCTGAAGCGCTGTGTCCCTGCGTTCCTTGAAGCGCTTGTTGACGTTGGCGTTGGCGTTCGCGAGGTCGGCCGGGGACAGGCTGCTCAACGCGCGTGAACGGCGCGCGAGCATCTCAATGGTCTTGCCTTCTTCTTCGGTGAAGCTTCCGTCGGCCATCGCCGCGGCAAATAAAATCCCCATGAAGGCTTCGGGGATAGTCCAGCCCGTATTGCGGTGCCTGAATCTCTCCGCCAGCCTGTCGACATCGAACGGAGATTTTTTCTCGACCGCGAAATTCTGGAACACGTTGATTGTATCCGGCATGTTGCGAAGCGCCATTTTCGTTGCTCCTGGATGGAAGATTCTTAGGTCATTGCGGCGGCGGAGAGGCCGCTGGCAGCGGTTCCACAGGCGTTTCCACGGTCGGCGGCAGCGCGACTGGCGCGCTCTCCGCCGGCAGCGTTGGCACAGCGCTATTGAGCACGTCGCGTAGGGATCGCAATCCGGCGATCTGCGCCTGGAGCTGGGCTTTTTGCTCGGCGATCCAGAGTTCGGGCGGGGTGTCGTAATTCACCCAGAGATTGCGCACGCGGCCGCGCACATAACCCGCTGCGGGATCGTTGGCCTTGACGGCGATCTCGGCGCGCAGAGCGGTAACTTCGCTCTGCAGGCCCGCCACTTCGGCAAAGCCGCTCAGCGCCTGACGCTGCGTTTCCGCAATCTCATATTTGCCCTGCACTTCGGCCAGTTGGGCTTCAAGCCCCGCCTTCTCGCTCTGCAGCGCTGAATTGCCCTGCCACAGGAAAGCGCCGCCCCCGGCGCCCGCTGCGAAAAGCACGCCCGACAGCGCCATGAACGCGCCCGCGCGCCCGCGCGCGGCCGCAAGCTCTCTGCCGCTCGGTACGTCGGAGAAGGCCTTCACGCCGACGCGTCGCGGCGCTGGTGTTTCAGCAACAGAAGCTGCGTTCTCTGTATCGGCCAAAGTCATTCCCCTCATGCTGGCGATGCCCGCGCGCGCTTCCATGTTCGCGCACCGAGGTCCCCGCTCATGGTTAACGCGGCGGCTTTATGGACGACCTCCGGCCGGATGAAAAGCGAAATGGGCGGGGGCGATCCACAGGTTGCGACAACGCAGGCCTGCGATGCCAACATGGCGCGCTTGCGCAATTCGCGCTAGATACCGCCCCCATGCCCATCGCCCGCGACCTTTCCCGCGCCCGTTACGCCGCCGCGCAGGGCGCGCGGGTGGCGTGGTATCTGGGGCAGTATTTGTTGGCGCGGCGCATTTCCGGGCCGTTCGACCGGCCGGGCGAGCCGAGATTCAAGCCGCAGCGCCCCGAGGGAGATCCGCAGCGCATTCGTGCGGCGTTCCTCGAACTCTTCGCCAGGGACCGCGCTAACATCGAAGCCGGCCTTTATCCCGCGCCCGCCGACATGCGCGTGGCGAACGCGCTGTCGACACTGCGCAATTCGGCGCGCTTCTTCCGCGATCTGCCCAAGGTTGACGCGCGCCGGTTGCAGCGCGCGGGAACGGAAGTGCGCGAGGTGGTGAGGAACGGCGCCGGAGAGCGCTATCCAACCTATTATCTGCAGAACTTCCATTATCAGAGCGGCGGCTGGTTCTCGAAGGAGGGCGCCAAGCTTTACGACACGCAGGTGGAGATCCTGTTCGGCGGCGCCGCCGACGCCATGCGGCGGATCGCGCTCGGCTCGCTCGCGCGCGCCGTCAGAGGAACCGACCAGCGCCGCGTGAAGCTGCTCGATCTGGCCTGCGGCAACGGGCGCTTTCTGGCGCAGATTCTGGCGGCATTTCCGCGCATGCCCGCAACCGGGCTCGATCTGTCGCCAGCCTATTGCGCCGAAGCGCGCGAGCGGCTGGGCGCGTGGCCGCAGGTGGAGATTGTCACAGGCGCTGCCGAAGCCGCCCCGTTCGAAGCCGCCAGCATGGACGCGGTCACCTGTGTGTACTTGTTCCACGAATTGCCGCCGCGCGTGCGCCGCGAAGTCGCGCGCGAGATTGCCCGCGTGCTTAAGCCAGGCGGCGCGTTCGTGCTGGCTGATTCAGTGCAGAGCGGGGATGCGCCCGATCTCGATCGCATGCTGGAGTATTTCCCAGTCGGCTTTCACGAGCCGTATTTTGGATCGTATCTGGGCGAGGATTTCACCGCCTTGTTCGCGGAAGTTGGCCTCGTGCACGAGGAAACTGAACTGGCGTTTCTCACCAAGGTGATGCGGTTCAGAAAGGCACGCCCGGGCGGTTAGGCTCGGCGGGCGCTTCATACTCGCCGAACGGGGCGGGGCCCTCGTGTGCGTAGACGATGACGGCGGGCGCATCCAACTCGTCGCCGGGCAGCGGGCCGCCAAGCAGAACGCCAGCAGGCGCTGTGTAGCTTACCCGCGTGACCGTGGCCTGTTCGAGATCCTCTTCAGGCGCAGCGGCGAGTTCCGCGGGCGGCGCGTAGGGAATTTCCGGCAGCGCCGTGAGGGTCAGGTAAGCCTCGGCGCGATAGGGCGCGGCTTCGGCGCTGGGGTTCCAGTCGGGCCCGCCGCTGAGCAAATAGTCGCAGCTGGCGGCCATCACCAGTGCGAGGCCGGCAAATGCCCCCATCGCCATCAGGCGTTCGCGCAATCTCTCGCTCCTCACCGCGGCAATCGCGCGCGCCCCCGCTTCGGCAAGGACGCCCACCTTTCGCCGCGCGGCGCGAACGCCGGCGGCGGCGCGCAAGGCGAACGCGGCCCCGCGCTCCTGGCAGGCCGCATACCATTGCCTCGCCCGCTGACCGAACGCGCGAATCTGAACTCTGAGCATGGCGACGCCCTCCAGCGCGGCGGTTTATACCGCACCCCTGAGACGCGAACAACAGAAACCCGTTTCGCCGAATCCGGTTTCGCCCAATCCGGGCGCCGCTGAACCCGCGCTTGCGGGTTCGCTCGCGCCCTGTTTAGGTCGCGCCGAAGTGGGGGACGCTCATGGCGGAGCAGAAAATCGCAATCGTCACCGTGCATGGCACCGGCGACACAGCGGAGGGGCCCGAGGGGTCGAAATGGTTCCAGCGCGGCTCGAAGTTCAGCGAAGCGCTGCGCCAGCGCCTGGCGGCCTCCAGCGTCGAAGCGGACGTGGTTCCCGTGCTTTGGTCCGGCGCCAATAGCGCCTCCGAGCGCGAGAAGGGCGCTGAGAAGCTGGCGCGCGAACTGAAGAAGTGCGCCAAGAAATATGCCGGCGTGCATGTGATCGGCCATTCCCACGGCGGCAACGTCGCCAACGAGGCGGCAGTGCATCTGCGCTGGGGCAGGAAGCCTCAAGCCAGGCAGAAGCTCGACACGCTGGTCACGGTCGGCACGCCGTTCCTCAATCTGCGCACCAGTTTTCTGCAGCGCGCCGCGGGGCTGCTGTTCCTGGCGCTGACATGGGGCAGCATCATCGTGTTTCCGCTGATCGTCGCGGCCATGTGGCTTGACGCCGACAAGCCCATGAGCCCAACCGCACTGTTGATCATGTTCGGACTGATCGGCGCATCGCTTCTGTTCATGTTCGGCATATCGCGGCGCGGCGCCAGGCGCATCCTGCGGCCGCGCCGCTCCAGCAGCGAAGCCCACCAGGTGTACGCGATCTGGCACGAGAACGATGAGGCGATCAGCTTCCTGCGCCGCATCGAGGAAGTGCCGATCGAGGCGTTTCCGAAGGGATCGCTGTTTCGCAGCTCCAACGCCGGGGCGATCGGCTGGGGCGTGCTGGTAGTGCTGATCATGGGGGTGGGTATTCCGCTCGCCTATTTCCTGGACTTCGATCTGTTCGGCCTCGTTTCCGGGGCGGAGCGGCCGACCGACGCCAGCAACAGCGTGGCCGCGACCATGATCATGCTGATCTTCGCGCCGGTGGTCTTCGTGCTGACTTATATCGTCTACCGCTTCCTGGTTGGCGGCGCCGCCGAACTCGGCGCGCGCGCGCCGCTGAACGGGTTTGTTTCAGGCGTGCTGCGCGGCATCGCCATGGGCCGCGACGGCGACCAGGTGATCTGCAACGTCTCCACCGACTCGCACACCCACGCCACCCAAAGCGTGAAGCTCGAAGGCGAATGCGCGCAGCGCATGCAGGCCGCCGCGGGTGCGGCCGCCGACAGGCTGATCGACAAATACCGCTGGTCGCTGTTCACCGTCGGCGCCGACACCAACGCGCCGCTGAGCCAGCTAGCCACCGACGCCATGACCTGGGACAGCCTGATCCACACCACGTATTTCGATCAGCCGGAAGTCGCGGAAATGATCGCGGCGCATATTGTGGGGCGGATGAGGGGGTAGTGCGAAGCGTCCCTTCTCCCCTCATGGGGAGAAGGGACGCTCACCCCCCACCTGCCCCCGATGCCGCAGCTTCGCGTCCGCCAGCACGCACGCCAGCATTGCTTCCGCCACCGGCGCCGCGCGTATCCCCACGCAGGGGTCGTGGCGGCCTTTGGTGGAGATTTCCGCGTTCTGGCCGAAACGGTCGATGGTTTGGCGCGGGGTGAGGATGGAGGAGGTGGGCTTGATGGCGAGGCGCGCCACGATTCCCTGGCCGGTTGAGATGCCGCCGAGAACGCCGCCGGCTTTGTTGGAGAGAAAAACCGGCTTGCCGTCGGCCCCCGCGCGCATCTCGTCGGCATTCTCGACGCCAGTGAGCGCCGCGGCGGCGAAGCCCGCGCCGATTTCCACGCCCTTGACCGCATTGATGCTCATCAGCGCGCCCGCGATTTCCGCGTCGAGCTTGCCATAGATTGGCGCACCCCAGCCGGCGGGGACGCCTGTCGCTTCTACTTCGACGATGGCGCCGAGCGAATTGCCAGCCTTGCGCGTGTCGTCGAGCAGCGTCTCCCACGCTTGCGCGGTCACCGCATCGGGGCACCAGAAAGGATTGTTCTCGCACTCGGCCCAGTCCCAGCGCGCGCGGTCGATTGCCGCCGACCCGATCTGCACCAAAGCCGCGCGGATGTGCACGTCATCGCCCAGCACCTTGCGCGCCACCGCGCCCGCCGCCACGCGCGCGGCGGTTTCGCGCGCGGATTGGCGACCGCCGCCGCGATAATCGCGCACGCCGTACTTTGCGTCGTACACATAATCGGCGTGGCCAGGGCGATAGAGGTCGCGGATAGCGTCGTAGTCGCGCCCGCGCTGGTCGACGTTCTCGATCATGAGCGAGATCGGCGCGCCGGTGGTGACAGGGCCGCCGGTGCGGTCGTCCTCGAACACGCCGGAGAGGATTTTCACTTCGTCCGGTTCCTGGCGTTGAGTGACGAAGCGGCTCTGACCCGGCCGGCGACGGTTAAGCCAGAACTGAATGTCGGCCAGCGTCAGCGGCAGGCCGGGCGGGCAACCGTCCACAACACAGCCCAGCGCTGGCCCATGGCTCTCGCCCCAGGTGGTGACGCGGAACAGGTGGCCGAAGCTGTTGTGAGACATGGCCGACTCTAGGTGACACAGGCGCTCTTGCACGGCAATTTCTATGTATCGGGGCGCGAGTTAGGGTAGGTTGGAATCATGGCTGAAGTCGTAATTCCAGATCTCGATGATAACTTGGTCGCGGTGTATCAGGCGAGGGCCGACGCTGTGGGGGTGGACCTTGATGTCTACATAGCCTCTGTTCTAACCGCCATTGCAGAAGAGGCGGACAGGGGGAAATGAGCGACCCGCTGATCCCGCCCTCGCCGAGCTATGATCCAACCGCAACGCCACCCCCGGATGACGCGGCGCTGTTTGCGGAGAGCGAGCCGTTCGCCCTGTTCGCGCGCTGGTTTCGCGAGGCGAAGGAGAAGGAGCCGAACGATCCCAATTCCATGGCGCTGGCGACCGTTGACGCGAGCGGCGCACCCGACGTGCGCATGGTGTTGTTGAAGGATTTCGACGCCGACGGCTTCGTCTTCTACTCCAACGCCGAAAGCACCAAGGGCCGCCAGCTCGAAGCGAACCCGCGCGCGGCGCTGTGTTTTCACTGGAAGAGCCTGCGTCGGCAGGTGCGCGTGCGTGGGACGGTAGCGTTCGTGAACGAGGAAGAGGCCGATTCCTATTTCAAGACTCGCGACCGCGGCGCGCGTCTGGGCGCCTGGGCGAGCGAGCAATCGCGCCCGCTGCCGGATCGGTTGGCGCTGGAAAAGCGCGTGGCCGAGTTCGCGCTGAAATATGGGCTGGGTGAGGTGCCGCGCCCGCCGCACTGGACCGGGTGGCGGCTCGACCCGCTTCAGATCGAGTTCTGGCGCGACCGGCCGTTCCGCCTGCACGACCGCCTGGTGTTTGCGCGCGAAACGCCGGGTCAGCCATGGCGGAAGAGCCGGCTTTATCCGTGACCTGGAGCGCCGGCGCTCCACAATTGCATCCGGCGGCCTGAGTACAATTGCGCTCGCGCGGGCGCGCGGGATAAGGTCGGAAACAGCATAACAACAACCGGGAGGCGCGACTATGCTTGGGCTGATGCAGGACTGGCCGCTGACGGTCGACCGAATACTCGACCATGCCCATTCCTGGTTTCCGAAGCGGGAAGTGGTCACACGTAGCCTCGAAGGCCCGATCTCGCGCACGACGTATGGCAATATCTGGCGGCGCGCCAAGCAGGTCACCAACGCGCTGCAAGGCGAGGGGATCGCGCTGGGCGACCGCGTGGCCACGCTCGCTTGGAACACCGAGCGGCACATGGAGGTCTGGTACGGCGCGATGGGCATGGGCGCGGTGCTGCACACGGTGAACCCGCGCCTGCATCCCGAACAGATCGCTTGGATTATCAACCACGCGGAAGGCAAAATCCTGTTCCTCGACACGACTTTCGTGCCGATTATTGAGAAGATTGCCGGCGAACTGCGCACGGTGAAGGCTTACGTCATCCTCACCGATCGCGCGCACATGCCGAGCACGGCCCTGGCCAACGCCATGGCGTATGAGGATTTCATCGAAGGCCATGCGCAGGAGGCGCGGTGGGGGGGATTCGACGAAAACACCGCCTGCGGGCTGTGCTACACCTCTGGAACCACCGGCGATCCCAAGGGCGTGCTTTACTCGCACCGCTCCAATCTGCTGCACGCCATGGCCGCCAACAGCGCCGATTGCTTCGGCGCCGGCGCCAACGACGTGGTGCTGCCGGTGGTGCCGATGTTCCACGCCAACGCCTGGGCGATCGCGTTCGTGGCGCCGATGTGCGGGGCGAAACTGGTGATGCCTGGGGCCAAGCTCGACGGGCCCAGCGTCTATGAATTGCTGGAGAGCGAGAAGGTGACATTCACGGCGGCGGTGCCAACGGTGTGGCTCATGCTGCTGAACTATCTGCGCGAAACCAATTCGAAACTCACTACCCTGAAGCGCGTCGCCATCGGCGGCTCGGCGGTGCCCGAAGCGGTGCTGCGCGCGTTCGAGGACGATTACGGCGTCGAAGTGGTGCACGCTTGGGGCATGACCGAGATGAGCCCGATCGGCACCATCGGCAAGCTGCTGCCGGAGCATTACGCGCAGGGCCACGAAGCCCAGATCAAGGCCAAGCTCAAACAAGGCCGCGCGCTGTTCACCGTGGACATGAAGATCGTCGACGACGAGGGCCACGACAAGCCGCGCGACGGCAAAGCGTTTGGACGGCTCATGGTGAAGGGCCCCGCCGTGGCGCGCGCCTATTTCAAGAACGCCGGCGCGCGCGATGCGAAGGGCGAGTGCCTGGAGGCGGACGGCTTCTTCGACACCGGCGATGTCGCCACACTCGACGAACTCGGCGTCATGCAGATCACCGACCGCGCCAAGGACGTGATCAAGTCGGGCGGCGAGTGGATTTCTTCGATCGATATCGAGAACATCGCCGTTGGCTGCGAAGGCGTCGCCAACGCCGCGGTCATCGGCGTCGCACATCCGAAATGGGATGAGCGTCCGCTGCTGATCATCGAGCCCAAGCCGGGCGCCAATCCAACCAAGGAGCAGGTGCTCGCCTTCCTCGAAGGCAAAATCGCCAAATGGTGGACGCCCGACGACGTGGTTCACACCGAAAAAATCCCGCTCGGCGCCACCGGCAAGATCAACAAGCTGGCGCTGCGCGAGACGTTCAGGGATTATCGTTTGCCAAATGTGTAAGCGGGCGGCGGCGACCAAGAGAGGGCCCCCGGCCCTGCGCCGGCATGCACCGATGTGCGCGATTGGGAGCGCGCGGCCTCCGGCCGCGCATGCGCCGCCGGAGGCATCGCGCTCCAAAGGAAGGAGGCGCCATGCTGTTATCGAAGGTAACCCTGGTCGTTCGCGATTATGACGAGGCGATCGCCTACTTCGTCGGCGCACTCGGCTTTGCGTTTGTGGAAAACACAGACATGGGCGCCGGCAAGCGCTGGGTCGTCGTGTCGCCTGGCGAAGGCTCGGCGGAAATCCTGTTGGCCAAGGGGGTGGGCGAAGCCCAAACCGCGCGCGTCGGCGACCAGACCGGGGGCAGGGTGGCGTTTTTCCTCCACAGCGACGATTTCGATCGCGACTACGCCGCTTTTCTGTCGCGCGGGGTGAATTTCCTCGAGGGCCCGCGTGCGGAAGCCTATGGCAAAGTCGCTGTGTTTGCGGATATTTACGGCAACAAGTGGGACCTCATTCAGCCGAAGGCGTGAGGTCCTAGGGGAGCCCTCATGGACAGATTTCGCGACTTCTTCGTGCGCTTTGCGCTGCTGTTGTCGTTCGCCGTGCCCGCGTATTTTTTGGTCGCGGCATTCGGGAGCAAATTCGGCCTGCTCGATTGGCGCGTCGGCTTCGGGCTGATGACCTATATGTGGGGCCGCTATGTCTTGTTCGGCGCGCTCGTCATTGGGCTGATCGCGCTGCCGCTGGCCTTCTTCACCCCGCCGCGCCGCGGCGTGATGAGCGCGCTGTTGGCGCTGCTCATTCCCGCTGCTGGATTGGGATACGGGATCTATGTAGGCGCGCAGGCGCGCGATGTCCCCCCGATCCACGACATCACCACCGACATGATAGAGCCGCCATCGTTCAGCGAGGAAGTCGCCGCCGCGCGCGCGGCGGTTCCGGACGGCAACAGCCTCGATCTCGCGAATAAGCGCACCGGCGATGGGCGCACGTTCATGGCGCTGCAGCGCGAGGCCTACCCCGACATCGCCCATATCTCGACCAGCGTCGATCCGGCGCGCGCATTCGAGGCGGCGCTGGCTTTGGCGCGCGAGCAGGGCTGGAGCATTGGCCGCTCGGACGCTGCCTCCGGGGCCATCGAAGCGGTGGCGGAGAGCTTCTGGTACGGCTTCAAGGACGACATCGCCATCCGCGTGCGCGCCGATGGGTCCGGCGCGCGCGTCGACATGCGTTCGGTCAGCCGCGTCGGCCGCAGCGACCTCGGCGCCAACGCCGCGCGCATGGGTCCGTTCCTGGCCGCGCTGCGCACGCGGCTGGAAGCAATCGACGACGGCCCAGCGCCGGCGCCCGAGCGCGAAGGCGCCGCCGCCCCCGAGCCCGATCCGCCGCCGCCGTGAGCGACTTTACCGGTGGCCCATGACAGTGACCCGCCATTATGTACAATTTCGTCATTCCGGGGCTCGCGAAGCGAGAACCCGGAACCGAGGGGATCGTAGGAAACAGTGCTTGTTGCGCTTGCTGACCCTGGCTTCGATGGCGCTCCAGGCGTCCGGAATGACCGAGGATTTGATTTTTTGAGTCAGAGCCTTGGGCCGCTAAAGTTATTCCAAGAACCCCAAATTCGCCTCCCGTACCGCGGCGGCCGCGTCGTCGTAGAGGAACGGCACGAACACGTAGCGTTTGCCGGCGGTGACGGGGGTCGCCTGGTGCATCAGCGAGCAGGAGAACACACACGCTCCCCCTGGGGGCGGGCGAAAGCGGGCCGGGCCGAATTCGGGAAAAACCAGGTCGCCGCCCTCGTAATCGTCGTTGAGATTGATCGACACCGCGAAGCGCCGGTGCGCCGTTCCCTTGGTGGTGTTGTCGCGGTGGGCGGCGAAATGGCCGCCATTCTCGCTCTCATAGCAGGCCACGAGATAGCGCTCAATGCGCGTGGTGTTGAACTGGTAGGCGCGCTGGATTTCCGGCGCGATGCGCCGCTTCACCCGCACCCGCGTGGCTTCGAGCAGGGCTTGATCTTCGATCGACCAGTCGCGGCGGCGCTTATGGTCGTAATCGTGTTTCTGCACGGTCTTGCCGTCGCGCTCGACCATGAAGCCGCTTTCCTCTCCGCCGTTGGCGGCGTGCCCCTCGATCAGAGACTGGCAAAGCTTCGGCTCGAACACGTTCGGGATCAGCAGCACCGGCGCTTGCAGCGCCGCGCGGCTCGGCGCTGGCGATCGATTGAAGCGGTCGAACAGCGCCAGCGCCTGCGCCGCGTGCGTGGTGGGATCGCGCAACGGCGCCACGGCGGCGATGCGCAACCGTGCGTCCAGAACAAAACTCGCGGCGCGCACGCCGCCGGCATCGTCGGCCACGCCGAACAGCGCCGCCGCCTTGCGCTCGAAATCGTAGAGAAAGCGCATGCCGGTCAGGTTCTCCGGCGGCGCGGCGCCACGGTCGGCTGGGTCTGCGGTGACCACCACCATGGCGGTGGTGAAGGGCTTGAAGCGGTCCGCACCTGCGAGCAGCCCGGCGAGCACGCGCGCGCCGGCCTCATCCGAGAGCGAGGCAAGGAAGGTGAGCAGCACGGTGCGTCCGCCCAGGGTGGAGAATTGGAACGCATCGTTGATGTCGCACGGCAGGCGGAGCCAGGGCGCGGGGTCGCCGGGGTACAGCGGGGGCGCCGCGCGCGAGGGCGCATTCAACGGAACGATGTCGTCAGGCGAATCCAAAGCTGGCTCCTGGACGTCTCGTTAGCTCAGTTTCACGCGCGTTTCAGCCAATATTCGTTGTCGACGCAGGCCGGCCCCTCGCAGCCGACGCGGCCGAGCGCGATCAAGCGGATCACATGCGCCAGCACCGAGTGGCAGGCGGCCGGGTGCAGGCGCTTGTCCACGTCGACGTACATCTCCGCGACCATGTCCTTGATCAGCCGCTTGCCGCTCGCGAGTTGGGCGACGACCTGGGCTTCGCGGTCGAGCCGATGGTCGAGATAGGATTGAACGAAAGGCCGCGGTTCGCGGATCGGGGGGCCGTGCGTTGGCCACAGCGTGTCGAAGCCGCGGTCGCGCACCTTCGCCAGGCTGTCCAGATACGCGCTCATGTCGCCGTCGGGCGGGCCGATAATGGTGGTCGACCAACCCATGATGTGGTCGCCGGTGAAGAGCGCGTTTTCTTCGGCCAGCGCGTAGGCGATGTGGTGGGAGGTGTGGCCCGGCGTGGCCACGGCTTCGATGGTCCAGCCCGGTCCGCTGAAGCGATCGCCGTCGTGCACCGTCACGTCGGGGGCAAACCCCGTATCGTCGCCCGCCTCCATGCGCACGCTGTCGCAATCGCTTTCGATCAGCGGAATCGAGCTGGCGTGGATTTTCGCGCCGGTGCGTTCGGCCAGCGGCCGCGCGGCGGGGCTGTGGTCCATGTGGAAGTGGGTGACGAAAATGTGGGTGAGGCGATCTTCGCCGAGCGCGCGCATCAGCGCATCGATATGTTCGGGCGTGTCTGGCCCAGGATCGATGAGCGCAACCTCACCGTGGCCGACGATGTAAACGCCGGTGCCAGTAAACGTGAATGGCCCGGGATTGTTGGCCACCACGCGCCGGATCAACGGGCTGACGCGCTGCGCCTCGCCATAGGAGAAATCCATGTCGCGCAGAAACGCGATTCTGTACGCCATGGTTTGGGTCAGCTCCCGCTTCAGTTCGCCGTTGCGCGCGCGAATGCGCGGAATGCAGCCGCGAGCATGCGGACGGCCTTCAGCTTGTCGGGAAGGTTAAGCGTGATCGGGGGCCCCATGTCGGTCTTGTTGGCGTCGACGATGTAGAGCTTGCCGTCGCTTCGGTCGCGCAGCACGTCCACACCGCCCCAGTCCAACCCGATCGCCTGGGTGAAGGCCGCGATCTTGCTCAATTCTTCCGGCGAGAAGACCTCTTCCGGCGCTCTAAGCAACACTTCGGTATTCGTATTGACGAAGCGCTTGGTTACGGGGCGGCGCTTGATGAACACGCAAGCCGGCTTTCCCCCCACCGTGCAGGTGCGCAGATCGTCGACGTAATTAGGGTCGAAACCGCGATTATCCACCACGCGCTGATAGACCTTCCCAGGCGCCGGCTGAGTGGGGCACTGCACGATGCGCCCGTCATGGGCGGCGTTGATTTCCGACTTTTCCACCGCCGGTCCGACATGGCTAAGCGGATCCACGGCGAGGGGATAGCCGAACGCCAGCCCCGAGGCGCGGGCGACGTTGGATTTCGAGACGTCGGCGCAGCCGAAATTGATCAGTTTCGCGCCCGCCTTGAGCCGCGTGGGCGCCGGGTTGGGGCTATAGGTTGCGTCCTCGAACTGCATGACCACGTCCGCGGATGCGGCGTCGCGGGCGAGCTTCGCGCCCGCCGCCCGCGCGACCGGCCAAATCAGGTACCAGGGCCGCGCGCGTTCGGGCGTAAAATAAATGGTAAATCCCGGACTTGCCGGCTCGATGCCGTGAGCGGCGAAAAAGAAGCGGAAGAAAGCGGAGACCTCTTTGAGGATCGAGGGCGAATAGGGTACCCGCGCGCCGGTCTTGCGCACCGTGAGGCCGGTCAGCCCCCATTCGAAGTCCCTTAACCAGATCGGGCCGGAAGCCTGAAACGCGCGCGAGGACGTGTCGGTCATGGCATGATCCTCCCTGCGGGCATGGCGTTTGCTCTACCACAGCTCATGGGCGGCTTTTTTATGTTCGTGTTGGATCGCATCCGCACCGTGCTGCTTGCCCTGTCCTTGGTTGTGCTGATGAAATGCGCCTGGTCCTTGCTGAATTAACCCAGCGGGCGGCCCAGCCAGATCATTTTCTTCCACACTCCCCTGACCCCGCTCAAGTCGTAACCCGCCTTTGCCGCGATGGCGAGCACATCATCTGGGGCTGCGCCAGTCGCGGTTTGCGCCATGGCCCACGCCATTATGGAACGCGTCCCACTCTTGCAATAGGCCAAGATCGGCCCTTCGGCTGTCTCCAGCAGCCTGGCTGTCGCCTCGACCAGCGCCGGCGGGGGCAGCCCTTGAAAGGGCAGTGCGTGGTAAGCGAGCCCCGCCGCCTCGGCTGCCGCTCTCATTTCGGCGCCGGAGGGCTGGCCGGGGCCTTCGCCATCGGGGCGGTTGTTTATGATTGTGCGGAACCCGGCTGCCGCCGCCAAGGCCAGATCGGCGGGCGCCAATTGGGGTGCGGCGGCAAATTTGGAGGTCACGGGCCGGAACTCGGTCATGCTGCCCTCAAGTTGACACAGGCAAGCCTGGGGGCAAGGGTCCGCGCCCGTCGGCCGCAGTTAGGACTTGGAATGCTCGGTCAAGCCGTTCGACGCCTTCTCTTCGCGGTCCCGACACTGCTTTGCATCATTGTCGGCGCTTTCCTGCTCATGCGCGCGGCCCCCGGCGGCCCCTTCACCAAGGAGCGGCAGGTTTCCGCTGCGATCGAGGAGCGGCTCGATGCCGCCTATGACCTCGACAAACCCATAGGCCAGCAACTCGCCGACTATGTCGGGGGCCTGCTGCGCGCCGACCTCGGCCCCTCCATGATCTACAAGGACAAGGATGTCGCCGACATCCTGGCGGAAGGCGCCCCGACCAGCGCGCTGTTAGGCATTGGGGCGATGAGCATCGCCTTGCTGGTGGGCGGCGCGCTCGGCATTGTCGCGGCGACGCGGCAGAACAAGCTGCAAGACCATTTGGTGATGGCGCTTGCAATCCTCGGCGTGTGCCTGCCGCCGTTGGTGATCGGCCCGCTGATGCAACTTTTGTTCGGGCTCGAATGGGGCCTGCTGCCGACGAGCGGCCTCTATCGCGATGAGTTCCAGCTTCAGTATCTCGTGTTGCCGATCTTTACGCTCTCGCTTCCATTCATCGCCATCATTTCGCGGCTGATGCGCGCCAGCATGATTGAAGCGCTGCGCTCCAACGCCATCCGCACCGCTCGCGCCAAGGGCCTGCCCGAGGCGCAAGTGATTTGGCGCCACGCCTTGCCGGTCGCGCTTCTACCGGTGGTCTCGTATCTCGGTCCGGCGCTGGCGGGGGTGATGGCCGGCTCGTTCGTGATCGAGACGGTTTTTCAGCTGCCGGGAATCGGAAAACAATTTGTGCTGGCGGCGAGTCAGCGCGATTACACTTTGGTGATGGGCGTCGTGCTGGTCTATTCGTTCCTGATCATCCTATTCAATCTCGCTGCTGATTTGACGTATCGCTTGCTCGATCCGCGGACGCGAACGCCATGACCGAGCTTTCGATCACGGCGGCGGCGGCGCCTTCGCAGCCGGCAAGGGGGCGTTCGCTTTGGGACGACGCGCGCCGTCGATTGGCGCGCAATCGCGCCGCAACGATCAGCCTCTATGTAACAGCCGCTCTTGTATTGCTGGCGGTGCTGGGCCCGTTTTTTTGGGTTCACGACTTCGACCAAATATACCCCGACCGGGTAGCCTTGGCGCCGACGTTCGCCCGCATGCACTTGCTCGGCACCGACACTGTTGGGCGCGACATGGTCGCGCGCCTCCTAATCGGCCTGCGGGCTTCGTTGCTGGTCGGCGCCGCGGCGACCCTGGTGGCGCTGACAATCGGCGTTATTTACGGCGCAATAGCGGGATTTCTGGGCGGATGGCTCGATGAGGCGATGATGCGGATCGTCGACGTCCTCTACGCCATTCCCTTCGTGTTCTTCGTGATTGTGCTCATGAGCGTGATCCAGTTCAAGGATCCGCTGGCCAACCTGATGCTTATTTTCATGGCGATCGGGGCGGTCGAATGGTTGACCATGGCTCGCATCGTGCGCGGGCAGACTTTGAGCTTGCGCCACAAGGAATTCGTGGACGCCGCGCGCGCGGCCGGCGCCAGCCCCTTGCAGATCGTGTTTCGCCATATCGTGCCCAATGTGCTGGGGCCTGTCGCGGTGTTCGCCACGCTCAATGTCCCGGTGATCATCCTCACCGAGAGCTTTCTTTCCTTTATCGGGTTGGGCGTGCAGGAGCCGCTGACGTCGCTCGGCAAATTGATCAAGGAGGGCGCCGACCAGATGATCGCCGCGCCCTGGATGCTGGTCTCTCCGGCGCTGGCTATGCTGGTCACGCTGCTGGCGCTGAATTTTCTCGGCGACGGCCTGCGCGATGCGTTGGATGCGTGAGGAGGGGAATAGGAGTAGGGGGAATAAGGACTAGGGATTAGCGAATAGGGAAGAAAATTCTCCGTCATTCCGGACGCGCGAAGCGCGATCCGGAACCCAGGGGCAACCAGCGCGGCTGTCGCTCCTGGGTTTCGGGTTCTCGGCTAACGCCGAGCCCCGGAATGACGGCGCCTAATCCCTAATCTCTGTTCCCTACATTACTGCGTCCGCCGCACCCGCACCGCGCCGCCCCCTGCTTCCACCGACATCATAAAGCTGCCCAGCGCCGCGCGCCTGATGGTCACTGCCCCGCCCTCGCGGACGTGGCGGACGCCCTCCGTGCCGATTTGGGTCCAGACTTGGCCGTTGCTCATGGTGAAGCGCGCCGGCAGATTGGCGCGGCGCTCCACGCGGGCGATTTCCAATTGCAGCTCTGAAAACGCGGGCTCGGCGTTGCGTTCGCGGCCAAATAGACGCGGCAAGCTTGGGAGCGAGAAACCGAAAGCGTCGCGCTCGATCTCTTCAGCCTGGGCGCGGTCCACCGCTACAACTTCACCGCTGCTCTGCGCCTGGCGCAGTCGCCCCACCGCTTGGTCGTAACAGGCAAGCCGCTCGGCCTCACCACTGACGGCGGCGCAAGCAAACACCTGATCGAGGACGCCGGCCCGCTGCTGGGGCGTGGTCTGCGCCGCCGCGGTGGCGGCAAACAGTGCGAAAACAACAAAAGCGGCGATGCGCATTCTAGGGCTCCCCTTGGTTGGAGGATCATTCTAGAGGTCTGGCGAGGTTTGTCAGCCGGGAAGCTGAGTTCGACATGGCCATGAGGATGCAGTCCAGCAGAAGATCGCTGCTTCGCGGCATGGGCGGGGTGAGCGCAGCCGCGATTGCGGGGTGTTCCAGCGCTCGCGTGATTGGCTTGGACAAGGTCCGCCGCTCGCTCGACATATGCAATGGGGCCGAGCCGCTTTCGCTGGATCCGCACAAGATTTCCGGGAGCTGGGAGAACAATATCGTCGGCAATATGTTCATGGGCCTGACCACTGAAAACGAAAACTCCGATCCTGTGCCGGGCATCGCCAAGAGCTGGGAGATCAGCGCCGACGGCCGCACCTGGACGTTTGCCCTGCGGCGCGCGCACTGGTCCGACGGCGAGGCGTGCGACGCGCACGATTTTGTGTTCGCATTCCGCCGCATTCTCAATCCGGCGACACTGGCGCCGTACGCCTCCATCCTGTTTCCGATAAAACACGCCGAAGCAGTCAATGCGGGCGCGCGTCCACCCGAGGATCTGGGTTTGCGCGCGCTCGACGATTTGACGCTCGAATTGGAACTTGAGCACCCCGCGCCATACCTGCCGCAATTGCTGAAACACTACACGGCCTTCCCGGTTCCCAAGCACCGAGTGGAGCGGCACGGCGAGGATTGGATCAAGCCGGAAAACATCGTCGTCAACGGGCCGTTCATCCTGCACCGCTGGTGGTCCAATTACATCGTTCACCTGGCGCGCAACCCAGCCTTCTTCGACGCCGACAACGTCATCATGGAGCACCTCTATTATTATCCGACGACGGATGTTGGCGCGATGACGCGCCGCGTCTTGGCCAAGGAGGCCGGCTGGGCCACGCGCTTTCCGTCCAACCAGGTTGAGATGTTGCGCCAGGAGCTGCCGGGTTATCCGCGCGTGGCGCCGTACCTTTATTGCAATTATTTTTCCTTCAACACTACGCGCCCGCCGTTCAACGACGTACTCGTGCGCCAAGCCTTGTCCATGGCCCACGAACGTGAGCTCCTGGCCCAGCAAATCTATAGAACCGGCGAACGGCCCGCTTACTCGCTTGTTCCGCCGGGAATAGCGAATTACCCCGGCACGGCGCGCTATCGGTGGGCGGGGCGCCCAATTGCGGAGCGGCGCCAAGAGAGCGAACGCCTGTTGCGCGCCGCGGGGTACGGCCCAGACAGTCCGCTGCGTTTTGAACTCTCGCACCGCAACACCGGCGACTATCCGCGCGTCGCGGTGGTGGTGCAGGATCAATGGCGCTCGATCGCGCCATGGGTCAGCGTGCAATTGCACGCCGCCGAACCGCAGGTGCATTTTGAGAATTTACTGGCCAAGCGGTTCGATTGCGCCGATGACGGCTGGGGCGCCGACTATAACGACGCCAAGAATTTTTTGTATCTGCTGGAAACGCGCACCGGACCGCAGAATTATGCCGGGTACTCAAACCCCGAATACGATCGGCTGGTGCGAGATTCCGATTTCGAGCCCGATGCTGCCAAGCGCGGCGAGCTCATGGCTAGAGCAGAGCAACTGATGCTGGACGATGCGCCGGTGTGCATGAGCACCTTCATCAATTCAACCAACCTCGTTCACCCCGACCTCACCGGCTATGCGGACAACATCGAAGACATCCATCGTGCACGGTGGTTTGGGTTCAGGGCCTAGAATCTCCCGCCTGCTTCCTCCCCCCCCACCGCCTTGATCGCGAACGCGTAGTCGTGGGCGATTTCGCGCAGATGCTCGAACCGTCCCGCCGAACCCGCGTGGCCGGCGCCCATGTTCATCTTGAGCAAAACGGGCCGATTGCTTGTCGTGTGCGGCCTGAGTTTGGCGACCCATTTCGCCGGCTCCCAATAGGTGACGCGCGGATCGGTGAGGCCTCCGGTCGAAAGCACGGCCGGGTAGGGGCGCGCGGCTATGTTGGTGTAGGGACAATAGGAAGCCATGTAGTCGTAGGCGGCGGGGTCCTCGATCGGATTGCCCCATTCGGGCCATTCGGGCGGGGTCAGCGGCAGCGATGTGTCGCTCATGGTGTTGATCACGTCGATGAACGGCACGCCGCCGATTACGCCCGCCCAGAGCTCGGGGCGCATATTGTTGATCGCACCCATCAGCAGTCCGCCCGCCGAGCGTCCTTCAGCGACAATGTTGCCGGCGCGCGCGTAGCCGCGCGCGATCAGTTCTTCGGCGCAGGCGACGAAATCGGTGAAGGTATTGCGCTTGGTGAAGCGGCGCCCGTCCTGAAACCAGCCGAAGCCCATCTCCGAGCCGCCACGCACGTGGGCGATGGCGTACACCCAGCCGCGGTCGACCAGACTTAGCCTCTGCGTGGAAAAATCCGCGTCCATGGCATAGCCGTAGGAGCCGTAGCCATAGAGCAGCATGGGCGCCGAACCATCGAGCGGGGTTCCGCGCTTCATCAGCACCGTGATCGGCACGCGCTTGCCGTCGGACGCGGCAGCGAAGAAGCGCTGCGCGACATAAGCCGCCGCGTCGTGCCCGGAGGGAATCTCCTGCGTCTTGCGCAGTGTGCGGGTGTGCGACCGCATGTCGTAATCGAACCATTGCGTCGGCGTGGTCGGCGATTCGTAGGTGTAGCGCTGGATCGCGGTATCGTATTCGTAGCCGCCGGCGAGTTCGACTAAATAAGCCTCCTCCGCGAAGGCGATGGCGTGCTCGCCGCCGTCGCGGTGGGCCACGACGATGCGCGGCAGCGCGTTGGCGCGCTCCGAACGCACGAGATAGTCCTTCTTGGCGGCGAGCCCGAGAATATAACGGCCCGGCTCGTGCGGGATGAACTCGCTCCAGTTTGCGCGCGCGGTGGCGCCTGGCGCGCAGGCCATCACTTTGAAGTCAACCGCGCCGTCGCCATTGCTCAGCACATACCAGCGACCGTTCCAGTGCGTGGGCGTGTAGAGGAGGTCGGCCTCGCGCGCGGCGAACAACGCAGGCGCCGCGGTGGGATCGGCGGCTGGGATCGTGTAGTATTCGGACTGCGCGTTGTTGCCAGCGGCGATCAGAATGAATTCACGGCTCTCGCTGGGGTAGACGCTGAGGAAGAAGCCTTCGTCCGGCTCGTCGTACACCAGCGTATCCTCGCCGCCGCGCGCGGGGCGGCGGTAGATCTTCGCCGGGCGGCCGTTGTCATCGCGGAAGGTCCAGAACAAAAAGCGCGAGTCCGGGGACCAGCAGAAATCTCCGGTGCAATTCTCGACCCGGTGCGCCAGCGTTTCCCCGCTCGCAAGGTCTTTCACATAGACCCTGTAGATTTCCGATCCCTGCTCATCGACGGCGTAGGCGTAGAGCGCGTGGTCGGGCGAGTGCTGCGCGGCGATCACCTTGTAGAAGGTCTTGCCGCGTGCTTGTTCGTCGACATCGATGAGCACGGATTCCGGCCCGTCCTGGCCGCGCGGGCGGCGTACATATTTCGGATGCTGCGCGCCGATCTCGAAGCGGCGATAATACTCCCACGCGCCGTCCGGCGTCGGCACGGAGGAATCGTCCTCTTTGGTGCGCCCGCGCATTTCCTGGTAGAGCTTTTCCTGCAGCGCCTGCGTCGGCGCCATCAGCGCTTCGCGATAGGCGTTCTCTTCGTTGAGATAGGCGCGGATATCGGCGCGCAGCACCGAAGGGTCGCGCATCACCTCTTGCCAGTTCTCGTCCTTAAGCCAGGCGTAATTGTCGGTGCGCGTGCGGCCCAGCTGGGTGATGGTCTTGGGCTCGATGCGGGCGACGGGCGGAGTGGGCGTTTCGGTCATGGGAGAATCCGTGGTGGCGCAGGCGGGAAGGAGGGCGAGAGCGGCGCTGGAGGTGAGCAATTCGCGGCGGTTCATGGAATTCTCCTCATATCAGCCGCATCAAAAGGGCAGTGGCGTCGTCGCTCTTCTTGAAGCGAGGATGCAAAGCGCCCGCCTCGTCGGCGTTTTCGATCGCGCGCAGCTCGCGCCCCAATTCGTGCACGCCCTTGTCGAGCGCGGCGCGCACCAGCCCCCGAGCATCATAGGCCCGGTAGCGATCGGCTAGCGCGGAAAAACCGTCGGTCATGAGCAGCAGGTGCGCCGGGCGGGAGATCACCCAGGAGAATGCGCGCGCCTGGTCGGCGCAGGCGGGATCGAGGCAGAAGGTCCAGCGTGAGCCTGGCTTGTTCAATTCCGCCCGCATGCGGCGCAGCATGCCGATGGTATCCGCGCGGCGCAGTAGCGGTTCGTGTCGGTCAGTCTGCTTGGCCGCGAGGGTGCTTTCGTCATTGGCGGCATCCGCCGGTCCGCCCGCGACGAACACAGCGCCCGCGGCGTCGAGCGCAAACACCCGGCAGTCGCCGAGGTCGAGCGCGGCAATGCCGGCCTCGGTTTCCTCCAGCATCAGCAGCGAGGAGATCGGCGATTGCCAGCGCTCATAGCTTTGAGCTCCCACGCGCTGCATGAATGCCGCGCCGGCATAAAGGCTCGCGCGGCGAACTGCCTCCCTAATGCTGTCGCACGCGCCGTGGTGCAAACAAGCATTGGCGAAGTGCGCGATCCAAGCGGCGTCGGACGGGCCGCCCATGAGCGGGGCGTCGCCGAGGTCGGTAGCGCCGTCCAGCACCCATGCGCTACCCCCCGCGAATCCAAACGCATCGTCATTCTGCTTGGCGCGGTCGCCGGCCAGCGAAAGCGATTCGACGAAGGTGAGCACGAGAGAGGCCTCTAGGCCGGATAGAGCAGGCTGATATTCTCTGCGACGCAGGCGGGACGCTCCTGGCCTTCGACCTCGATGGTGCATTGGTTCACCACTTGATACGCGCCCGCGCGCATGTCGGCCGACAGCATGGTCACGCGCATGCGGATGCGCCCGCCCACCGGCGCCACATTGGTGAAGCGCACTTTGTTGGAGCCGTAATTGATGCCGCGGCCGACGCCCTGGTACTGGATGATGTTCTTGGCCAGGAACGGGATCAGCGACACCACCAGAAATCCGTGCGCAATCGGTGCGCCGAGCTCCTTTGTCGCTCGTTCGACGTCGACATGGATCCATTGGTGGTCGCCCGTCGCGTCGGCGAAACGATTGACCCTGTCCTGGGTGATTTCCAGCCAGTCGGAAACACCAATCTCCTGGCCGACCAGGGTTGGCAGATCGGCTAATGGGACTTCGCGCATGGGGGGCTCCTGTCGGCGGCAGCTAGCGCGGGCCGGCGCGTCTTGTCGAGCTTGGCCTAGGGGGCAAGCACTTGCACGAATTGGCCCCCCGCTGCGCTGAGCCGGCCATCGGCGGTCCAAAGCGCGGAACACGCGTGATGCTGCGCACAGGCAAGGTGCAGGGCGTCGGGCAGCTTCAACGAGGAGAGCGCGCGAAGACGGGCGGCATTAACATAGACCTCCTCTGGCATGCCGAGCCGAATGAAACGCCCGAAGACGCCCTCGAAGTTGCGCTGCAGCGGAAGATCGTGGGTTTTGAAGGGCAAAACGAGGCATTCGCCGACCACCAGCGGCGAGATCGCAAACTGAGTTGAGGCCGCAGCCGCAATAGCCTGATCGACGCGCGCAAACCAAACCGGGTGTTGTTGCACGAGGTAGATGACGAGACAGGAGTCGAGATAGATCAATCCCAGGCCGCTCGCTCTTCGGCAATGAAGGCGTCGATTTCCTCAGCGCTACGACGCGAACTCTCTGGCAGCGGATTTTCTTGGAGCCATTTGAGGATGCTAGCCCCGGTCCCGATCTGAGGCGCCACTGGATTAGCCGCCACCAGCCGCGCCACGGGCTCTCCCCGATTGGCGATCACCACCTCTTCGCCGGCCTGCACCGCGCGCAAAAGCTCGGAAAGCCGGTTCTTGGCTTCGAGGACATTTACCTTGATCATGGCCAAGTTGGTAACACAACCTGGCTAAGTTAGCAATATGAGGGGCTGGTCCCTTGGTTGCTGCACCGCCGCAAACTGGTCTATCCCCCGCCCATGTCCCTCGACCCCATCGCGCCAGGAACCCTGGCGCTCGCCGAAGAATTCGGCCTTTCCGCCGACGAGTACCAACTTGTGCTGCAGAAGCTCGGCCGTACCCCCAACGTCACCGAGCTTGGCATCTTCTCGGTGATGTGGAGCGAGCATTGTTCGTACAAATCCACGCGCGTGCATCTGGCGAAGTTCCCGACCAAGGCGCCCCACGTGATCTACGGCCCGGGCGAGAACGCCGGCGCCATCGATATCGGCGCCGGTCCTGATGGAAAACCGCTCGCAGCCATCTTCAAGATGGAGAGCCACAACCACCCAAGTTTCATCGAGCCGTTCCAGGGCGCGGCCACCGGCGTCGGCGGCATTCTGCGCGACGTGTTCACCATGGGCGCGCGGCCCATCGCGATCATGAATGCGCTGCGTTTCGGCGCGCCCGAGCATCCGAAAACGCGCAAGCTGGTGGATGGCGTCGTCAGCGGCATCAGCTTTTACGGCAATTGCGTCGGCGTGCCGACCGTGGGCGGAGAAACCAATTTCGACAAGCGCTACAACGGCAACATCCTGGTCAACGTGTTCTGCCTCGGCATTGCCCCGCGCGACAGAATTTTCACCTCCGCCGCCAAGGGCGCGGGCAACCCGGTCGTGTATGTCGGGGCCAAGACCGGCCGCGACGGCATTCACGGCGCCACCATGGCTAGCGCCGAATTCGTCGAGGGCGACGACAGCCAGCGCCCCACTGTACAAGTCGGCGATCCGTTCCTGGAAAAATTGCTGATCGAAGCTTGTCTAGAATTAATGGAAACCGACGCCATTATCGGCATCCAGGACATGGGCGCGGCGGGGCTGACATCCTCGTCCATCGAAATGGCGTCGAAAGGCGGCGCGGGGATCGAACTCGATCTCGACGCCGTGCCCGCGCGCGAAGAGGGCATGACGCCCTACGAATTCATGCTCAGCGAAAGCCAGGAGCGCATGCTCATGGTGCTGAAGCCAGGGCGTGAAGGCCAGGCCAAGGCGATTTTCGATAAATGGAATCTCGATGCCGCGGTGATCGGTGCCACCACAGACACCGGAAATCTCACCCTGCGCTGGCATGGCGAGATCGTCTGCGATTTGCCGCTGGCGCCGCTCGCGGACGAAGCGCCAAAATACGAACGGCCCCACGTGGCGCCGCTGAAGGCGATCCCGCTGAATGCGGGCGAGCAAAAACGGCTGGTGGAAGATTATCCAGGCTTCGCCGCGTCGCTGAGCAAGCTGATGGCTTCGCCCGACATCTGCTCAAAGCGCTGGATCTGGGAGCAGTACGATCGCGACGTCATGGGCGACACCGTCGCCGATTCCGGAAGTGACGCCGCAATCGTACGACTTTTTCCAGGCCCGCGCGCGCTTGCGATGACTTGCGACGTGACCCCGCGCTATGTCGAGGCCGATGCCTACGAAGGCGGCAAGCAGGCGGTGGCGGAGGCGTGGCGCAATTTGAGCGCAGTCGGCGCGCGCCCGCTTGCGGTCACCGACAATCTCAATTTCGGCAACCCGCAACGCCCCGAAATCATGGGGCAAGTTGTTTACGCCATCGAAGGCATGGCCGAAGCCTGCCGCGCGCTCGATTTTCCCGTCATCAGCGGCAATGTCAGCTTGTACAACGAGACCGACGGCAAGGCGATACTGCCAACCCCGGCGATCGGCGGCGTCGGCATTCTAGAGAATATGGAGCGGCGTGCGACGGCAGATGCGCTCAAAGCGGGCGACGTGCTGGTGCTGATCGGCGAGGGCGCGGGCCATCTCGGCCAGAGCATGTATGCGCGCGAGCTGTTTGGACTGGGCGGCGCGGCCCCGCTTGTGGACCTCGCGCTAGAGAAGAGAAACGGCGATTTCGTACGCGCACTGATCGCGGATGGCATGGTGCGGGCGTGCCACGATCTCAGCGATGGCGGCTTGGCTTGCGCGGTGGCTGAAATGGCGCTGGGTTCGGGCATTGGCGTTGCGCTCGGCTATCAAGGCGATCTGAGCGACGTGGCGGTTCTCTACGGCGAAGACCAGGCGCGCTATTTGATCGGGCTGTCGCCGAACCGCATGGACGCGCTGGAGAGCCGCGCGCGCGCGGAGGGTGTGGCGTTCCTAGTTGTTGGCGAAGCCGGTGGACGCGAGCTGAGTTATCTTGGCGCCTCCGGTAACCGCGAATGCGTCTCGCTTGAAGGCCTGCGCAAGGCGCACGAGGATTGGTTGCCGGGCTATATGAAGGTCGCGCACTAAAACGGAGCGATCCTTCTCCCCGTGCGCGGGGAGAAGGTGGCCCGAAGGGCCGGATGGGGGGCTTACGGTCTCTCCGGATAGAGCGGGTTGCCTCTGCGTTGCGTGAACCAAGGGAAAGCGCCAGATACACGCCATGCCCCACACCTACGATCTCTTCGTCATCGGCGCCGGCTCTGGCGGGGTGCGCGCGGCGCGGCTTGCGGCCAAGGCTGGGGCGCGGGTGGCGATTGCGGAAGAGTATCGCATTGGCGGCACTTGCGTGATCCGCGGTTGCGTGCCGAAGAAGCTGTTGGTTTACGCATCCGAGTTCACGCAATCGTTCAAGGACGCCGCCGGGTTCGGCTGGAGCGTCGAGAACGCGCGCTTCGATTGGCCGACATTGCGCGATAATGTGCAGGCCGAAGTCACCCGGCTCTCGGGACTTTATCGCAAGAATCTCGACGCCGCGGGCGTGACCATATTCGAGCAGCGCGCGGTGGTCGCCGGACCCCAAAGCGTGCGCCTGGAAAAATCCGGCGAGGCGATCAGCGCCGAGCGCATCCTTGTCGCCACCGGCGGTCACCCCTATCGGCCGCTCGAGTTGCAGGGGCAGGAGTTCGCCATCACTTCGAACGAAGCGTTCCACCTGGGGCGCTTGCCGGGGAGCATCATTGTCTGCGGCGGCGGTTATATCGCGGTGGAGTTCGCCTCGATTTTCTCCGGTCTCGGCGTGGAGACCACCTTGCTCTATCGCGGCGGGAAAATTCTGCGCGGGTTCGACGAAGATTTGCGCGATCACGTGCAAAACGAACTCGCGCGCACCGGCGTCAAACTCGTGCTCAACGCCACATTCGCCGAGTTGGCCGAAGCTCCGGGCGGCCGGCGCTGCGCGCGTTTGAGCAATGGCGCGACCGCGGAGGCCGAGCAGGTCATGTTCGCCATCGGGCGCGAGGCGAACACGGGCGCCCTTGGACTCGAAATCGTCGGCGTAAGATTGGCCAAGAACGGCGCGATTGCGGTGGACGAGTTTTCACGCACCAATGTTCCGTCGATCTTCGCCGTCGGCGATGTCACCGACCGCATCAATCTTACCCCGGTGGCGATCCGCGAGGCGGTGGCGTTTGTGCAGAGCGAGTTCTCAGGCAATCCAATGGCGTTCGATCACGCCGATGTCGCCTCGGCCGTGTTCGGGCGTCCGCCGATCGCGTGCGTGGGGCTCACTGAAACGGACGCGCGCGCCAAGGGAAAAGTGCGCATCTTCAAGAGCGTGTTCCGACCGATGAAGAACATCCTTGCCGGCAACGAGCAACGCACGCTGATGAAGCTCGTGGTGGATGCCGCGAACGATCGCGTCATCGGCGTGCATTTGGCCGGCCCCGAGGCGCCAGAACTCATTCAGGTGGCCGCCATCGCCGTGAAGGCGGGGCTCACCAAGGCGCAATGGGACGCAACCTGCGCGGTGCACCCGACTGCGGCGGAGGAATTGGTGTTGATGGGCGAACCGGCCAGCCACGACAACGAAGCACCGGCGTAGCGTTTGTTATGGACCGCCGGCGTCCCGCCGGCTTTGTTGCATCACGCAAAGAAGGGCCGGCGGGACGCCGGCGGTCCATACGCAAAGAGGCGCCCGCTTTCGCGGACGCCTCGGTTCGTGTCGCACTCATCTCAACGGCGGCGAGGAGCGCCTTCGAGTTCGCCGCGCTCGCGCAACCCGCCATGCTCGCGATTATCGTCGCCGCCCGGCCAACGGCGCTCGCCATCGTTGCCGTCCCAGCCGTGATCGCGGCCTTCGCGATAGAGGCGGTCCTCGTCATTACGCCAGCCGCGGTCGTCGCGCTCGTAGCGGCCGTAACCGCGATAGGAGCGATCGAAGTCGCGCGCCTCGCGCCATTGATACGCGCGCATCGGCAAGTGCGGGGCGAAGATGCGATCGATCGGACGCTGGCGCCAGCCGTCGAACACGAAGGCCACGCAGCCATGGCGGTTGCAGCGATCGGTGTAGGCATAAGTGAGGCCCGGGCGGAATCCGAACGGGCGGTCCAGCAGGCGATAGAACAGGCGGTCGCCCGGATTGACGCTGAAGCTGCGCCCGTCGTCGCGGATGGTGATCACATTGCGCCGATGCCCGCTCCGGCCGTCGCCAGGGCCGCGCCAATCCCCGTGCAAGCCCCGCCGGAAATCGTCGGCGGCCGCGGGCGCGGCCATCCCAGCAAGCGCCAGCAGCGCAAGCGCGCCGGCGAAAAGCTTGTTTTTCATGATCTTGTACTCCTCTTGCGGGTTACCGGCCCGTAATTTCCTCGCGTCCTCGAAAACGACACTCTCACAGGCCACTTGAACCGGCCCTGAGTGCGGCGTTAGGGTCGCCGGCAGGGTAGGGATGCCCCCGTTTTCCACATGGCTGTCTTCACCAAAAACTAACCATCCGGGCCGACCGTCCCGGCTTCGAACACGGACTTGGAAAGGGCCAGAACATGCCCGCGCGCTTGGTGTCAGTGATCAACATGAAGGGCGGCGTCGGTAAATCGACGACGACCGTTTCGCTTGCGGAAACATTGGCGCTGCAGCAGCGCCGGCGCGTGCTGATCATCGATCTCGATCCGCAGACCAACGCCTCGATCATGGCGGCGGGCTCGGAAAAGTGGAACGCGATGCGCGAGGCCGAACGCACGCTCGATTTTTATTTCGAATCCTACATCGTGCAGCAGCGCCCCAAGCCGTTCAAACAATTGATCGAGCACAAGGTCAGCGATTTGAAGGGCAAGCCCGACGTTTCGCTGTGCGCGTCCGCGCCCGAGTTCCGCATTGTCGAACGCGACATGATCGAGAATTTCGTCAAGCGCGGCTTCCAGATCGACAACATCCAGAAATGGATTTGCGAGCGTTTCGCCAACGGCATCAAGAGCGTGATCAACGATTACGACTACATCTTGATCGATTGCCCGCCGGGGATTTCGCTGTTCGCGGAAGCGGCCTTGATCGCCGCCGATGCTATCCTGGCGCCGAGCATTCCCGATTACGTGTCGCGCCTCGGGCTCATCTCGTTCCGCAAGCGGGCGCTCAGGCTGATCAACGAGCGCCGCGGCGGCCCGTCGCAGTTGATGGTGCTGGCGACCAAGTACGACGATACGTTTTCGCTGCATCGCTCGGAGGCGCAATTGCTCAAGGACAATCTGGGGGAGGCCATGTTCGACGTGCGCATTCCCCAGCATGTCGACATCGCCAAGGCGGCCGAGTGGTCGGACACCCCGCGCACCTTCGATCAGAAGTACGGCGCGATGGCGACCACGATCGCCAAACTGGGGGAAGAATTCCTCGCCAAGGTGGAGCGTGCGCCGGCCTTATGAGCCTCAACAAAACGCTCGACCGCTTGTTCGACGAAATTCGCCGCGAGGCGAAGCGCAATCCGGAATTTGCCGATCGCCTGGACGCGGTGATGCGGCTGCACGAGTCGCGGCGCGAGGTGGACGAGGAGGTTATCGAGGAGGTCGCGGCGAGCGTTTCCTCCCCCGCAAGCGGGGGAGGTCCGAGCGGAGCGAAGGGAGGGGGTAAGTCCGCCAACGCCGGCGTCCGCCCCCTCAGTCATCGCGCTGCGCGCGCTGCCAGTTCCTCCGCGGGCGGGGGAGCAAACCTCAATCCCACCGGCCTCTACAAGCGCGAGGGCGAACCCGCGCTGCAGGATGCGCTCGCGGCCCAAGATCTGGGCGCGCTGCGCGCGCTCGTCGCCGAGCACAATCTCGACCCCTCCGGCGTGACCCCGTCGCTCACCCGCGACGAACTCGCCGCCCACATCCTCTCCCAAGCCAAACGCCGCGCCGAGCGCGACGAGAAGATGTTCGAGTACTAGGGCGCTCCAGTTCCCCCGCTTACGCTCCGCGGGGGGAGAGGTGACACTGCGTCAATTCTCTAGCCCAAACCTCAACCCCGCCTTCTCCTGCAACCGCGCAATCAGCGCTTGGCCCATCGCCGCGGCTGGCGTCCATATCGCCCCCGGCGTGGTCGAGCGCGGCGTATCCTTCAAACACAAAGCCGCTTCCGTGATCATCTTCGAGGTCGAGCCGTAACCCGGGTCCTTGTCGCCACTGACCACGGCGCGCAGCGTGCGCCCATCGTTAGCGCCTGCGCCCATGTCGCCGACATACAGCACTTCGTACGATCCGCTTTCGCGCTCCTGCTTCGAAGGGCCTTGCCCAGGCTTGGGCAGCGCAAAACGCCGCAGCAGCGCCCGCGTCGGCGCGAACGCGAGCAGCGCCATCTGCGTGCGCGCCTGATTGAGCGCGGCTTTCGCGCGTTTCTCGCCGGCGTTCCCAGCGCCCATCAATTGCATCTCGTCATAGGTAAAATCGCGCCCGTAACGAAAATTGGTCAGCGCATTGGTGCGGTGCACGTTCTTGGTGTTGATCGCCGCCATGATGAAGGGCGCCGACCAGCCGATCCCTTCGTCGTGCACGACGCTGTCGCCGCGTGGCTGGCGCACGCCGGGGGAGGCGGGAACCAGCGCATAGGGATTGGTCATGGTTTTGACGATGCTGGGATCGCGCCGGCCCGCCTCCAAAGTCGCCAGCATCGAGGCCAACGTGCCGCCGGAGAAACCACCCTTCATCGTGCGCACGCGCCCGCGTACGCGCGTGAACGGGTGGCCGAAGCGCTCCATCGCCTGCTGCTGCAGATAGAAGACGCCGCAATCGAACGGGATCGAGTCGAAGCCGCAAGAGAAAGTGATGCGCGCGCCCGAGGCCTTCGCTGCGCTTTCGTAGCGGGCGATCATCTGCGCCATCCAGGCTGGTTCGCCGCACAGGTCGACATAATCGGTTCCCGTGCGCGCGCACGCCGCCACCAGCGCCTCGCCATAGAGTTGATAAGGGCCGACAGTGGTTAGGATCACGCTCGCGCGCTGGGCCAACGCGTCAAGCGTGGCGGCATCGTCGGCGTTGGCTTCTAGCGTCGGCAGGCTTTCCGGCGCCCCTAGTTCGCGCGCAATTGCGCGCAGCTTGCCCTTATCGCGGCCAGCCATGGCCCAGCGCAGCGGACCTGCCGCGCCGTACGTCTTCAGCACGTATTCGGCGACCAGGCGCCCGGTGAAGCCGCTGGCGCCGTAAACGACGATGTCGAATTCTTTTGGGCTCATACGATGCACTATGGACCAGCGCCGTCGTCGCCTGCAATCTCAACTCTGGCCGGCGCCGGCGTCGGCGGTCCCTAGGCGTCGCCATGCCCCCGCTAGCCATTGCCGCAGCTTTGACTTCGGCGTTGATACACGCCAGCTGGAACGCGGCCCTTAAGGGCGGCGGCGACAGGCAGCCTGACCGCGTCACCGACGCCTTCCTGATCGCCGTTGGCGGCCTCATGGTCGGGCTGTCGGTTGTTGTCGTCCTCGGCGCGCCGCGAGCGCAGGCTTGGCCCTTTCTCGCGGCGTCGGTCTTAGTTCACTTGCTTTACTGGCTCACGCTGTTCAAGAGCTACGATCTGGGCGACCTCTCCCACATCTACACGCTTGCGCGCGGCTCGGCGCCGCTGTTGGTGGCGGTGGGGGCGGGGCTCGCCGCGCAAGAGGTTCCGCCGCCCATCGAGGCGCTTGGAATCGCTCTTGTATCAGCTGGCGTGCTTGCGGTCGGCGCAAGCCCGCGCGCGCCGCTCAACGCCACTTTGTGGGCGCTCGCCTGCGGGCTTACCATCGCTGCTTACTCGCTGATCGATGCGCTCGGGGCGCGCGCGGCCGGGGACGCGCTCCAATATATCGGCTGGCAGATGGCGCTGCAATCGGCGCCGATGGCTGCGTTCGCACTCTGGCGGCGCGGCCGCGGTTTGCTTGCAGCGGCCTCGGTCGCGCCGCTGCGGGGCATCGCCATCGGCGTCGCTGGTTTCGCCGGCTACGGCCTGGTGCTGTGGGCGCAGACCTTCGCCCCGATTGCGCAGGTGACGGCGCTGCGCGAAACCTCGGTGGTCTGGGGCGCGCTGGTCGCCTTTGTGTTCCTGCGCGAAAGGCTCGGCCCGCGGCGCTGGGCCGGCGCGCTGATCGTCGCGTTCGGTGCTGGCTTGATCGCGTTTGGTTGAGTAAGCTTAAGCGTGGCCGATCTCCATATTATCCGCATCGACGACGCCAAAGCCATCGTCCGCGTCGGCGTGCCCGAGCCCGAGCGCGCCGCGCCCCAGGAAGTGCGCATTTCGGTGGCGCTGGCGCTTGCCGATCCGCCGCATTACGCCGCCCATGACCGCATCGGCGCCACCATCGACTATGACCGCATCCTGCATTTCATTCGCGACGATCTGGGCGAGCCGGCGCATTTGATCGAAACGCTTGCCGACCGCGTGGCCGGGCATTGTTTAGCGCTTTCCCCGCGTGCGCGCTGGGTGGAGGTAAGCGTGAAGAAGCCATCGGTGCTTTCCGGCGATGGATTGGTCGCGGTAACGTTGCGGAGAGAGAAATGAGCCGGCGATTGATGTTGAGCGCGGCCTCCCCCCTTGCGGGGGAGGTGGCGAGCGAATGCGAGCCGGAGGGGGCGCGTGCCGACACGCGAGCACCTGACGTGTCGGCGCGCCCCCCACCCCC
>JAKFYF010000002.1 GCA_021731005.1 Hyphomonadaceae bacterium
CCCCAACCCCCTCCCCGCCACGGGATCGCAAAGCGATCCCGCTCGCTATGGATTCGCCGGCTGCGGAGCAGCCGGTGGGGGGAGGGGGAGATTGATGCGCGGCTATTTCGGTATTGGCGCCGAGGAAATCTCCAAGCCCATGAACCTGGGCGCCTTGATGCGCACCGCGCATGCTTTCGGAGCGAGCTTCTTCTTCACCGTGAACGCGCATCCGAAACTGCGCGAGGCCTACAACGCCGATACTTCGCGCAGCTTCGGTCACGTGCCCTATTATCCCTGGGCGAGCGTCGAAGAGTTGCGCCTCCCAAAGGGCTGCGCGCTCGTCGGCGTCGAGCTTACAGATGAGGCCGTGGAGCTGCCACGCTTCATGCATCCGCAAGCGGCGGCCTATGTGCTGGGGCGCGAGCGCGGCTCGCTGTCGCCGGAACTCGTCGCGCGCTGCAATCACGTGGTGAAAGTCCCGACCAAGTTCTGCGTCAACGTGGGTCTCGCCGGCGCCATCGTGATGTACGACCGCCTGATCGCGCTCGGCGGCTACCCCGCCCGTCCGATCATGCCGGGGGGACCGAAGCTGGAGATGAGCGAGACGCCAAAGCGGCATCGTCAGTCATGACCGATCTCGCCGCCGCGTACGGCCGCCTCTCCGCCAATGCGCGCGGCGCTTTGTGGATGCTGGCTTCGGCGGTGACGTTCACGCTGATGACGACTTTGGTCAAACATCTCGGCCACTCCTATTCGCCCGCGGTGCAGACCTTCTATCGTCAGCTTGCCGGATTGATCGTGCTCGCGCCGATCATTCTGCGCGATCCCAAGCGCGCTTTCGCGGCGCGGCGTTATGGCCTCATCCTGTTCCGCGCGCTTGCCGCCATTGCGGGCACGGTGCTGGGCTTCTACGCCTACCAGAACATGCCGCTCGCGGAGGCCAACGCGCTCTCCTTCACCCGCGCGCTCTGGCTTGTGCCGCTTGCTATGTTTGTACTACGCGAACCGGTCGGCGTGTGGCGCTGGGGCGCGACTTTGATCGGGTTCGCCGGCGTGCTGATCATGCTGCGGCCATCGGGTGCGGCGCCCGCGCTGCCCGCACTCGCGGGGCTCGCTTCGGCGCGCTATTCGCGATGACCGTAACCGGCATGAAGTCGCTGACTCGCGATCACTCGCTGACTTCGCTCTTGGTCTGGAGCGCGGTTCTGGGCCTTGCGCTTTCAACGCCTTTGGCGCTGCTCGAATGGCGCTGGCCGAGCGCGCCCGATCTTGCCCTGCTCGCCGCCATGGGCGCGATGGGCCTGCTTAACCAGGCGCTCTACATGCGCGCCATGAGCCTTGGCGATGCGGCGGCAATCGCCCCCGTTGAGTACACGCGCCTCATTTTCGCGCTGCTGGTGGGGCTCATCCTGTTCGACGAAGCCCCAGACGGCTGGGCCATGCTGGGCGCCGCCGTGGTGATCGCCGCCACGCTGACGATCACGCTGCGCGAGGCGCGGCTGCGGAAAACGCCCGCAGTCTCGCCGGAATGAGGCATTGACCGCCGCTATCTCTGTAACTATATTCGGTTACAAGGATCGAGGCGTGGCGGCGATCGACAAACTCATCGAGCGGTTCAAGCAACGCCCGGCCGACTTTACATGGGATGAACTCACGCGCCTGCTCGCGCATTGCGGGCATGTGGAGAAAAAGGCAAAGGGCTCGCGCCGCAAGTTCAAGGCAGAGGGGTTGCCAACCTTGAGCCTGCACGAGCCCCACCCTTCGAAAATCGTGAAACACTACGTCTTGCGCGAGGTCGGCGAAATTCTGGAGAGCGAGGGGTTGATATGACCCACCTTGAGTACAAGGGCTATATCGGCACCGCTGAACTGAGCGAGGCCGACAACGTCTTCCACGGCAAGCTCGCCAATCTCCGCGATTTGGTGACGTTCGAGAGCGCGACAGCGGCCGGGCTCGTGAAAGCGTTCCGGCACGCGGTCGACGATTATCTCGCTGACTGCGCCGAAGGTGGCCGCGAGCCAGACAAGCCTTTCAAAGGGCAGTTCAACGTGCGAACGCGGCCTGACTTACATCGCGCCTATGCGCGCATAGCGACCGAGCGGGGCCTTTCGCTTAACGAGGTTATTACAGCGGCGCTGGAAACCGCGTTGCCCAAGCTGCAGCGCAGCCCAAAGCGATAGCCGTGAATCAACCCGCCAAACCCTCCCTCTCCGGCCTCGGTAAGAACGAACTGGCCGAGAAGCTGGTCGCCGTCGGCGTCGAGCCGAAGAAAGCCAAGATGCGCGCCGAGCAGCTGTGGCGCTGGATCTATCATTATGGCGTTACCGACTTTGCGGCGATGAGCAATGTCGCCAAGGAATTGCGCGCGACGCTAGCCGAGCATTACGCCCTCGCCCGTCCCGAAATCGCCGCCGCGCAAGTGTCCCAGGACGGCACGCGCAAATGGCTGATCCGTTTTGGGCCAGGCGTCGAGGCCGAGTGCGTGTTCATCCCCGATGTCGGCCGCGCCGGCGCGCTGTGCGTGAGTTCCCAAGTCGGCTGCACCTTGAATTGCACCTTTTGCCATACCGGCACGCAAAAGCTGGTGCGCAATCTCACGGCGCAGGAGATCGTCGCCCAAGTGCTGATCGCGCGCGACGCGCTTGGCGAATGGCCCACGTCGGATCGCCCGCTCAACGACGGCGACCGCGCGCTGACCAACATCGTATTCATGGGCATGGGCGAGCCGTTGTACAATCTTGACCACATCGCCGCCGCCATCGACACGATCTCGGACGGCGACGGCATATCCATCTCGCGCCGACGCATCACGGTATCTACCGCGGGCGTTGCGCCCAGGATCAGGGAACTGGGCGAACGCACCGGCGCGATGCTGGCGATTTCGCTGCATGCCACAAACGACGAATTGCGCAATCAGCTCGTGCCGCTCAACAAGAAATACAATCTCGAAGAATTGTTCGCCGCGATCCGCACTTATCCGTCGCTCGGCAACGCCAAGCGGGTGACGTTTGAGTACGTCATGCTCAAAGGCGTCAACGACACGATTGCTGAAGCGAAGGCGCTGGTGAAGCTCCTCGCCGGCATTCCGGCGAAGATCAATCTGATCCCGTTCAATCCCTGGCCGGGCGCGCCGTACGAATGCTCGGACTGGGAAACGATCGAAAAATTCGCCGAAGTGCTGAATCGCGCCGGCTATTCCTCCCCCATCCGCACCCCGCGCGGACGCGACATCCTTGCTGCTTGCGGGCAATTGCGCAGCGAAAGCGTGAAGCAGCGGGCGAGCGAGCGGGCGAAAGCTGAGCCAGCGCAATGAGCGGGCCGACGCTTTCGGGCTCCGACATAGTGCTTCGCCCGCTTACGATCGGAGACGCCCAAGCTCTGTTCGCAGCGCACAGCGATCCGGAGACGCACCGCTTCTGGTCCGCCCCGGCGCACATGAGTGTCGGTGAGACCCGCGCCGACATTGAGAGAACGCTGATTCTATCGAACACACGCATGTGGGCGATCACCGAGGACGGCGGGGAAGCCTTGGGTCGCGTCGGCATCTTCGTTTTGCGCGAGGGCGTCGGCGAATTGGGCATCATCATGCGCAGGGAGGCTACCGGGCGCGGGCTTGCATCGAAAGCAATCAAACTTGTCGAAGGCTACGCTTTCAACCAGCTCGGTCTGCATCGCCTCATGGCCGACATCGATCCGGACAATTCCGCCTCACTCTCGCTCTTCCTCCGCGCGGGTTTTCAGCGCGAGGGACTGCTGCGCAACAATTGGAAGACGCACCTGGGCGTCCGCGACAGCGTTATCATGGGCAAGCTCAAGGGGTAGCGCCGCGATCACGGGCCGAAAATGAAATCCCCAGCGTTCAGATTGCCCAGCGTCACGTTGGTGAGCGTCAAGGTTTGACCGTTGCCGAAATTGAACTCGACGTGGGCGCCGACCTGAGAGGCGACGGCCATCGTCTCGGCGAAGCTGTCGAACGCCGCACCCCAGCCGGCCATTGAAACCACATCGCCGGAGGCGCCGCCCGCGGCGAAATCGGTGATCGTATCGGAGCCTTCATTGATACGGAAGACGAACGTGTCGTTGCCCAGGCCGCCGGCCAACGCATCGTTGCCGCCGCGGCCGTCAAATATGTTGTCCCAGACATTGTTCTTGCCAATGATGAAGTCCCCGAACGCGGAACCGACGACGTTCTCGATCGACACCAGCGCGTCGCCCTGTGCGTGGCCGCCGCTGCCGACGCCCGTCTGCAGGTTCACCGTGACCGCCGCGTTCGAACCGGCATAGTCCGCGGTGTCGTTACCGCCGCCGCCGCCCAAAGTATCGGCGCCCAAGCCGCCGATCAGCGTGTCGTCGTCGGCGCCGCCAAGCAGCGTGTCATTGCCGTTGTCGCCGAACAGCAGGTCAGCGCCCTCCCGGCCAGTAATGGTTTCGTTGCCGTCGTGGCCCCCAATGATGTTGGCGTTGGCGTCTCCGGCCAAGGTGTCAGTGAACTCAGAGCCTACGATGTTCTCGATGCTGGTGTAGAAGTCGCCGTTGGCTTCGCCGCCCGCGGCGAAGCCGCTGAACAAGCGAATGTCCACGGCGGTCAGCGAGTTGACATAGGCAATGGTGTCGCTGCCGGCGCCGCCGAACAGATTATCCGCGCCGTAACGGCCCATGAGGACGTCGTTGCCGTCGAATCCCGCCAGCGTGTCGGTCACAAAGTCGCGGCCGTAGAGCACGTCGTTCTCCGGCGAGCCAACAACACTTTCGATCGATCCATAAGTGTCGCCCTGAGCATCGCCGAAAAGGCCGGTACCGGCCTGCAAATCCACGGCAACCGCGGTTGAATCGAAATAGTGCACGGCGTCGATCCCATCGCCGCCGCCCATGAAATCGGCGCCCGCGCCGCCAATCAGAATGTCAATGCCGGCGTTGCCAAACAAAGAATCCACCCCGGCGCCGCCTTCCAAGCGATCGGCGCCATCGCCCCCGAACAGAGAATCATTTCCGTCTTGGCCGCGCAGGTCGTCATCGCCGCCGCCGCCGGAAACCGAGTCGTTGCCCTGGCTGGCCAAGAACCAGTCGCGCTGAGCGCTACCGGTAATAGTGTCGTCGCCAGTCGAGCCTGCGACCACAACGAGATCGTTCGCGCCCCAGTTCACAAAAGTGAAAGCGCTGGTCGAGAACGAACCGGGGGCCGACATGATGACCTGAAGCAGATCTGTGATTGCCGAGCCGGTGAGCTGCAGATTTGTGCTCAGCCCGGCCCCGAACTGGGAGGAATTGACATACACGTAGGCGTTGTCGCCCGTGGTGGAGGCAAACTGGATGCGCTCGATGCCGCTGAGCGTCGCTTGTGACAAAAGGAATTCTTGAATGCTGCCGCTGGCGGAGACGCGGATGGTGTCGGTGTCGGCGCCTCCCGCGAACGTATCACCAAACAGCGACGCCAGATTATTGATGACCAGCACATCGTCGCCGGCGCCGCCATTCACGGTATCGGCGCCATCTCCACCGGTCAGCGTATCGTCGCCGCCATTTCCATTGAGCGTGTCATCGCCAGCGAGCCCGTCCGCAACCTCGCCAGTCGCATCGCCGGTGAATGTGTCGTTGCCCGCGGTTGCACCCGGGCCAGGCGTCCAAGTACCCATGAGGCCTCTCCCCATTGATTGAGGCGCGCCCCCGCCAGCTGAAAATAACAGCAAGGCATCGATCAGCGCAAACGCTATTCGACTATTTGCCTGGCGGCGCCGCGATTACCGCAGGCCGCGTGCGATCCAACACACACACACACACACAAGGCTCGGCGAAGGCGGAAGCGGCGCAGTGAGTGCGGCGGGGCTCAGTTCACGGCGACAGAAATCCACGCCGCCATCTGATTGAGGTAATCCGGCGCCAGGATCGGCGCCCCGGTTTGATCTGGGTACCGAAGGTCGTGACCGGCGCCGGGATATTCAACCACCGTAAGCAACGAAGCGCGGTCGCCTTGGTAGAGCCCCTCCAATATCCGCCTGGCGGTTGGCGTCGGCACGAGCGTGTCCTTCTCCCCGAAATAGGCGAGCACAGGCATCGACATTGCGTGGAAGAACGGGGCTGGATCGAATTCGAATATCGGCCGCAACCACTGAAAGAACCAGGCTTCTTCCTCTCCTGGTGTCGGACTAGCGCGATACCAGGGCGTACCCGACACCTCGCGCACCCGCGCAAAGTAGGCCTCGCCACCCTCGCCGGTGCGCGCAAGATCGAGCCCTTGCCGCGTCAATGCCAAAGCCAGCGCTTTTTCGTCCGCGGTCAGATTCGTCGCGTTGACCGCGGTTTCAGCTTCGTAGGCGATCTGCGCGCCAATGTTCACCATCGGAGCTGAGATCATCACCATGAAGGCCGGCTGGGGCGCTTGCGAAGCGGCAATCGGCATCACGTAGCCAGCCTGGCTCGCGCCGCGAAATCCGACCTTGTTGGAATCGACGCCGGGTTGTTGGCGCATGAAATCGAACGCCGCGCGCAAGTCGCCCGCCAACTCCTGAAAATTCGACGCCTTCCAATCGCCGGTCGATTGCCCCGACCCGCGTTTGTCGAAAACCAGGCAAGCAAGACCGCGCTGGGCAAGCCCCTCCGCCTCAAACGTGAAGCGCCGGTTCGGGCGCGCGACATCGCCCGAGCCATGCCCGAAGACAACGCCAGGAGCAGCGGCGACGCCAACGGGCGTGTAAAGTGTGCCGCGCAATTCAACAGCACCGTTGGAAAAGCTTACGTCACGTCTGGTGAACTCATGGAGGGTCGCTGGCGCTGTCTGGGGCGGCAGACCCCCTCCGGCAGACGAGCAGCCCCCCAGAGTAAGAAGCGCGGCGCCCGCCAGCAGGAAGTCGCGCCGCCCCGGCGTTGCAGTTCGATGGTTCATGAAGCGCGCTCCCGCAGGCGCCAGCCCGCCTACATGGAGCCTAGCCAATCCGATCGAGCGGTTCTCACCTTATTCAGCGAAAAACACTCCTGTGAAAGCCTTTTACGCCGAGTTTCCTTGCCATAGTAGCGCTTTACGCTAAGGACATAGCGTTAATCAACTAGGACGCCGCGTCAAATGGCCGATCAGCGCACTCCCCCCTTCGATCTCGACGACTTCGACAGGCGCATTCTCACCGCTCTGCGAGCCGATGGGCGGTTAACAATCGTCGAACTCTCCGAGCGTGTCGGCCTCTCCCAGACGCCGGTGCGCAAGCGCTTGCAGGCTCTCGAAGGCGCTGGAATTATCGACGGCTACGCGGCGCGGATCAACCGGCGCGCGCTGGGTGCCGGCGTGAAGGCATTTCTTGAAATCAAACTGGAGACGCACCGCCACGAGCACGCCGCCACCTTGCATGAAGCGCTCGTCAATTTGCAGCAAGTTGTGTCGCTGTTCGTGGTCTCTGGCAGCGCGGATCTGCTGCTGGAGGTGACGGCGCGGGATCTCGAAGACTACGACCGCTTTCTCATCGACACGGTGCTCAAATTGCCGATGGTCAAGGAAGTCCGCACCTCGTTCGTGATGCGCACGTTCAAGTCAGACGACGTCGTGAAATGGTCGCCCGCCACCGACGCCGCTCCAAATAGCGGCCGTCGGCCATGACCTAAATAAGCGCGGAGCGCGTCAACGATGGTCTGGGCGCGCTCAGCGCGCCTTCCCCAACACCTGATGCCCCGGGTGCACGATCACGCCAGGGATCGCCGCCGCCAACGCTTGCAACTGCGCCAGCGTCTCCCAGGCGCGCGGACGATCGGGATCGAAGGTGATGGTTTCAACCCGCTCGCCGCGCCAGCCGGCGGCGCTGTGGACAGCATCCCCGGTCACCAGGTGCACACCGTCGAGCGCGTTGACGATGTAGGCGGTCGAGCCGGGTGTATGGCCCGGTGCGTGGATGGCGAAGATCGAGCCGTCGCCAAACACATCGATGACGCCTGCCGTGCGCGCGTCAGGATCGGCGCTGAAGCGCCATTCGCGCAGCGGACCCCGCCCTTCGAGCGCGCGGCGCGTTGCTGGCGCGATGAAGCGCAACAGAAAGTGGCGCATGGCGCCATCGCCGGGGCCAACATAAAGCGGAATCTCGCGCGGCAGATCGCGCGCGCCCAGCACGTGGTCCCAATGCAGATGGGTGAGCAACACCGCGCCGGGCGCCTCGCGGCCGAGCGCATCGGCGGTAGACAGGCGCGTTGTGAGAGTGTTGTCGATGTCGAACACATTGCGCACGACCGCGCCGAGATACCGCGGCGTGTCCGCGGGCAGGCCCGTGTCGATCAGGATGAGCCCGCGCGTGGGGTGGCGCAGTTTGTAGAAATAGACTTGGCCCTCCAGCGGCTCGTCTTGCCAATCCGGGGGCTCAACGCCCGGCGTGGCGAAGTCCTCGCTCCAGGTCCAATCAGCGGCGATCACCTGCTCGAAGGCGATGCTTCCCGGCTGTCTCAGCGCCTCCAGCATTTGCGTGGTCGACACCGGCGCGCCGAGGTCGCCGGCAATTGCCGGGTGGGTGGAGAGGCGCGCCGCGCATGCACTCAACGCAAACACCGCGGCCAGCGCCGCGAGAAAATTCTTGACCATTGCACGCACCTCCTCGTTCGCGTCGCGGCGCGTTTCGCTCTTGCGTCAAGATGTTCTCACCCCGCGGCGCGGCCCCGCGCCGGCGATTCCCTCGCCGTGCTGGGGACATGCTCCAGGATGTCACCCGGCTGGCACTGCAGAAACTCGCAAATCGCATCCAGCGTCTCGAAGCGGATGCCCTTCACCCGGCCTGACTTCAGCAAGGAAAGATTGGACGGGGTAATGCCCACGGCGCGCGCGAGCTCATTGGAGCGCACCTTGCGCTCGGCCAGCACGACGTCGAGACGCACCACGATCGCCATTACACGAACTCCTTGGTCTCGCCTTCGATCTCGCGCCCCAGCGCGATGACGCGCGCAAACACCAGGAGGCCCGCGCCCATGATCAGCACGGCGACGCTGTGGGCATGAAACCAAGCGCGGTCGGGACTGCCAACCGCGCGCAGCAGAGGCTGCAGCGCGCCCGGCGACAACGCGAATACGATCAGCGCGATCGCGGCGGCCTGCATGTGCCGCTGCGGCGCAGCCCCGAACACGTCACCAGCGCGATAACAACGAAACAGCGCGCGCAAGAAATAGAAGGACGCGGCCAGCGAACCAAAGATGGTCGCAAACGCGGCCGCACCGGCCAGCTGCGTCAACCAAGGCAGCGCATTGAACTGAGTGGCGCCCGCAGGCGGGCTGTCGCGCCCGAGCACAAGCCAGGTGTTGCTCGGCTCAAGCCAGATCGATCCGAAACCCGGGAGCGCCGCGAAAAACAGCACGGCGGCGCCAGCGAACATGGTTGCGGCGAATAGCGCCGCGAACAGCCACTCGAACGGCAGGCCGAGACGCCGGATGGCTTCGCGCGCCGGCGCGCGGGCCTCGGGCGAGGCGTACAATTCAACGACGCGGTCGAGCATGGAGACCTTCCACGTCTTATCTGTTAAACGGATATTTATCTCTGTCAAACAGCAATTTCACTACTAGGTCTCTGCGTTGAGGCTGCTCCGGACCGACTCATGCTAAGCGCTCCCCATGATCGCCCAGACCGCCCAAGCCCTCGCCATCATCCTCGCCGGCGCTTCGATCGGCTGGATTTTGCTGTTTTCGTTCGTGGTTTCGCCGGTCGCCTACACGACATTCGATCAGGGCCGGGCCGAGCGGCTGGTGAAGCAGGTGATGAACCAGGGGCACGGTCTGCTTGGGCTGATCGCGTTCGCCTCCGCTATCGCGGCGCTGTTCGCCGGGGCGATGGGCGGGGCGATCGTCGCCGCAATCGCCGGACTGTTCGCGTTCTTGTGCAAGTTCGCGCTCGCCCCGCGCGAGGACAAGCCGATCAAAGGCCACCGCGTGCTGAAGACCGCGCGCATCGTCGCCTCCGGACTGACCGCGTTCATCGCCCCGGTGCTAATCGCGGCGATCGTGCTGACGCTGATGGGCGTCTAGGCCGCGTTCGCCGCCTGGCCGGCGCGTTTGGCGCGGGCGATCCAGGTGGCGACATCGTCCTCGTTCGGCGCCGGCGCGGCGCCCCAGGCACGCTGGCCTTCCGCCGACAACCCCCATTGCGCGACTGCGTCGCACAGCGTCACCGCGTCGGCGTTCGCGAGTTCGCTCGCGCTGCGCACGCCGCACGCGACCAGAGCTTGCGCCTCGCGCGATTTCAAGCCCGGCGCCGTGCACGCGAGCAAGGCTTGAGCCTGCCAATCGCGGATCGTTTGCGCCGAGATGTGACGCGCGTCCGCCTTGGCTTCGGCCTCTTCCGGCGCGAGCGCGAGAAGATCGGCGATGGTTTTTACGCCGAGCGCTTCAAGTCGCTTGGCGGTTTTCGGGCCGATCGAGGGCGCCTGCACGACCGGCGCGGAATCGGTGAGCGTGCAGCGCGGCAGTGTTTTTTCCTTCTTCGCTAACGGCGCGCCGACGGGCAATTCGCGCGGAAAAGGCGGGGGCGCTTTCACCGCCCGTTGCGGGCGCGGCGCTGGTGCAACATCAAGCTCGATGATCTTCGCTGTCGGCCTCGCAGGCGCGCGCGCGGGAGCGCTGACACGCCCACCGGCCTCGGCGCCGATCTCGCGCGGCCACTTGGCGTCGAGCGAGGAGAGCGGCGTTTTCAGCACTTCCGCCGCGTGCAGTTCGCGCACCACCTTGTCGTCTTCACCCAAGGTCGCGCGCACTTTGCCGGTGCGGCGAAACTCTTCGTACTGGGCGATGACTTCGCGCCGCGCCGCGTCATCCTCAAGCGCCGCCGCCAAAGCCTGGATCGGCATGTCCAGAGTCATCAACAGTGTTTGCAGCACGCCATTGACGCGCGCCGGGACCACGCCGGCCTCTTCGATGGCGCGGTCGAGGATACGCGAGAGGCCCACGATTGCGTGGCCGACGAGTGGAGCGATGGCGGTGCAAATGGCGTCGTCGAGACCGGCCTTCGGGTTGCGCGCGCCCGCTTCGAAATCATAATGCTCGATCACGAGTTCGTAGTGCGCATTCGCGGCCTTGGCGCCCGCGCGCACCATGGTGGCAAGCCATTTGTCACCGCCGGGCGCCTCGATCTCCGGATAGCCGCTCGCCTCCAGCATCGACTGGAAAACCTTGTACGACTTGGAAAAGCTCTGCTCCACCGCGCGATGGATTACCCCCTCCTCTTCTGTCTGGTGGGTATGGAAGGGCTGGATCGGATCGACATAATAATGGCTCAGCACGCCCGCTGACCATGCGGCCTGTTTCCAGTCCCGTTCGCGCAAGGCGCGCACGGTGCGCCGATACCATTCCTCGCAGGCTTCGATCGCGCCGCCCCATTCGCCCTCGCGCACGTGGAGTACGTGGTTCTTGAAGTCCTTGAATTCATCGTCCGGCGCCTTGGCCCCGGCAAGGTACTCGCCATGATGGTGCAGGATCAGCTCGCGCCACGCCGGCGCATACGGCGAGCGCAGATGGCGCAGCGCCTCGAGCGCCAACCGGTGATGGTTGGAGCGGCATCGGCTTGCGAAAATCACTGCGTACAGGAGCGACATGAGCGCTTCTCGCCTCGGTAATGAAGGAGGCGTTAATCGTTTTGCGCTTCGGTTAGCGGAGCGTTAATCGCCGCGCACAATGCCCCAATCTTCGCACAGGATGCGGACCAGACGCTCATGGCGCTGCTCGATGGCTTGGAGCGTCCATTCCGGTATGCCGACGATGTCCTTGGTCACCGCGTGCACCGGCGCCCCGCGCGAGGCGAGATAGACCTCGCGCTTCTTCGGGTATGGCTTGTTATCGGCATCGCGGTTCTGGTCGTGGGTGATCAGAATGAGGTTGCCGAGCAGGTGGGCGAGTTCGGCGCGCAAGTTGGGATCGGGAAAGCGCTCGTTCCACCATGCGCCGCCGCCCTTGGGCAGAATGTGCTCGACGGTGACATCGTCGGTCATGCTCAGGATGTGGCCCTCCGGCATCGCCGCCTCGAGGCGCATCATCAGCAAGCGGCGCTGGCGGTCGCGCTTGCGCGAGCGGTTGAGCGTGGCGATGAACCGCATGTGCTCGGTGTCGTTGAGCTCGAGTCCCTTGGGGCCGTGGAGCGCTTTATCGTCGCCGGCGTGCTTGACGGCGTGGGCGTAGCGGGCCTCGCGAACGCGATTGTCGATGATCGAGAGTTCGCAGGCGAAAGTGAAGCGATCGAGCGCACGAAAGAACGCGCGCGCGCGCTCATGGTCCTGCCCATGTTCGGCCAGAAACGCAATCGCGGCGGGGGCCCACTCCCAATCTTCAACCTGCTTCATCAGCGCCACGCGCCGATTGACCTCGTCGCTCCATTGCCCAGCGTCGATCGAACAGGAAAAAATTGCGCGCAAAGCGTGTGCGTAGCGCGGCAATTGGTCGAACAGGAACACGCGCACGCCGCCCGTGCGGTCAACAGCGGCGCGGAACGAGGCCAGATCGCCAGGCGAACGGACCTGCTCGCCAACCAGCAGGAAGGGCATCATGTACAGGAGACGGGCGAAATTTTCCCGCTCGAACATGTCCTCGGTCTGCTCCCATTTGCGCGCCGCGGCGTCGGCGTCGGCGTCCGAGAGATCGGAATTCTCCAACAGGTCGCTCTTGATCAGATCCGCCCCGGACAGCGGCGAGCCATGCATGTTGAGCGAGTGAAACACGGTTTGCGCACAGCCGCGCTCGTCGGCATCGACCACATTCAAGGTGCAGCAGCGCGCCACGTACGACATGAATCGTTCAAGCTCTCCGTTGTCGGCGATTTTCGAGAGCTCGGCTTCGATCGTAGCGGCGGCGACGCACAACTGATCCTTCGAATCGACGCCGGTTTCTGCGTGCTTGGCGAGTTCGGCCATGCGCCCTGGCTCCTGCACGAACCCGCGATAGAAATTGACGTCGTCCTCGCGCAGCATCAGCCGCGGCTGCTCGCCATCCATGATGAGCGTCTGGAACGGCTCGCCGCGGGCGCTGAGGCGATCGCGGACGTAAGCGATGATCATTGTCAGCGTGGCGAGACGCTGCTGGCCGTCGGAGATTTCGAACTTGCCGCGGCTGTTCTTCACCAGCACGATCTGACCGATAAAGTAGAAGGTCGCGCCGCGCTTGAACGCCGCCCACAGATCCTGGTTCAGCTGGCGCACTTCGCGCTCGCCCCAGGTATAGGGGCGCTGGTAGCGCGGGACTTTGAGGCCGGGCCTGCGGGTCAAGACGCCGGCCACATTGAGGATCTGCGAGACCAGCCCTAGCGGCGGTTCGCCAAAGATTCCGGCCATGTTTCCTCCACCTGCTCGTCGCCTCGCGCATGATCGTTACCCCGCGATCCCCCGTACGCAACGTCAATCTGGATCACCTGGCGGTTCGGCGCGGCGAGTCGCTCAAACAGCACGCATTTATGCTCAGAAATCGGTTGGGGCTGTGGAGAAATATGGCGCGGGCCCGACGCTCTGGAAGTCGGCGAATCCGCGCCCTTGAAACGCTGGAAAGGCGGGGCGCATGGCTGCCGCGTCGGTAAATGCTGCTTGGCGCAGCTGCGGCCGGCCTCGCGGGGCGATCAGGAGCTGGCGGACGCGCCGCGCGATCGCTTCGCCTGAATCCAGCCAGACGCACGGGCGCGGCGCGGCTGCGGCCAGTTGGCGCGCAAGCAATGGAAAATGCGTACACGCCAGGGCCACCACATCGATCTCGGCGCCGCCGGGCGCGCCGAACAACTCAGAACAAGCCTGCGCCGCCGCCTGTGCAACCTCAGATTCAGGCGCTCCGGCGAGCTTTCGCTCCGCCGCTTCCACCAGCGCAGCCGAGCCAAGGCGAATAACGCGTTTGCCAGCGGCGAATTGCGCGATCAGTTCGTTGGTGTACGGGCGCTGGACGGTCGCGGGCGTGGCCAAGAGCCCGATCACTCCAGTTCGGGTGAGCGCCGCCGCGGGCTTTATTGGCGGGACCACGCCAACAATCGGAACAGGCAGCGCCGCGCGGACGGCTTCGAGCGCTATGGTGGAGGCGGTGTTGCACGCGACCACGATAAGGTCCGGCGCCCAATCCTCGTTGACCCGCGAGAGCAGCGCCGGCACGCGCTCGCGCAATTGGGCGTCGGACTTAAGCCCGTAGGGGAGCCAGGCATTGTCGGCCAAGTAATCCAGTTGGAGCTGCGCGCCGGAGGTGGCGATAGCGTCGAGCACGGAAAGTCCGCCGACGCCGGAATCAAACACCAGAACCCGCTTCACCGCATTAACCATTGTTGATCCGCCGACGCTCGCCCGGACCCAAGCGCCATCCATATACCGCTGATTTTTCTAATGTTTCCGGCGCTCGGCACGACGAGTTCAACCCCGTGTCATTTCCATGTGGAAACTGAATATTAAGTGCGTTTGCGCGAATCATGGATTGGGTTAGTCATGCTGGGTCAGGGGTATACGTCAACGCGCCGCAACGCGCACACACGCAACGGGGTCTGGCCATGAATTCCTTAGGTAAATCTTCGGTCGTCTTCGTGACGCTCTCCGGGCTGTTTTGGGGAGGATGGATCCTTGGCGTGCAGACGCCCGAGGGCCAAGAGGCGTTGGCGAGAGCGTATGCCGCCTACGCGGAAGATCAGGCCGCCGCCAACGAGGATTTGTTCAACTCCGACGCCCTGCGCGCCATCGTCTGCGGCGGCGACAGCTTCGAGGCTGCCGCGCCCAAGCCGTGCTTGGCGGTGATCGCCGGCGGCAGACTGTTTGTGGTTGACGCGGGCTCGGGCGCCGCTTCTTCGCTGATGCGCCGCAACATCCCGATGGGCCGCCTGCACGCGGTGTTGCTGACCGGTGGCAGCGTCGCGCAGACCGCCGACCTCGGAGAATTGTACGCCAACAGCGCGCCCAACCGGGCCGAGCCGCTGATGCCGGTCTATGGCCCCGCCGAAACGCAGCGTATGGTGGACGGCCTCAACCAGGTCGCCGGCCTCGATGGTTTGGGCCAGGGCCTGCAGGCGTGGGGGCCAGGCCCCGAACCCGGCCGCTCGGTGATTGTGTTCGAAGAGGACGGCCTTACCGTTTCCGCCTTCACCACCCCGGGTGATTTCGAGAACCACAGGATTGGCTATCGCTTCGACTATCGCGGACGTTCGCTGGTGGTTGGCGGCGACGGACGCGTGGTTGGCGCACGGGCGGCGGAAAACGCAGAGGTGGTGCTGCAAGGCGCACAAAGCGAGGCCCTCGCCCACCTGCACCAAGGCGGCTACGCAACAGCGGCGGAAGTGGCCGCCCAAGCCCGCGCCGCCAACGCCGGCATGATCGTGCTCACCGGCGCCGAGAGCCGCATGGCCGCACAGATGCAAGTCGCGGAAGCGCGTGCGGCCGGGTTCGAAGATGTGGTTGCCGGCCGCATCGGCATGCTGGTGGAGCTGCCGCTGGCGAATAGCGAAGTCAACGTCCGCCCGCTCTGAGTTCAATTGGACCGCGGGCCTCCTGGCCCGCCTCTTTTGCCCGATACGCAGGCGCGTCTGGAGATGCGCGGTCCCAATTGCAGCGTTCACAATTCAATTCGCATGGAAAAGAGTGTAGGCCTACGCGATGCGTGCGCTGCTCCTTGCGTTGGCGATTGCCTTGCTCACCGGCGGACCAACGCACGCGGATCGGTTTGCGCTAAGCTACGAGGGGGCGGCATTCGGCATTATTCCGCTCGGTCAAATGGTCATCGACGCCGATGTCGCCGTCGACAGCTACGAAGTGTCCGCGTACATCCGTTCAGGCGGCCTGCTCGACATGTTCGAGCGCACCGACCTGCGCGCCAGCGCTTCGGGGATCATCATCGCCGAGAACGTGCTTTGGCGGCGCTACGACCTTGACCACCATTATAGCCACAAGCATCGCACCATAGGCCTAGAGGTTGGCGAGGGCGGCGCGATCGCCGCTGAAATTGCTCCAAACTACCGGCTCTGGGGCGATCCGCCTGCTAGCGAAGAACAGCAACGCCGCTCGCGCGATCCACTCTCCACCATGGTGGCGATGGCCATCGATGTCGGACAAACGCGCCGCTGCGCTGGCGCCTACCCCACATTCGACGGCCGTTTCCACTATCTGCTCGAGCTTGCGGGCGGAGAGATTGGGCGCTTTGACGACGCGGGTTACGAAGGCGACGTGTTGAAGTGTGCGCTCGCCTATATCGCGGTGTCGGGTTTCGAGCGGCGTGACGCTGGGCGGCGGCGAATTCCCCATGGCGAGGCCTGGTTCGCGCTGGCGCCGGATTCGCTGTTCGCGCCGCCCGTGCGCATCGCCACCCCGTGGCCGCAGCGCGCGGTGGTGCGGCTTACTTCCTGGCGGCGCGCCAGGGTCGACATCGACTACACGCAAGCGACAACGCCTTGAGCGCGCGGCGCGCGGCGGCCGAGCTCCTGGTCGCGGTGATGGATCGCGGTCTCTCGCTTGACGACGCCCTACAAGCCACCCCCAGCTTCCTGAGCCTGGAAGGCCGCGACCGCACCTTCGCGCGCGCGCTCGTGGCGAGCGGCCTGCGCCGCCTCGGCGGCGTCAGCGCCGTTCTCTCCCGATTCCTGGAGCGTCCGCTGCCCGAAAGCGCTGCACACGCGCGCGCGCTATTGCACCTTGGCGCCACCCAATTGCTGGTGCTGGGAACGCCGGCGCACGCAGCGGTGGGCGAGACGGTCGAAACCGCAAACGCTATGCGCGAAGCACGCGGGTTCGCGAAACTCATGAACGCCGTGCTGCGGCGGGTGGCGCGCGAGGGTGCGGAAATCCTGGCGGCGCTGCCGGCGGGCGCGGATTTGCCGCCTTGGCTGTTCACCCGCTGGCGCGCAGCTTATGGCGAGCGCGCCGAGGCCATCGCGCGAGCGCTTCTGCACGAGCCCCCGCTCGACCTGAGTGTAAAGGATGATGCATCGGGTTGGGCCGAGAAACTCGGCGGCTTCGTCACCGCCACAGGCAGCGTGCGGGTCGCGCCCGGCGCTCGTATCGAATCACTCCCGGGCTTCGCGGAAGGCGCATGGTGGGTGCAGGACGCCGCGGCGGCGCTGCCGGCGCGCTTGCTCGGCGATGTCGCGGGCAGGCGCGTGCTCGATCTCTGCGCCGCGCCCGGGGGCAAGACGCTGCAGCTGGCCGCGGCCGGCGCCTTGGTCACCGCGCTGGACAAATCCGAGCCGCGCCTGGAACGCCTGCGCGAGAATCTTGCGCGCACGCGCCTTCGGGCTGAAATTGTTTGCGCCGACGCGCTCGAATTTCGTGCGCGCGAGGGCTTCGATGCGATCCTGCTCGATGCGCCTTGCAGCTCTACCGGCACTTTGCGCCGTCACCCCGACGTCGCCTGGCTGCGCCGCCCGAATGACGTGCGCGCGTTAAGTGAGCTGCAAATGCAATTGCTGGACGTGTGCGCACCGCTGTTGCGGCCCGGCGGATGTCTGGTTTACGCGGTCTGCTCGCTCGAACCTGAGGAGGGGCCGGCAATTGCCGCCACCGCCCTGCAGCGCGGCTGGCGCCGCGGCCCGGTCCAGGTTGGCGAAATCGCCGGCGCGGACGAATTCATTACGCCGGACGGCGATGTGCGCACCCTGCCCTCGCACTGGAGCGACAAGGGCGGCCTCGACGGTTTCTTCGCCGCGCGCTTGATGCGCGCCTGATTCGCCGCACGCCTTGCCTCCTCGCGCCGACGCGGAGTACACGGGCCCATGGCGCGTTTGCTCATTGCACCTTCGATTCTGGCGGCTGATTTCGCCAAGCTTGGCGAGGAGGTGTGCGCGGTCGCCGCCGCCGGCGCCGACATGATCCATGTCGATGTCATGGACGGTCATTTCGTTCCCAACATTTCCGTCGGCCCGGCGGTGGTGAAGGCGCTGCGCCCCCACACCAAGCTGCCGCTCGATGTGCATCTGATGATTTCGCCGGTCGATTCCTACATCCAGGCCTTCCGCGACGCCGGCGCCGACATCATCACAATCCATCCCGAGGCTGGCCCCCACGTCCACCGCACATTGCAGGCGATCCGCGCGAGCGGCGCCAAGGCCGGCGTTTCGCTCAATCCCGGCACGCCGGCGGCGGCGATCGATCCCGTGCTCGATCTCGTCGACCTCGTGCTGGTGATGAGCGTCAATCCCGGCTTCGGCGGCCAGAGCTTCATAGAAAGCGCCTTGGGCAAGATCGAGGCGATCCGCGGCAAGATCGAAGCGTCGGGGCGCGACATAATCCTCGAGGTCGATGGCGGCGTTAACGCTGAGACCGCCGTGCGCGCAATCGCCGCCGGCGCCGATGCTCTGGTCGCCGGAACTGCGGTGTTCGGAGGCGATTCCAGCGCTTACGCCGACAACATCAGGCGTCTGAGAAACACGGGATAGAGCCGTGACAGAGTGGCGCGCCAATCCGTTTCACCGCATGCGCCTCGGCGACGCCGCGCCTGAGCAGATCGCGGCATGGGGCGAGGATCCGCGCGTTGGCGATACCGAGCGCGGCCGCGATCTCGGCAGAGGCGTATGGCGTATCGCCGGAGAGCGTCTAGCGGGCGAGCATTCCCTGCCCTGGCGCGCGCGCCATCCATCGCGCCACTTCAGCGCGCGGCTGCATGCCTTTGTCTGGCTGGTCGATCTCGCCGCGGTCGGCCCTTCCGCGCACGCGCGCATCGCCGAGTTGATCAAGTCATGGGTCGAACACTACGGCGAATGGGACGAACTCGCCTGGGACCCCGAGCTTACCGCCGAGCGGCTCTATGCGTGGCTGACCTGGGGCCGACCGGCGTTTGAATTCGGCGCCCCCGAGCGGCGCGAGGAATTGTCGCGCGCCACCGCGCGCCAAGCGCGCCTGCTTATGGTGTCGCAAAACGAATTGGCCGATCGCCGCCTCGGTTCGATCAAAGCGGGCGCGGCCTTGGTGCTTGCGGGCGCTGCCGGCATGCCCGACGCCGAACGCATGACCGAGCAAGGCGAGGAGATGCTGATCGAGGCTTGCGCGCAGCAGTTCCTCCCCGATGGCGGCCACCTCTCGCGTTCGCCGGAAGCGCTGGCGGAAGCGCTGTGCGACATCCTCACCGCCTGCGCCGCGCTTGCAGATCCGCCGCCCGTAGTGCGCGAAACTCCGCCCAAGCTGGCCAACATGCTGCGCATGCTGCGCCTGGGCGACCGCGGGCTGGCCTGCTTTAACGGCGGCGCCGAGGGTTCGGCGCTCTCGATCGATGCGGCTCTCGCGCGCGTTGGCGGTGAGGCGCGCACCTTTTTGTTCGCGGAACGCTCCGGCTACCAGCGGCTTGAAGCAGGCGCAACGGTTGCGGTGATGGATGTGGGCGCGGCCCCGCCGCTCTCCTACTCCGAGCGCGCGCACGCGAGCGCATTGGCGTTCGAGATGTCGAGCGAGAGCGAGCGGCTGGTGGTCAATGTGGGCGCGACGCGCGAACTGGCGCCGGCGATGCGCATGGCCGCGCGCGCCACCAATGGCCATTCAACGCTGATCCTGGGCGATGCGCTCTCGGCTATCCTCGAAGGCCCGCGCCTCGGCCGCGGCAATGCGCGCATGCTGGGGCCCAATCTCGACGACGTGCGCCGTTCCGCCGATGAGAGCGGCGTCACCGTGCAGGGCCGCCATGATGGCTATCGCGAGAAGTTCGGCCTGCTGCATCGGCGTTATCTGTTCCTGGACGCGGAAGGAAGGAACTTGCGCGGCATCGACGAGATGATCCGGCCAATGAAGCTCCGGGGTGGGCCGACAAGGAAGCCGATCCCCTTCGTGGTGCGCTTCCACCTGCATCCCGATGTGCGCGCGCGCCCGTTCGAGCAGAACGCGCTGATGCTGGAAACCCCGCGCGGGCAACGCTGGCGCTTCCGCACCGACGCGCCTGGCATGGCGATCAGCGCCTCCACCTATTGGGGCGGACGCGCCCCGCGCGAGACCCACCAGATCGTGCTGTCCGGCGAAGCCGATCCGATGGGCCACGGTCTCGCCCCGCCGAACCGCGTGCGCTGGGCGCTGGCGAGGCTGGAGTGAGTGAGCCGGGCTGATGTTGCCGCAAGCGACCATGCTCCGCGTCGAAACTTGCACCGAGTTTGCGCGAAAACGCGTGGCGCGCGAGCCGCCTAGAGCTTCCGCTCCACCATATCCTTCTTGATCTCGGCGATGGCTTTCGCGGGGTTGAGCCCTTTCGGGCAGACCTGCGCGCAATTCATGATGGTGTGGCAGCGATAGAGTTTGAACGGGTCTTCGAGCGCATCGAGGCGTTCGCTTTTGTGGTCGTCGCGGCTGTCGGAAATCCAGCGTTGCGCTTGCAGCAGCGCAGCGGGTCCCATGAAGCGGTCGCCGTTCCACCAATAGGAGGGGCACGCCGTCGAACAGCAGGCGCAAAGAATGCATTCATAAAGCCCATCGAGCTTGGCGCGCTCTTCCGGGCTTTGCCTGCGCTCAGCCGAGGGATCGGGTGAGACAGATTGCAGATACGGTTCGATTGCCGCGTATTGCGACATGAAAGTGGTGAGATCGGGCACCAGATCCTTGATCACCGGCTGATGCGGCAACGGTGAAACCGTGATCGGTCCCGCCGGCAATTCGTCCATGCCCTTGGTGCACGCGAGCGTATTGCGCCCGGAAATGTTCATCGCGCACGAGCCACACACACCTTCGCGGCAGGAGCGGCGAAACGCGAGCGTCGGATCGATGTCGTTCTTGATCGCGATCAGCGCATCGAGCACCATCGGCCCACACGCGCCGAGATCGACGCCATAAGTATCCCAGCGCGGATTTTCGCCGGAATCCGGATCGTAACGGTACACCTTGAACTGGCGCACGCGCTTGGCGCCCTTCGCCGCCTTGTAGCGTTTGCCGGCCTTGACCTGGGAGTTCTTCGGCAGCGTGAGTTCGACCATGGCGCGGTGATGGCGGGGTGCGCCGGGGCCGTCAAGTCCCGCGCGCTACCCGGCTTCGGCCGCCTTGCCGTACCAATCGATCCGCCGCGTCGCCAGCATGGCCGCGGTCAGCACCGCGAACGCCACCACCGAGCCCGCCAGCAGCGCGAAATCCTCAAGCGTCATCAGCACGTACATCGCCGCATAGAGCGCCGCTAGGCTCACCAGTGCGCGCAGCCCCACCGCGCGTGAGTTGAAGGCCGCGCCGGCGTAGTAGGCAAGAAGACTCACGGTCGCGCCCGCGGCGATAATGAACGCCCACGAGAAGCCGATCAGCTCCGTCATCGACAGCAGCAAGAGATAGAATACGCACTGCGCCAGACCGACCAGAATGTACTGCGCCGGGTGGGCTTTCTTGCCGCTCACCGCTTCGAAGATCAGGGTCGCCAGGAAGACGATGCCGATGAACATGATGGCGTAGCGCACCGCGCGCGCAACCCCCTGGTAGATGTCATCGGACGCAACGAAACTCACCGCCATATCGCGTTGCGCCGCGAGCCCCAAATTGAAGCTGTTGAGGTCGGCCGCCTTCTCCATGCCGCGCGCCACGAACGGCACCCGCCAGGAAACCGCAAACCCCGCCTCGTTCGCCGTGGGCGCATCGGCGGATTGGAAATAGCCTTCCGCGCGGGTGTCGCTGCGGTCGCCGCGGATAGTAGCGCTGGTGTCCTGTGCGAAAGCGGCGATGGCGAAGCGCTGCGCGCCGGTCAACTCAAGCCGTGTCTCGACACTGAAGTCCCGCGGCGCGCCGGAAAATCCCGCCGGTGCCGCGAAAGCTTGCAGGTTCGATGGCAACGGATAGGCTGGCGCGGAACTGAGCCCAGGGCGCGAATAGACTTCGCCGGGGGCAGACACTGCCAGATTCAGGTCCGATATCGGCTCCAACACGGCGGTGCGGCCATCGGCGAAGCGCAATTGCGCGGCGTTGCGGATCGAGCGGCTGTCGCTGACGAACATGACGAGGCGCGCTTGCCCCCAATCGAAACGATAGGCCGGGTCCACATCTTCGAGCGCTGCGGCGGGACGAAAGCTGGCTTCGAAATCGGTGATCGCGGTGTAAATGGCGGCGCGATAGATACCGAGCCGGCGATCTTGAACCGCGAGCGTCGTATCGGCGGCGCCGGTCTCAGCGAACACCACGAACGAGCCGCGTTCGTTGCGGCGCTGGGTGCGGCCCTGATCGTCGGTGGTTTCGACCGTGCGCTGGTAGGGCACGAGCAGCATCGGCCCACCCACGATTTGAGGGCCGCCTGCCTTGGCCCCGATTTCGCTGGTAACCTGCCCAGCGCGGGTTTGCCGTTCGCTGACCAGTCCGCCGACCAGAAGCAGCGGGATGCCCATCACCAGCACCAACAAACACACCAGCAGCAATTTAAGGCCCAGCGATCCACGCGGGATGAGATTTGAAATCTGGTTTTGCGCCACCTTGTTCCTCCCGCGTCATCCAGCGCTTCGATCAAGGCGAGATGTCGACGCTTACTGTGCTTTGCGGCGGCGTCCAGTTCTCGTCGCTCGGCGCCGGCCTGGCGCTAAGCGCAATCACGAACGCGGCAGCGCCCGCAAACGCGCAACCGAAGGACCACAGGAACACCGCCCAGTCATAGCCGCTCGCCATCTTTTCCGCGTCAGCGCCCCGGCGAAGCTGGCCTTGGCGGCGCGCCTCGATCAGCAAGAAACCCGCGACGAACACGAAGGGAATCGCAAAGCCCCAGGGCGCCGCCGCTGGCATCCAGGGCCCGATCAGCAGCCCCAAGGCGCCCGCCAGCACGCCCCCCAGCACCAGAAACTCGGCAAAGCCTTGGCCGCGGTCGCCAAGCATCTCTCGCAGCCGCCGCCGGCGGGCGCCCATTTCGGCGAACATCGAGGAAAGGAAGGCGTTCATGGCGGGGTCACATAGCGCACCAGCGCCGTCCCTCCCAGGGGGCTTCAGGCGCCGCCCTGACTCTCGATATTTAGCCCGCGCGGGCTAAAGCAGTTCGAGCAGAGCGAACATACCACCCGCCCCTCGATGGGGGAGGTGGCCGCGAAGCGGCCCGAGGGGGTGTTCGCGCAGACCATCAAGAAGACATCTCCCTAGCCTCAGTCCGAGGAAATCGCGGGTCCCACCCCCTCGGTCACGCTGGCACGTCACAGCTCCCCCATCGAGCGGGAGTTTTTCAGATTCCGCTCGGCTCAAAGGTGCTCTACAAGCCATCAAGGAGCGCATCATGAACCTAAAGGCACTGGGCATCGGCATTGGCGCTGTCCTTGGCGTGCTCATCCTCGCCGTGGTTTTATTCTTTGTCTTCTTCCCGAAAGAACTCGCCGCGCGCGAGGCGGAACGGCGCATCGAGGAAGCCACCGGGCGCGAACTGACGCTTGGCCAGAACATCGACGTATCGTTCTGGCCGGCGCTTGGTTTTTCGGTCGACCAGGCTTCGCTTTCCAACCCGGAAGGTTTCTCCGCCGCAGATCCGTTCCTTGCGGCCGACCGCATCGTCTTCGCGGTCAAGGTGATGCCCCTGCTCGGCGGCCGCATCGAGGTCAGGCAGCTCACCTTCGAAGGCGCGCAATTGCGGCTCGCGGCGAAGGCGGACGGCGCGGCGAATTGGACCTTCCCAACCGAACAGAGCGCGCCGCAACAGCAAACCACCATCGAGGATTTGCGCCTCGACGACGTGCGACTGAGCAACGGCCTCATTTCTTTCCAGGGCGCCGACGGCGCGGCGCCCATGACGCTTGAGAATGTCGATGCAAGCCTGGCGCTCACCTCGCTCGACCAGCCCGCGAGCATCGAAGCGGCCTTCGATTATCGCGGCGAGCGGCTTGATATCGCCAGCGAGATCGGCTTGCCGCGCGGCGTGCTCGAGAAAGGCCAAACGCCGCTGACAGCACGCGTACGCTCCGGCCCGCTGACCGCCGAACTCGACGGCAGCTTCAATGCCGCCGACGGCGCGCTGGCCGGCCGGTTGGAAGCCAACGGCGCGAGTTTGCGGCGCCTGCTGGCGTGGATGGGCTCGCCGATGGGCGAAGGCGGCGGCTTTGGGGCTTTCCGGATCGCCGCGCAAATGGCGCACGCGGGCCAGGAAACCACGCTCACCGACGCCGCGCTCACGCTCGACGCCATCACCGCGCGTGGACGCATCGCGCTCATCACCCAGGAGAACAAGCGCCTGCGCATCGACGGCGCGTTGAGTGCAGGGATGGTGGACGTGAACCCCTATCTGCCGGCGCCGGCGGCTGTGCAAGGCGCGGCGCAAGCCGGCGTCGAGGTCGACACAGCGTGGCCGACGACGCCGCTCGACCTCTCCGGCTTGCGCGCGCTCGACGCCAACCTGAACCTGACGCTGGAGGGGCTCAAATTCCAGCGCATGACGTTCGCCAACGTCGCGCTGGCGTTGCGCGTTGCCAACGGCGCCGCCGATGCGCGGCTTTCGCGCATCTCGCTCTATGAAGGCGGAGGAACCGCGCGGCTCATCGCCGACGGTTCCGGCGCGGCGGCGCGCATCGCCGTTGAGCTTGACGCTCAGAACATTCAAGCTGAGACGCTGCTGCGCGACGCCATCGGCTTCGACAAGATCGCCGGCCGCGGGCGGCTGCGCGCTTCGCTGGTTGGCGCCGGCGCCACGCAAGCGGCGCTGATGCGCAGCTGGAACGGAGCGCTGTCGTTCAACTTCAACGATGGGCAATGGAAGGGCGTCAATCTCGCGCAGGTGGCGCGCACCGTGCAGCAGGCGCTGACCGGCCAGGCCACGGGCGCCGCAAGCGCCACTGACTTCGCCGAATTGAGCGCGAGCTTCGCGGTGTCCAACGGCGTGGCGGCGACGCAGGACCTGCGCCTGCTCAATCCGTTGGTGCGACTCGAAGGCCAAGGCCTGATCGACATCGGCGGGCAAACAATCGACATGCGCATCGCGCCGCGCGCGGTGCGTTCGCTGCAGGGCCAAGGCGGGGACGCCGCCGTGGCGGGGCTTGGCATTCCGTTCCGTGTCTCCGGCCCCTGGCCGCGCGTGCGGTTCGCGCCCGCGCTAGGCGACGTCGTGCAGAACGAGCTGCGCGCGCGCATGGGCGGGGTGTTGGGCCAAGCACAAAGCGGCGGCGGGCTCGGCGCGCTGGGGGACGCGCTGTTCGGGCGCACGCCCGCGGCGCCGAGTCCGTCCACGGGCGAAACCCCGGCTGCCACGCCTGCCGAGAGCGCAACGCCTGCCACGCCGACAACGCCTTCGCCGGAGCAGCGCGCGCGCGATGCGCTCGGCGGGCTCTTTGGAACCCGTCCAAAAGAAGAACCCGCGCCAACACCGTGACCCCAGTTTGCATCAGTAATTGTATTGGGCCGTCAGCACTACTTGACCAATGGGAGCCGCGATGATCCTGATCGGGCAATTCGACAGCCCGTTCGTGCGCCGCGTCGGCATAGCGCTTGAGCTTTATGGCCTCGCCTATGAGCACAAGCCGTGGTCGACCTTCGGCGACGCCGACAAGATCGCCGCCTACAATCCGCTGCTGCGCGTGCCGACATTGGTGCTCGATTGCGGCGAGGCGTTAGTGGAAACGCTCGCCATTCTCGACACGCTCGACGAAATGGCCGGCCCCGAGCGCATGCTCATCCCCGCCAACGGGCTCGGACGGCGCAAAGTTTTACAGGTCGCAGCGCGCGCCGGCGGGATATCCGACAAAGCGGTTTCGCTCTTCTACAGCCAGCGTTTCCATGAGAACGCCTCGCCGGACTATATCGCCCGCATCAAGGGCCAGATCGCCGCAACATTCGCCTGGCTTGAGCGCGACCGCGCCACACCTGCGCGCGAATATTGGCTGGACGGCCGCCTCACCCACGCCGACCTCGCCGTTGCCGCGACCCTGCGCCATTTCCGCGACGCCATGGGCGAAGGCTGGGATTTCTCGCGCTGGCCGGCCCTGCAGGCGCACAGCGCACAATGCGAGGCGCTGCCCGTGTTCCAAAAGATCTCGCAGCCGTTCGTGTTCACACCGGCGAAGGGATAGGGGCTGCGCTTTTTCCCCTGCTCGCTTCCCGGGAAATCGATTGCTCGATTGTAACATTTGGCCTATTTCTCCGCGAAACTTGTTAGGGGGAGCAGACCATGATCGCGCGTTGGATGATTGTTGGGTTCGGCCTTTGGGCCGTGGTGACGTTCGCGTTCCGGTTTGTCGGCCAGTACGTGTTCACCGCCGGCACGGGCGGCGTCTCCTGGCTGTTCATGCTGTTGCCGCTCATCATGTTCGCGGCGACCTGGGGGTTGTTGCGGCTGTTCAAGGTCAATGCCTCCGACCGCGCCGAAGCGGCCTCGATCTTCGCGGTGCCCGGCCTGTTGGTGGGCATCTATGAGATCAACAGCTTCACCGCCGTGTTCCCGAACCTCGACCCCAATCTTGGCCCGCAATTCGCGGCGCTGATGTTTGCATGCTACGCCGCCGTGATCATCGCCGGGATCGTCTCCTCGCGCCTGCACCAGATCGGCGGGAGCGCGAGCTAGCCGTTCGCACTCTGGGACCGCGCGCCTTTAGGCGCGCACTCCTGCGATGTGCCGACTCGCGGCTTGGTTGACCGCGCGTTCACTACCTCCGTTGGCTGAATCCGTAACGCGCTGGCGTTATGATCGGGCGTGCCCTCCCACGATCAGTACGCGCTGCGGTCCGGCAGCGAGCGCCGGTTGCAGGCGGTGCAGCGCGCCTTTCGCGCACTGAATACCCAACACCACTTGCGCTTCGACTCTTGGCGGGCGCATGGGCGGCGATGGCGCTGGCTGCGCCACTGGTTGGGGCCCGCCCTGATGGGCGTCCTCGTTGGCTGTGGCGCGCTCGCCTTTCACGATCTGTCCGCCACGTTTGGCTCGTCCTCGCTGGCGGCGCGCCACCTTGCTTCAGCGCCGAATTGCGACGCTGCTCGCGCGCAGCACTTGGCGCCGGCAGCTCGAGGACAGCCAGGTTATTATCCCTGGCATGACGCCGACGAGGACGGCGTCGCGTGCGAGCCTTGGCTTGGCCGCTAGCGGGGAGAATCCACGAATCCTCCCCCCGGGGAGAGGGCAGAGTGCGGGAACGGCGTTGGCGGATAGTGTTGTACACAATATGGACCGCCGGCGTCCTCGCCGGCATCTCTGGTTCCGTTTGCGCCGCCCTTGCAGGTTGCAGCACCGTGCCGGCGAGGACGCCGGCGGTCCATATTGGCGCTACTTCTTCCCCCGCTCGCTCCAATACACCGCGAGCTTGTTGCCATCGGGATCGCGGAAATAAGCGAAATCGCCGAACGCGCCGCGCGCGCCGGGCTCGCCTTCGCTGACGCAGCCGAGCGAAAGCGCCTTCGCGTGGAGGCGCGCGACATCTTCCTTCGCGTCGAGGCTGATTGCCAGCATGCCGCCATTGCTGGCGACCGCGGGCGCGCCGTCATAGGGCCGCGTCACCATCAGCATCGCGCCGGAGCCCAGCCGATACATCTGCCCGTGCGGTGTCGGAAACAAACGCTTGCCGCCAAGCTCGGCGGTGAGCGCATCGTAGAAGGCGCAGGCGCGCTCGAAATCGTTGGTTCCGAGACAGATGTAACCGATGGCGGGCATGGGGGTTTCCTTTCGCGTTTTCAGGCGCGAACATACCCTTCTCCCCTTGGGGGGAGAAGGGACGCGGCCCCCGCTGCCGCGCTCAATACACCCGCTTCTTCGGCGGGATCGGCTCTACATCATTCGTCAACGTGTTCGAGTGCACCGGGCGATAGTCGATCCGCACGGCGCCGCTGCTCGCATCGAGCCACGCGAGCGTGTGCTTCATCCATTTCACATCATCGCGCTCCGGAAAATCCTCGCGAGCGTGGGCGCCGCGGCTTTCGGTGCGATTGGCGGCGCCGCCAACGGTGACCACCGCCTGCGCCATCAGATTGTCGAATTCCAGCGTTTCCACCAGATCGGTGTTCCAGATCAGCGAGCGGTCGGTGACGGACACATCCGGCGCTTCGTTCCAGAGTTTCGCCATGCGCGCGACGCCTTCGTTCAGCACTTCCCCGGTGCGATAGACCGCGCACGTATCCTGCATGGTGCGTTGCATCTTTTCGCGCAGCTTCGCGGTGGGGGCAGCGCCCTTGGCATTGCGGAAGCGATCGAAGCGCGCGAGGTGGTCCTCGCCTGCGTACTTCGGCAACGAAGCTTGCGACGCGTTCGCCTTCAGCGTCTCGCCGCAACGCAGGCCCACCGCGCGGCCAAACACCACCAGATCGATCAGCGAGTTCGAGCCCAGCCGGTTGGCGCCGTGCACCGATACGCACGCCGCTTCCCCCACCGCCATCAGGCCGGGCACGACGCAGTCAGGATCGCCGTTCGCCTTGGTCAGCGCTTCGCCGTGATAGTTCGTCGGGATGCCGCCCATATTGTAGTGCACGGTTGGCAGCACGGGGATCGGCTGGCGTGTGACATCGACGCCGGCGAAAATCTTGGCGCTTTCCGAGATTCCAGGCAGGCGCTGGTGCAGGATGGCCGGATCGAGATGATCCAGGTGCAGGAAGATGTGGTCCTTGTTCGGTCCCACGCCGCGGCCTTCGCGGATTTCCAGCGTCATGGCGCGGCTGACCATGTCGCGCGGCGCGAGATCCTTTACCGTCGGCGCATAGCGCTCCATGAAGCGCTCGCCGTTGGCATTGGTGAGATAGCCGCCCTCCCCGCGCGCGCCTTCGGTGATCAGGCACCCGGCCGGGAAAATGCCTGTGGGGTGGAATTGCACGAATTCCATGTCCTGCAGCGGCAAGCCCGCGCGCAACACCATGGCATTGCCGTCGCCAGTGCAGGTGTGCGCGGAGGTGCAGGAATAATAAGCGCGCCCGTAGCCGCCGGTGGCCAGCACCACCTTTTGCGCGCGGAAGCGATGCAGCGTGCCGTCGTCAAGCTTCCAGGCGGTGACGCCGCGGCAGACGCCCTCCTCCATGATCAGATCAAGCGCGAAATACTCGATGAAGAACTCGACGCTGTGCTTGAGCGATTGGCCGTACATGGTGTGCAGCATGGCGTGGCCGGTGCGGTCGGCCGCCGCACACGTGCGTTGCACCGGGGCTTCGCCATAATTTCGCGTCATGCCGCCGAAGGCGCGCTGATAGATTTTGCCTTCCTCGGTGCGCGAGAACGGCACGCCCCAATGTTCGAGCTCGTACACGGCGGCGGGCGCGTTCTTGGTGAGATATTCGATGGCGTCCTGATCGCCCAGCCAGTCCGAACCCTTGACGGTGTCGAACATGTGCCATTTCCAATCGTCCTCGCCCATATTGCCGAGCGCTGCGGAGATGCCGCCTTGCGCGGCCACGGTGTGCGAGCGCGTGGGAAACACTTTGGTGACGCACGCGGTTTTCAGCCCCGCTTGCGCGCAGCCGAGCGCGGCGCGCAAGCCGGAGCCCCCGGCGCCGACGACAACGACGTCGTAGGTGTGGTCGATCCAGGAATAGGCAGGCAAGTCAGACTCCGAAATTCACGGCCAGCACGGCGAAAATCGCGCCCGCGCCGAGCGCCAGCGGCACGAGAGCGTTCAGCACCAGCAGCAGCACTTTGGTTGTAGGCTTGGCGATATAGTCGAGCACCACTTCCTGCATGCCAAGCTGCATATGGTAGAGCCCGAACACAAGTAGAAGGATGGTCGCCACCGCATTGACCGGATGGGACAGAAAATCGATCGCCGACGTGTATCCGCCACCCCGCAGCGAGACCGCCGCGGCGATCACGAACCAGGGGCCGAGCAGCAAGAGCGCAAGCGCGGTGAAACGTTGTGCAATGAAATGGCCAGAGCCTTCGCGGGCGGCGCCGCGGGAATGGGAGGTCATGGCGTCAGGCTCCGAAGGTCGCGAGCGCCCACACGCCGAACGGCGCCGCGAGGGCAAACAGAATAGCGAACCAGGCGCTGGAATCGGCGTCGGAAGGATTGAGGCCGCGTCCGAAATCGAACACCAGATGCCGCACGCCATTGGCGAGGTGGTAGGCGAAGGCAGCGATGGTCAGATAGAGCCCCGCTTGTCCCCAGGGCGAAGCCAGCAACGCTTGCACCGGGGCATACATCTCCGCCCCGCCCGCCACCGCCATCAGCCACAGCGCAAGGAGGATCGTTGCGCCGTAAAGCGCGATGCCGGTGAGGCGGTGCAGGATCGAGCTGGCCATGGTGATGTGCCAGCGCCAGACCTGCAGATGCGGGGATACGGGTCGTTGTCGCGGGCGGGTAGCGCCAGCCATGCGCGCCTCTTAGGTGAGCAAATCAGCGCGCGGACATTAGGCGGGACGGCGGGGGTGTCAATTCGCCGAGGCGCTCAATTTGCCTGCTTCGCCCAGCTCGCCTAAGCTCCCGCCAGAGCGGCGGGCTTCAAACTATCGCATCGCTGTTGACCGAAACAGCTCTTGGCCGCTTCGGTTGCATGGCGGGCAGGGCCCCGTGGGAGAGCCAATCGTGATTCGCATTGTTGTTGCCGCGTTCGCCGCCCTCCTTCTCGGCGCACCGCCGGCTGCGGCGCAATCGCGCGCGGACGCGCGCCTCGACGCGTTGCTGCTCGACTATGAGCAGTCCGACCGCAGCGTCGATCCGATCACCTCGGGCTTCGAAGGCGGCGGCGAGGCGCTTTCGCGCTTGCCAGACGTGACGCCCGAGGCGCAGGCGCGCTCGCGCGCGGCGCTTGCGAACCTGGCGGCGCGTCTGGAGCAAGTCCGGCCGCAACCACTCAGCGCCGGGGCCCAACTCAATCGAACACTGCTGCTACGGCTGATCGGCGAGCGCATCGAGGGCCTCGATTTCGACGAATCGCGCGCGCCGTTCGGCAATAGCGGCGGCTTCTTCGGCACTGGCGATTATCTGGCGCGCACCACGCCGGTGCGTTCCGCCACCGACGCCGAGGCGTGGATCGCGCGGCTGCGGGCTTTGCCCGGCTACCTCGACGCCAACATCGCCAATGCGCGCCGCGGGGTGACCACCGGCTTCACCCAGCCGCGCATCGTCGTCGAGCGTGCGCTGGAGTTGGCGCGCGCGCAGCGAACCAGCGCGGCCGAGACGCTAGTGCTGCCGTTCGCGCAATTTCCCGATACCGTCCCCGCCGCCGCGCAGGAAGAGTATCGCCGCCGCGCGCGTGCGATCATCAGCGAGGCCATCCTGCCCGCGCACGACCGCGTGATCGCGTTTCTGGAGCGCGAATATTTGCCAGCGGCGCGCCCGGCGCTTGCCGCGCGCAGCCTGCCAAACGGCGAGGCCTATTATCGCTATCTCGTGCGCCAACACACCACCACGACGATGACGCCCGATGAAATCCACGCTCTGGGCCTGTCCGAAGTGCGCCGCATCCGCAGTGAAATGGACACTGTGATCCGCGAGGCTGGATTTCAAGGCTCGTTCGCGCAGTTTCAAAACTTTCTCCGCACCGACCCGCGTTTCTATGCGCACACGCCGCAGGAATTGATTGAAAAAGCCGCCGAGATCGCCAAGCGCGCCGACGATCAATTGCCTCGCTTGTTCGCAACCTTGCCGCGCCTGCCCTACGGCGTGCGTGAGATCCCGCGCGAGGAAGCCGAGGGCTCAACCACCGCCTATTACCAGCAAGGCAGCCGCGCATTGGGCGTGGCCGGCGGCTACATGGTCAACACGCTGCGGCTCGATCAGCGCCCGCTCTACGAATTGCCGGCGCTCACCCTGCATGAGGCCGTGCCCGGCCATCATTTGCAGATTTCGCTCGCGCAGGAAGCCGGCGAACTCCCCTATTTCCGGCGCACCAATTACATCACCGCGTTCGGCGAGGGCTGGGGGCTCTATGCGGAATCGCTCGGCGTGGAGATGGGCATCTATCGCACGCCGTATGAGCGTTTCGGCCGGCTTTCCTACGAGATGTGGCGCGCCTGCCGGCTGGTGGCCGACACCGGCTTGCATTGGCTCGGCTGGGACATCGAGCAGGCACGCGCCTGTTTTACCGAGAACTCGGCGCTCTCGCCGCACAACATCCAAACTGAACTCGAGCGCTATATTGCCACGCCGGGCCAAGCGCTTGGCTACAAGATCGGCGAGTTGCGCTTGCAGGCGCTGCGGCGCGAGGCGGAAGCAGCGCTCGGCGAACGCTTCGACGTGCGCTTGTTTCACGACGTGGTGCTGGGCGCGGGCTCGGTGCCGCTGGATGTGCTGGAAACGCGCGTGCGGGCTTGGGTGGCGTCGCGGCGTTAAATTTCCCCGAAGGCGCGCCCGTATGCGAGGCGTCCGGCGTGCACCGGCCAAAGCGCGCATCCTATCAGACCGAAGCGCTCCCCCTCC
>JAKFYF010000300.1 GCA_021731005.1 Hyphomonadaceae bacterium
ACGCCGTGGCGGGTGAGTTCGCTCCCATGCGTCTTCTGTGAGAGCGCCGCCGTTACCCCCCTCCGGCTCGCATACGCTCGCCACCTCCCCCGCAAGGGGGGAGGGGCGCTGAACTGCGACCGTCGGCACTTTCACCTAGATTTGTCTTCAAATGCGATTGCCCCCCCTGAGCGGGGGAGCACGGCGCCGGAGCCCAGCTGGCTTGAAACTATTATAAGCCCCATTTTATGGTAAATGCTTGGTTAGCCGCGCGTTTACGTGCAATTCACGACGATGGCTCATGTGAGGAGCCATGCACGGGAGAATCCCCAGCCATAATGCGGCGCTTGCCGCCATCGTCATCGGCGTCATTTCCGTTATCGCCGCCCCGGTCGCGTTGTTCGCGCTAGCCTTGCTGGGCGCCAACGCGCTCGTCCGTGCACGGCGCGTGGCGTTGACGCCCCTCGCGGGCCCACTCTTCGGCGCGCTGGTTGCGTATTCTTTTGTCGGATTGTCCGGCGCCATTGGCGTCTTGCTGGTTTGGCGCGTGCTTGCGGATGTGCGCTGGAGCGTAAGGGCCGCGCGCGATCTCGCCATGTCCGCTGGCCGTCCTCTCGAGGCCAAACAGTGTGCGCTCGCGCACGCTTGGGCAACACCGCTCCACGGGCTTGCTTTGGTTGCCTACACCGCTCCGCATATGCTCGCCGGCCTTCCGCTCGATTTGCCCCACGTTCCGCTTTGGGTTCCGCTAGCAACAGGTGCGGCCGCTGCCTTGCTGGTGTTCGATTGGGCGCTGCGCCGCGCCGCCGACTGGCGCCTCGGAGACCTCGCGGCGCCGCCGGCGGCGCACCTGTTATGGCACCACGCTCTGTTCGTGCTGGCCTTCGGCCTCACGCTCGATGTTTCGGCGGGCATTGTAGCGATGGCGGCGTGGCGGCTGCTGCATGCGGCGCGGCTTCCATCGCTTGCCCCTCAGGCGAGCTTGACCGCGGTGCCGTAAGCCAGCACTTCGGTAGCCTGACCCTGGCCGGCGTCGGTGGTTTCGAAACGCAACCCCACCACCGCATCGGCGCCGAGCGACTGCGCGTGCTGGACCATACGGTCGAGCGCCTGCTCGCGGCTCTCGGCCAAGAGCTTGGTGTATTCGTGCACCTCCCCGCCGACGATCATGCGCAGGCCGGCGACGATGTCGCGGCCAATGAAGCGCGAACGCACCACATTGCCGCGCACCAGGCCTAAATGCTGCGCGACAGTACGGCCGTGCACTTCGAAAGTGGTGGATAGAATCATTGGCGGCGATCTCCTTGCTTCCCGGCCATGACATAGGCGTTGCTTGTCCGCAGCGAAAGTGAAACAGACCCCGGCGATGGCGAAATCTGCTCCCTACCGCTGCGCGTGGGCCAACGCGGACGATCCGCTGATGATCGCTTATCACGACCAAGAATGGGGCATTCCCGTGCACGATGACCGGGTGTTGTTTGAGTTTCTTATCCTCGAGGGCGCGCAGGCCGGTCTGTCCTGGCGGACGATCCTGCACAAGCGCGAGAACTATCGCAGAGCCTTCAGCAATTGGGATGCGCGCAAGGTCGCGCGCCATGGCGACAAGGACGTGGGGCGGCTAATGGCCGACCCGGGCATCGTGCGCAACAAGCTCAAAGTGGCCGCGGCAATCGCAAATGCGCGGTGCGTGATCGACGCGCAGAAGGAGTTCGGCGCGTTCGACACCTATATCTGGAGCTTCGTCGGCGGTAAACCGATCCGCAACCCTATCCGCTCGCTCCGCGATGTGCCGGCAAAGACTGCAATTTCGGACACCATGAGCAAGGCGCTGTTGAAGCGCGGCTTCAAGTTCGTCGGCTCGACGATCTGTTACGCCTTCATGCAGGCGACAGGGATGGTGAACGATCACGAGGCGCGGTGCTTTGCGCGGAAGGCGCGGTAGAGCGCAATCCTTTCGGATTAGAACGCCTCCCCCTCCCCTCGCGGGGAGGGGGTTCTCACAGCGCTAGCGATGCAAGTCAGTCGGATGTTGCTCAAGTAAGGCGTCCAGGGTGCGCCAATGCGTGAAACGCGCGCATTACCGCTCCACGTCGCGATAGCGCTTTTCGTTGGCGTCGCCGCTCTGGTCGGCGATTACGCGCAGCACCATCCACACCCCGCCCACCGCCATCAGCACAAAGCCGCTGACGCCCATCAGCACCAGACCGACCGCCGCAAGCATGCCGCCGACGGCCAGACCCGGATCGCCGCCGCTCAGGGCTGCGGCCAGCACCGCGCCGATGCCGAAAAAATAGGCCGCGGCGCAAAGCCCAGCGCCCAAACAAAAGCAGAGCATCGCATTGTTGGAGCGGTGTTCGGGGTTCTTGCCTTCAGGTGGATTCATAACGCACCACGCCTTCCTCGTCCGTCACCGCTCGCGCCAGCCCGCGTCCGATCAGGCAATTCATATGGGCGATGGTTTCCCCTGTCGCCATCCCCAGCAGGTCAGGCCCGATCTTGCGCGCGAACATCGCGCCAAATAGATCGAGCGCGCGCTTAGGGCCTTCCTGCAAGCGCTTGCGTAGGCGCTCTAGCGAGCGTTCGTGGCCATCGACCAAGGAGCGGAGCCGCTCGTGCAAACCGAGGAACGGCTCATTGTGCGAGGGCAGCACCAGCACGTCGCCGGGCGCGGCGGCACGCAATTTCTCGCAAGAGTTTATCCAGTCCGTGAGCGGGTCGGCGTCGGGTTCGGTTGGGAACACCGAGACGTTGGAGGAAATCCGCGGCAACACTTGGTCCCCGGAAATGAAGAGTTTCAACTCCTCCTGCCAGAGGCACACGTGCTCGGGACAATGCCCGTCGCCGGTGATGACGCGCCAGGGCCGGCCGCCAATGTCGATCGTGTCGCCATCGCTGATGCGCCGGTAAGAATCCGGGAGCCGTGAGACCGCCATGCCGTAGCCGCCAAAGCGCGCTTTGTACTGGGCGATAGCGTCCTCGTCCCAGCCGGCGCCGCGAAAGAAGCGCACGCCATCCTCTGGCGCTTCGCGGCCAGTGTCGGCGACGAGCATGCGACAGGTTACGTATTCGAGCCGGCTCATCCACAGCGGCGCGGCGAACTTGCGGCAAATCCAGCCAGCCAATCCGACATGATCGGGATGCATGTGCGTGCAGATGACGCGCGTGACCGGCTTGCCGGCGAGCGTCGCATCGAAGATGGCGCGCCAATGCACGCGCGATTCCTCGATCGCCAAGCCGGTGTCGATGACGGTCCAGCCGTCGCCGTCCGACAACAGCCATAGATTGATCCATTTGAGCGAAAAGGGCAGCGGCATGCACACCCAACGCACGCCCGGGGCGATCTCGCGCGCCACGCCTGGCGCCGGAGGTTCGCCCAGCGGATAGCGCAGCGGCGCCGCTGGCTGCACTGGCTCTTCCATTCCGTCCATTCACGTCGCTCCGCTATCCCACCCTAGCGCACAAAGCCGCCGCGCCAATGCCGACGTAGCGTAAATTTCACCCGAAACGAGATTGGCCGCGGCGGAAGCGGCGCTTATGTTGTAGGCCGAGTTCCGGGGGAACCGCATGAAACGCATCGTCATTTGCATGGATGGCACCTGGCAGTCGCTCAACCAGGAAGAGCTGACCAATATCGGCATTATCGCCCGCAGCGTCGCGCACAAAGAGACGCTGGCGGACAGGTCCTACGTCTACCAGACCGTGATCTACACCCAAGGCGTGGGCTCAGCGACCAGCGCGGTGGATAAACGCGGCGCCGTGCAGGAGCTCGGCTTCCAGTTCCATCGCCTGTTCGGCGGCGCGCTGGGCGAAGGGCTCGAAGACGCCGTGCTCGATACGTACATGCGCTTGGCGTTCAACTACGAGGCCGGCGACGAGATCTACATTTTCGGCTTCAGCCGCGGCGCCTTCGCCGCGCGCCGGCTGAGCGGGCTGATCAACACCGCCGGCATTGTCAGCCGCCGCTTCACCCACAAGGCGCGCGACGGCTTCAGGCTGTATTACGCGAAACCGCGTTCGGTCGATCCGCCCGAGAAAATCGCCGAGCACGAGGACGAAGCGCGCCAATTCCGCAAACTCTACGGCAAGGGCGAGCGCGATCAGGATGGCCGGCGCGTGCAGACCGAAACCGTGCCGCCGATCAAGTATCTTGGCGTATTCGACACGGTGATCCAGCGCGGCTTCAACGATGTCGCCGGCTCCATGCTGCCGGGGAGCGGCGCGCACCGGCTCAGGTTCAAGAATTATCGCGTCAGCCCGAATGTTGAATTCGCGCGCCATGCCGTGGCGGTGGACGAAAACCGGCTGGGTTTTCCGGTGCGCCTTTGGGACAACATCGAAGAGGATAACGCAGCGCTCGGCCGGCGCGCCTACGAGCAACGGTGGTTCGTGGGAACCCATGGCGACATCGGCGGCGGCGACGGCTCGGAACTCGCGGCGCTGGCGCTGAAATGGGTCGCCGAAGGCGCAGCCAATGCCGGCCTGCGCTTCTACGCCAAGCACGGCGAGGATACTTCGCCGCTTGATGATACCTTGACCAAGTCCGGCCTGCGCTTCGACGCCAAGATCACGCGGCCCAATTTCCTGGGCGCGCTGGCGCCGCTGAACTACCCCTTGAAGCAGCGCAAGGTCTGGCAAAGGCGCGAACCGCCCACGGCGCAAGACCTCAGCGCCACTTTCGACCCCAGCGTGATCGAGCGCGCGTCCGCGAAGGAGTTGCGCTACCGCCCCGGCGCGCTGAAGCCGTTCCGCAAAGCGTTGAAGGAGTTGCGACCGCCGGCGGGCAAGTAAGGTCTATCGCAGACCGCCGGTCTCTCCAGGTTGGAGCGCGCGCCTCCCGGCGCGCAGCGGGGCGGGAGCCCCGCGCTCCAAGCCACAAAGGCATGCGCTATGCCGGCGAGACGCTGGCGGTACCTTACTTACCCAACCAACCCCGCCGCACCCAGCTTGATCGCCGCCAAGCGCCCCGGCGCGCGGGCGAGCACGGTCGCGGCGAAGAAACTCAACAGCGCGCGCTGTTCTGCAATCAACGCTTCGCTGAATCCGTGCGCGCGCGCCAATCCTTGCGCGACGAGCGCTGCGCCCACGGTCTCGGCGGCGAGCGAGAGATAGGGGCTGGCGCCAGAGAGCGCGTCGGCGCGCGACGCGGCAAGCATGAAATCGGTGGCTTCGCGCAGCGCCGTTGCGGCGCTGCCGAGTTGCGCACCCGCTTCGCCGCCCAGGCCGCGCGCCGCCGCCTGCGCTTCCACGATCAGCGCGCTCATCGCCTCGCCGCGGTCACTCAGAACCTTGCGCCCGTAGAGATCGATGGCCTGGATGCCGTTGGTTCCCTCGTAGATCGGAGCGATGCGCGCGTCGCGATAGAATTGCGCCGCGCCGCCTTCTTCCACGTACCCCATACCGCCATGGACCTGCACGCCGAGGCTGGCGACCACCACGCCCATGTCGGTGCACCAGGACTTGGCGAGCGGGGTAAGCAGGTCTTCGCGGCGCTTGTCGCCACGATCGGCGGCGGTTGCGCACGCATAGCAAAGCGCGCGCCCGACCTGGATGTGGGACTTCATATGCGCGAGCATGCGGCGCACGTCGGGATGCTCGATGATGAACGCGCCGCCCTGCTTGCGCTCGCGCGCATAGGCGTGCGCCTTCTGGGTGGCGGCTTCCGCCACGGCCACGCCTTGGGCGCCGACATTGAGCCGGGCCGCGTTCATCATCGTGAACATGGCGGCCAGGCCCCTGTTCTCCTCGCCCACCAGCCACCCGGCCGCGCCCTCGAACGCCATCGTGCAGGTGGGCGAAGCATGGATGCCGAGTTTTTCCTCGAGGCCGATGCAGCGCACCGGGTTGCGCGCGCCGTCGGCGAGAAATTTCGGCGCCACGAACAATGAGATGCCCTTCGACCCCGCCGGCGCGCCCTCGATGCGCGCAAGCACGAGGTGAACAATGTTATCGGTGAGGTCGTGCTCACCCCAGGTGATGAAAATCTTTTGCCCGGTGATGCGATACGAACCGTCGGCCTGTGGAGTCGCTTTCGTCGTCAGCGCGCCGAGATCGGAGCCGGCTTGCGGCTCGGTGAGGTTCATTGTTCCGGTCCACGCGCCGCTGACCAGCTTCGGCAAATACACCGCCCGCTGCACTGGCGAGCCGTGCAGCGCCAGCGCCTCGATGGCCCCGGCGGTAAGCATCGGCGCGAGCCCGAAGCTTATACTGGCGGCGTGGACCATTTCGAAAACCGCGAGCGCCAGCGCGCGCGGCAGCCCCTGCCCGCCATAAGCGGGGTCGGCGGCCAGCCCCTGCCAGCCGCCTTCGCTGAACGCCCGGTAAGCCTCGCGAAAACCCGGCGGCGTCCTCACCGCGCCATCGACCAGCCGCACCCGCGCCAAATCGCCGCTGCGGTTGAGCGGCGCAAGTGTTTCGCCCGCGAGCGCGGCTGCGGCGTCGAGCACAGCGGTCAGCGTGTCACGGTCAATATCGGGCGCGCCGGCCCAGAAATCGGCGCACGCTTCCAGCGCAAAGCGCATCTCGTCAACCGGCGCGCGGGTGCTCATGGGCAGCCTCCATTTGCCCCCGCGACACGGGCGGGGACGATGTGCTAGAGCCGCGCCCGGGCAGCGGGCGCGGAACACACGAAGGGGACTATAATGCGATTTGCGATCCTGGGTGCAGCACTGTTGATGTCCGCCTGCGCGACCACGCAGGCCGCCGCGCCGCCAGCGGCCGCGATGGCGCCGAGCGCAGCTTCCCCCGTGGCCGCCGCAATCCCACCCAGCGAGGACGCCTCGCTCAACCCCGCCGACGCGCCTTCGGGCGCCTATGCGCTCGACAGCCGCCACGCCAGCGTGGTCTGGCGTATCCGCCACATGGGGCTTGGCCTCTTCACCGCGCGCCTCGACGCCATCTCCGGCACGCTGAATTTCGACAGCGCCAATCCGGCCAATTCCTCGATCGATGTCACTATCGCCGCCAATTCAGTCAGCACCGGCGTGTTGAACGCCGAAGGTCAGCGCGCCTTCGACCGCGAGATCGCCGAAAACGTGCTCGACGCTACAGCCAATCCCAATATCCATTTCGTCTCGCGCTCGATCCAGGTGACTGGGGCCACGACAGGGATTATCACCGGCGACCTGACGCTGCGCGGCCAGACCCACCCGGTCACGCTCGAAGCGACCTTCGATGGCGGGCGCTTCGTGCAATTCTACGGCAAGCACGTGATCGCCTTCTCCGCGCGCACCATTATCGACCGCTCGCAATGGGGCGCCAGCTTCGCCAACCCCGTGATCAACGGCACCACCGGCAATCAGGTCGAAGTGCTGATCTCGGCCGAGTTCCGCAGGAATTAAGGAGTAGCGACATGCGCACGATCCTGTTTGCGGCGCTGCTGGCGTTGACCGCCTGCAACGATCCGCCAACCCAAGCGCCCGAGGGGCCGCCCACGCCGGTGGCGATCGACGCGCCCTCGGGGCAATATACGCTCGACCCCACCCACACCAGCGTGCTGGTGCGGGCCAGGCATTTCGGGCTCTCCAACTATACGCTCCGGCTCGCCAACGTCTCCGGCGCGCTCGATTTCAACGCCGAGGACCCGACGAAATCGAGCGTTTCCGCGCGCATCGGCGCGGATTCGGTGCAGACCGAATATGTCGGCCAGCGCGATTTCGACGACGAGTTGGAAAACTCTGAGTGGCTTGACGCCGCGCGCCACCCGACGCTCGATTTCCGCTCCACGACGATCGAACTCACCGGCGCCGATACCGGGCGGATGACCGGCGACCTCACCATTCGCGGCGTCACCCACCCGGCGACATTCGAGGTCACCTTCAATCAGGGCTACCGCCAGCACCCGATGGGCTTTCCCATGGCGCTTCTGGGCTTCTCGGCGCGCGGCGCCATTAAGCGCTCCGACTATGGCATGCGCGTGCTGTTGCCGCTCAATCCGGGCGGCGCGGGGGTCGCCGACGAGGTGGATGTGATCATCGAAGCCGAGTTCACCCAACCGGTCGCGCCAGCGGCGCCGGCCAACTAGAATGACGCGCGCGTCGCAGCGCTACAGCGCGGTGGCGATCGTCCTGCATTGGGCGATCGCCATCGCCATACTCGGCATGATCCCGCTCGGCTGGTGGATGGGCGACGCGCTGGAGGTTCGCGACACCCAGGCGCAAGCGATTGCAGCGTTCCAGTTGCACAAATCGATCGGGCTTACCGTGCTGCTTCTGAGCGTCGCGCGGCTGCTGTGGCGGTTCACGCACCCGGTCCCGGCTTTGCCAGAGGGCATGAAACAATGGGAGCGCCTGGCCGCGATCGCCACCCATTGGGCGTTCTATTTTATCATCATAGCCATGCCGTTCACCGGATGGCTCTATGTGTCCACCGGCTGGTCGGCGCACGACGACCGCCCCTTGGAGGTGCCGACGCTTTACTTCGGCCTGTTCCAGGTTCCGCACCTGTTCGGGCTGTCGCACCTGGCGGAGCAGACCCGCGCCACGCTCGCCGGCCTGTTCGAGAATGTGCACTCCAAGATGGCCTGGGGCGCGATCGGATTAACGGCGCTGCATGTCGCGGCTGCGCTGAAGCATCAGTTCGTGGACAAGGACGGCGTGCTGGGGCGCATGGTTCCGGGCCTGGAGAAGGACCCGCAAGGATCGTCGGCGCGCGGCGCGGCGCTCGCAGCCGGGTTTGCCGCCATCGCGCTGGCGGCGCTTGCCGCGCTGTGGACGTTCCAAAACCCGACAACCGGCGCGATCGCGCCGCCCGCCTCGGTCGTGCACTCCCACGAGGACAGCGCGCACGACGACAATGCTTCTTCCGAAACGCCTGCGGACGATCACGCGGACGCTCCGGCGCAAACACCGCCAACCGCCGCCCCCGGCGCGCCGCCGTCATGGACAATTACCCAGGCCGCCAGCTCCATCCGCTTCAGCGGAACCCATGCGGGTGTCGCCTTCGAAGGCCGTTTTGCTTCCTGGCGCGCCGACATCCGCTTCGATCCAAACAATCTCGAACAATCGTCGGCCGTAGTGACGATCAACACCGCCTCTGCCTCCGATGGCGTGCCGTTGCACGATCAAAGCCTGCCGCAGCAGGAATGGTTCGACGCCGCCAACCACCCGACCGCGACGTTCCGCACCTCTGCCATCCGCTCGCGCGGCGGCAATGCCTACGAAGCGCGCGGAACCCTCACCGTAAAGGGCCGCCCGATCGCGCTGCGGCTGCCCTTTACGCTCACACTCAGCGGCAACCGCGCGAGCATGGACGGCAGCCTGAGCATCGACCGCAAGGACGCCAATCTTGGAATGGCGTCCGACCCGGACGCCGAGTACGTCTCGCGTGAAATCGCTGTGCGCGTGCATGTCGAGGCGCAACGCGCGCCATGAGCGAGATCGAGCGCGCGGCGGGCATTCTGCGCGCCGGCGGCCTCGTCTGCTTCCCTACCGAAACCGTCTACGGCCTGGGCGGGGACGCAACCAATCCCCATGCGGCAGCGCGCATCTACGAGGCCAAGGGCAGGCCCCGCTTCAATCCGCTCATTGCGCATGTGCTCGATCTCGAAGCGGCGCTGCGTCAGGCCCATTTTCATGCCAAGGCGATCGCGCTGGCGGAAGCGTTCTGGCCCGGGCCGCTGACCATCGTCGCGCCGCGCCGCGCCGACAGCAGCGTCGCGGAACTTACCTGCGCTGGGCTCGCGAGCATCGCGCTGCGCGCGCCGGCTCATCCGATAGCGCGCGCGCTGCTTGAGGCGTTCGCGCGTCCTGTCGCCGCGCCCAGCGCCAACCGCTCCGGCAGGGTGAGCCCCACCACGGCGGCGCATGTGCGCGAGGAACTGGGCGAGCGCGTGGAGCTCATCCTTGATGGCGGACCCTGCGCGCTTGGGCTTGAATCGACGATCGTCGCGATCGACGCCGCTGGCGGCGCGGTGCTGCTTCGCCCGGGCGTTGCGCCGCGCGAGGAGATCGAAGCGCTGATCGGACCTCTCGGCGATCCCCGCTCTGGCGGCATCGAGGCGCCGGGCATGCTCGCGAGCCATTACGCGCCGCGCGCGGAGCTTCGGCTGCATGCGTCCGCGCCGGAACCGGGCGAAGCCTACCTCGCGTTCGGCGCGGAAGCGCCCGCGGGAGGACTTTCGCTTTCGCCGACTGGAGATTTGGCGGAGGCCGCCGCCAATCTCTACGCGCACCTGCGCGCTCTCGATGCAACAGGCGTTCCCGCCATCGCGGTGGCCCCAATTCCCGAGCGCGGGCTGGGCGAGGCCATAAACGACCGCCTCGCGCGCGCCGCCGCCGGGCGCTGATACCCGGACCGTTCTTGGACCGGCGTCCTCGCCAGCGTCAGTTTGCACGCGCCATCAGCCGTTATGAGAAAAGACGCCGGCGAGGACGCCGGCGGACCAAGGCGTGCGCTATAATGGTCTCATGAACGACCTTTACGCCAAGCTCGCAGCCCTCTTGGGCCCCAAGGGCCACACAACAGATGCTGAAATAATCGCCCCGCACCTCAAGGAATGGCGTGGCCGCTATCAGGGCAGCACCCCGTTCCTGGCGATGCCCGCCAGCACCGAGGAAGTAGCGGCGATGATGCGCCTGTGCGCGCAAGCGGGCGCGGCGATCACCACGCAGGGCGGCAATACCGGGCTCGTCGGCGGGCAAATTCCGCAGGGCGAAGTGCTGCTGTCAACCAAACGAATGGACCGCATCCGCGCCATCGACGCCGCCAACGATTCGCTCATCGCCGAGGCCGGCGCAGTACTTGCGGTAGCGCAACAAACGGCCGCCGATTCGGGGCGGCGATTCCCTTTGAGCCTCGCCAGCGAAGGCAGCGCCACGATCGGGGGCCTCATTTCCACAAACGCGGGAGGCGTGCATGTGATGCGCTACGGCATGATGAGAGAGCAGGTCTTGGGCCTCGAGATCGTGCTCGCCGACGGGCGCGTCATGCACGGACTGAAGGGCCTGCGTAAGGACAATACCGGCTACGACCTGAAGCAGCTCTTCATCGGCGCGGAGGGCACCCTCGGCATCGTCACCGCCGCCAATCTGAGGCTCGTCCCGATCGCGGCGGCGCGAGAGTTGGCGGTCGCCAGCGTGCGCTCGCCGAGCCAAGCACTCGCCCTCTTGCACCGGCTCAAGGGAGCGACCGGCGCTGTCTCGGCGTTTGAAATGATGAACCGCCTGGGCGTCGAGCTTACCGTGAAGAATGTCGCGGGCGTGCGCGATCGGCTGCCGGGCGCGGCCCTGCTGACGCTGATCGAATTCGAGGCGGCGCATGGGGCGGGCCTGCGCGAAGCGCTCGAAGGCGCCCTCGCCGCGGCGCTGGAAGCGGGCGAGATCGAAACCGCGCTGATCGCTGAAAACTCAAGCCAGACAAGGGATTTCTGGGCGCTGCGGGAGGCGATGTCGGCGGGGCACAAGCCCGAGGGAGCGCAAGTCAGCCACGATATCAGCGTGCCGGTGTCGCAAACGCCGGCCTTCCTTGAACAAGCCGAAGCGCGAATGAACCGGATCTGTCCTGGTGTGCGCATCGTCGCCTTCGGACACATGGGCGACGGCAACCTCCACTACACTTTGATCGCGCCCCTCGGCGCCGCGGCGGCCGCCTTCCCCGCCGAGGCGCTGACCCAAGCCGTGTTCGAAACCGCGGCCAAGCTGGACGGCTCGATCTCGGCCGAGCACGGCATCGGCGTCGCCCGCAAGGGCGACCTGATCCGCTTCAAGGATCCCGAATCGCTCTCGCTCATGCGCGCCATCAAGCGCACGCTCGACCCCGCGAACCTGATGAACCCGCGCGTGCTGATCGAGTGAGTCACGGCGCATCGAATCGCGTTTCGCGCCGCGCGCACGCGCCGACTCACAGCGTTCGCATTGTGGCAAATTCGCCTCGCAGAATTTTTTCGGTGGCAATTATCCTTGCGCATGACATTATGAAGACGTACTGCGGCTCGTCGCCGTGACAACAGAGGAGCCAGGGCATGGCTAGGAAAGCAAAGAAGGCAGCCAAGAAGGTTGCGAAGAAGGCAGCAAAGAAAGCGCCGAGAAAGAAGGCAGCCAAGAAGGCGCCGCGCAAGTCCGCCAAGAAGAAGAAGGCGGCGAAGCGGTAGAGCCGCCGGGCGCAACCCGCCGATACGCGGCGCGCCCCAACAACAGAACAAGGGCGACAGCCCAAGAGATGCGCGGCGCGAGAGCGTCGCGCATCTTCGTTTTGGCGGACGCTTGCGTCCACGCGCGCGCTGGCCTAGCGCAATCGCATGACCGCCTTTCTGACCGTATTTCTTTCCGTTTTCGTCGCTGAATTGGGTGACAAAACCCAGATCGCCACCGCTTTGTTCGCCGCCGACGAGGGCCGCTCCAAGTGGCTGGTTTTCCTCGCTTCTTCCTGCGCCCTGGTGGCATCCGCCGGCATCGCCACGCTCGCCGGCTCGATCGCGCGCGACTATGTCGAGGGCCCGATGCTGAAACTCGTCGCTGGCATGGGTTTCATCGCCATTGGCGCCTTTATTCTATGGAGCGCGCTGAAACCCGCATGAGCGAGCGCGGACCTGTCGTCGCTGTCGGCGTCGTGTGCCTGCGCGGCGACGACGTACTTCTGATTCGGCGCGGAGCCCCGCCGTTCGAGAATCAGTGGTCGCTGCCCGGCGGGCGAATCGAATGGGGCGAACGCGCCCGCGACGCCGCCTTGCGCGAACTCAAGGAAGAAACCGGCTGCGATGCCGAGATCCTCGCGCTCATCGATGTGGTCGACGCGGTGATGACCGCCCGCTCGGGCGGCGAGCCCGACTCCCGTGAGCCCTGGGGCCATTACGTGCTGATCGACTTTGCCGCGCGCTGGGTCGCGGGCGAACCCGCCGCCGGAGACGACGCCCGCGAGGCCCGCTTCTTCGCGCCCGCGGAAATCGAGGTGCTGGGGCTGTGGGAGGAAACGCTGCGGGTGATCGAAACGGCGCGGGGCGGCGTCAAGTAAACTTCGCCATCGCCCAATCGGGGCCCAAGGAACGTTGCAAGCCTCGTTCCGCGCACTAAGGTGAACTCACTCGCGACTGGCGGGCCCAAGGGGAGAAACATGAAAAAATTGCTTGTTGTGGCGCTGCTCGCGCCACTGGCCGCTTGCGCGACCATTACGCGGGGAACAACCCAAGCATTCACCGTCGAGACAGAGCCGAACGGCGCTACGGTCAGCACCAGTAACGGCCTGAACTGCCCATCGACGCCCTGCACGTTCGCTCGAGTGCCTCGCGAATCCGAGTTCACGGTCACCATCAGCAAGCCAGGCTATCGTACAACGACCCATACGGTCACGCACGAAACCGCCGGGGGCGGTGGCGCGGCGATGGCGGGGAATGTCCTGGTCGGAGGCCTCATAGGCGCCGCCATCGACGGCAATAACGGGGCCACGCAAAATCTCGTGCCAAACCCCTTGCACGTGGTGATGGAGGCTGAGGCAGCCGCCGCTGCGGCGCCAGTGGAAGCCGCTGCTGCCGCCCCCGCGCCCGCGCCAGAAATCCAGCCCGCACCAGCAAACTAGAATCGGCGCCTTTACACGCGGCGGCCAGGAAGGGATGCTCGCCTCCTTAAGGAGACGGGTCATGAGAATCTTGGTCGCCGCGTTTGCCGCGGCGCTTCTGTTCGCCAACACGGCCGACGCCCGCAGCTGGCGCATTCGCCCGGGCCCCACCGCCGAGCAAGCGTTGCAGACCGCGTTGATCGAAGCCCGCCCCGGCGACACGATCCGGCTTGCGCGCGGGCGCTTCGAGCTGAGCGGTGGGCTTTCGCTCGATGTCGACCGCGTGACCATACGCGGCGAGGGCGAGGACAAATCCATCCTCTCCTTCACTAACCAGCGCCGCGGCGCCGAGGGCCTGCTGGTCACCTCCGACGGCGTTCTGCTGCGCGACTTCGCGGTTGAGAACACGCGCGGCGACGCCATCAAGGTGCGCGATTGTACGGGGATCACCTTTCGCGGCGTACGCGCGGAATGGACCCGCGGCCCCAATCCCGAAAACGGCGCCTACGGCCTCTATCCGGTCAATTGCACCAACGTGCTGATCCGCGATTCGATCGCGCGCGGCGCCTCCGACGCCGGCATTTACGTGGGCCAATCGCGCAACATCATCGTGCGCGACAATGTCGCCGAACTGAACGTCGCCGGCATCGAGATCGAAAACAGCTTCAACGCCGACGTGTTCGACAACGTCACGACCCGCAACACCGGCGGCATCCTGGTGTTCGATCTGCCCGGCCTGCAGCAAATGGGCGGCCATTCGGTGCGGGTGTTCAAGAACGAAATCACCGGCAACAACACGCCGAATTTCGCGCCCGCGGGCAATATCGTGGCCAGCGTCCCCGCCGGCACCGGCGTGCTGATCATGGCGACGCGCAACGTGCACGTGTTCGACAACGAGATCGGCGATAACGGCACAACCAACGTGCTGGTCACCGCCTATCGCAACGAGTTTCAGGACGCCAATTACAACCCGCTGCCGCGCGACATCATGATCCGCGACAATCGCTTCGGGAACACCGGTTTTTCGCCCGCCGGCGACCTGGCTGCACTGGCGCAGGCGGGCGTGACGCTGCCGGATGTGCTGTGGGACGGGGCTTCGCTCTATTCCTCGCGCGGGACCCCGCGCAGCGAAAACGTGCGCATCGTTGTGCGCGAGAACCGTTCAGCGCGAACCGGGCAGGCGAGCTTCCTTTCGCTTGGGGTGCCCGTAGCTGGAGCGCCGCTCTCGGAAGCCGCGCCCGACCCGACGTTTCCGCCGCTGCTGGCGGTCGCCGAGCCGGAGGAAGTGAAGATCAGGGATTGATATGCAGAAGATTGAAAACTCGATGGCAGCAACCGACGTGGGCGACTGGGCCGAGCAAATATTCGTCCCGGCGATGGACGCGTCAGTCCGTCCTCCCCCGATAGGGGGAGGTGGCGCGCGCGAAGCGCGCGACGGAGGGGTGGACGCTGGCTTTGCAGGCAGCGGCGTTTCCCCCTCAGTCAGCCGCTTCGCGCCTGACAGCTCCTATCGGGGGAGCACGGGCGTCCCTAAGTTTGAGCCTCTGGGGCGGGTGAGCTCGGCTTGAATCGCCATGCGCGTTGCGCTCCTAATCATCGCGCTTGGCGCCCTCATCACCGCCGCGACCGCACGCGCTGTTGCGACTGCGCCGGTCAACACCGCCGCCATCGCCGCCGCCCAGCCGCCCGCGCGCCTCTCCGACTACCGCTTCTTCCGCGACATCGCCGCGCGCGAGCCCAATGCGGGGGTCACGCCCTACGATCTCAATACGCCGCTCTGGTCGGATGGCGCGCTCAAGTTCCGCTACGTGTTTGTGCCGCCGGGCCAGGGCGCGCGCTACGATAGCGAGCGGGTGTTCGATTTTCCTGTTGGTGCGGTGTTGATCAAGACCTTCGCCTTCGCCGCCGACATGCGCCGGCCCACGGAGAACCTACGCTTCCTGGAAACACGCCTGCTCATCCGCCGCGCCGAAGGCTGGGTGGCGCTGCCTTATGTCTGGGACGAAGCACAGACCGAAGCGACGCTTGCCCCCGCGGGCGCGATCCTGCCGGTGAATTTCACCGATATCGATGGCGCCGCCGTGGCGCTGGAATGGAGCGTTCCCAATCGCAATCAATGCAAGGGCTGCCATGACCGCGCCGGCGCGCTTGCCCCGATTGGCCCAACGGCGCGCAATCTCAATCGCGCCTTTGCTTACGAAACCGGCGCCAGCAATCAGCTGAGCTATTGGGCGCGCGCCGGCTTGCTTGACCACGCGCCAATCGAAGCCGCGCGGGTTCCGAACGCCTACGATCCCGCGACCGGCTCGCTCGCCGACCGTGCGCGCGCCTATCTCGATGTGAATTGCGCCCACTGTCACAACCCGGATGGACCGGCGCACACCTCTGGCCTCGACCTCAGCTGGGCCCAACACGACCCGATCCGCTGGGGCGTGCTGAAGCGGCCCGTCGCGGCGGGGCGCGCCTCGGCCGGCTTCGATTTTTCCATCGAGCCCGGACACCCGGAGCGATCCATCCTGCTGTCGCGCATGCAATCGACCGACCCTGGCGTGATGATGCCCGAACTCGGCCGCCAGCGCGTCGATCCGCGCGCCATCGCGCTCGTGCGCGAATGGATCGCGGGCATGGATGAGAGTGGGCGCAATGCCCCCACCCCATGATCGCTCGACAACATTGCATCGCAAGCTCGCGAGTTAACCCTTGCCTCCGATAGGGATGGGGAGGATTGTTCAACCCTTTCTGCGCCAGGCGCTCCCGCCGACGCTATCCATCACCTCAACCCCCTTCTCCGCCAGTGCATCGCGGATGCGGTCGGCTTCGGCCCAGTTCTTGGCGGCGCGGGCGGCGACGCGTTCGGCGACGAGCGTGTCGATGGCGAGTGCTGCGTGTTCGCCGAAACTGGCGCGGAACCAGTGTTCGGGGTCGTCCTGCAGCATGCCAAGCAGTGCGGCGGCTGCCAGCAATTCGCCCTTGGCTTCGGCTTGCTCGGCCGGTTTCTTGGCGTTGTTGGCGTTAGTCACCAACGCGGAGAGTTCGGCAATGGCCGCTGGAGTATTGAGATCGTCGGCGAGCGCCTCGACGAATTCGCCCGGCGCGACGCTCTCCGCGGCCGCGACATCCTTCAAGCGCAAAAGCGCGCCATAGAGCCGGTCCAAGCTCGCCTGCGCCTGCTTCAGCAAATCGTCGCTCCAATCCAGCGGCGCGCGGTAGTGCCCTGAAAGCAGCGCCCAGCGTATGGTCTCGCCCTGCCAGCCGGAGCCCAGCAATTCGCGCACGGTGACGATGTTGCCGATCGACTTGGACATCTTCTCCTTGTCCATCGTCAGCATGCCGTTGTGCATCCACACCCGCGCCAACGGCGCATGGTTGGCGCTTTCCGATTGCGCGATTTCGTTTTCGTGGTGCGGGAAGATGAGGTCGAGCCCGCCGCCATGGATGTCGATGGTCTCGCCCAATTGTGCGGCGATCATGGCCGAGCATTCGATGTGCCAGCCGGGTCGGCCCGCGCCAAACGGCGCGTCCCAAGTGGGCTCGCCGGGCTTGGAGGCTTTCCAGAGTGCAAAGTCCGAGGAATTGCGCTTGTCGTCCTCGCCCTCAACCCGCGCGCCCGCCTGCAGATCCTCCTGCGCGCGGCGCGAGAGCTTGCCGTAATCGGCGTCAGCAGCGACGGAGAAATACACCCCGCTCGGCACGGCATAGGCCGCGCCGCTTGCGATCAATGTCTCGATCAGCCTGATCATATCGGCAACGTGCGCGGTGGCGCGTGGCTCGAACGTGGGCGTTAGCACATTGAGCGCGCCCATGTCTTCGCGATAGATGCGCGCGAATTTGTCGGTGATCACATCGATCGCCACGCCAGCCTCGGCGGCCGCTCGGATGATCTTGTCGTCAATGTCGGTGTAGTTGGAGGCGTAGAGCACCGCTCCTTCGCCGTATGCATGGCGCAGGAGCCGGAACAGCACGTCGAACACCACCGCTGGGCGGGCATTGCCGATATGGGGGTGGTTGTAGACGGTCGAGCCGCAGACATACATCGTCACCCGCGCCGGATCGGCGGGGACGAATTCCGCCTTGGCGCGGGTCAGCGTATTGGTGAGCCGGATTTGCATGGCGCCGCTTCTAGCACTCCCTGTCCCCTGGTTGGGAGGGGTATTGGGGTGGGGCGATGCGCTGCCCTCGAACTTGCTTTAGGCCTCACGCCGCTTTGGTGGAGAGCGCTGTATAGCGCCTGAGATGATGATCGACATTGCCGAAGGTGGAATCCAGCATGGTCGTGCGCTTGAAATAATGGCCGACGCGCATTTCGTCGGTGACGCCCATGCCGCCGTGAATTTGCACCGCCGCCTGGCCGACAAAGCGCGCCGCGCGGCCAATCGCGACCTTCGCGGCGGCGACCGCCTTCGCCCGCTCCGCTTCGCTCGCATCCAATTTGAGCGTCGCCAGCAGCGCCATCGAGACGCCTTCCTCGGTGGCCATGAACATGTCGACCAAGCGGTGTTGCAACACCTGGAAATCGGCGATGGCGCGGCCGAATTGCTTGCGGGTCCTGGCGTATTCCTGGGTCAGCGAGGTCATCATGCGCATGCAGCCGACCGCTTCGTGGGCGTGGGCGGCGTTGGCTTCGTCGACCAGGCGCTCGAGCAGCGGCAACGCGGCGTCCGCGGGGCCGATGAGGTGCTCGGCGCCGAGCGCGACGTTCTCGAAATACACTTCCGACGCGCGCGAGCCGTCCATGGTGGGATAGTCGCGCGTCGATATCCCTTTGGCGATCTTCGGCGCCAGGAACAGTGAAACGCCCTTGGCTTCGCGCTGCGAACCGGCGGTGCGCGCAGTCACCAGCAGGTGGTCGCCCTGCGGCGCGCCGATCACCACCGCCTTGTGGCCGTTGAGCACATAGCCTGCGCCGTCCTTCTTCGCGGTGGTCGAAACATCCAGCAACGACCAGCGGCTTTTCGGCTCGGCTTGCGCGAAGGCGACCACGCGCTCCCCGACGGCGATCGCGTTCAGATGCTCCTGCTTCTGCGCCGCGCTGCCCGAATAGTTCAACGCGCCGGCGGCGATCACCACGGTCGGCACGAACGGCTCAACCACCAACGCCTTGCCGAATTCCTCGGCGATGACGCTGACATCGAGCGCGCCCCCGCCGAGGCCGCCGAATTCCTCCGGCAGCGCCGCCGCCAGCAACCCCAATTCAGCGAACGCGGACCAGTTCTTCTTCCACGCGCCCTCATCGGCCAGCGCGGCCCGGCGCTTGTCGAAATCGTACTGCCCCGCCGCCCATTTCGCGATCGAGTCGCGAAGCATGTTCTGTTCGTCGGTGTAATCGAAATTCATGAGCGGCTTCTCCGTGCGCAGCTTTGTTCTCGCCGCTGCGCGCGGTCAAGACTTGCGCTTGCCGCCGCCAAAGATTCCGAAGAGTCCTCCGCCCTTCGGCTTGGGTGGCGGCGTCCACGGGCCCGCCGCGGGCGCGGGACCGCTTTGCGCCGCGCCTGACTTGCTTGCCGCGCCGTCAACCGCGGGAACCGAGGTGCGCGCGGGCCGGCGCGGGGCTGCGCCATCGACGGCGGCCTTGAGCCGGCGCGCCACCGCCGCGGCGTCCCCGTTCCAGGCCATACAATCCTTGCCCTGAACAAGCGGCAGCCGCGAAAGATCGGGCTTGCCCACCAGCAGCGGCACCACTTTCTTCTGCCCCGTCACTTCCAACGAAAGCGCCGTGTTCACTTCCGTCACCGGCCATTCCTTGGTCACGGAGACCTGGCTGACGATCGCGAGCACGGTGCGCGCCGAGCCGAGCGCGGTGTTGATCTTCTGGGTAAAGCTCTGGCCCCAGCCGATATGGGCTTCGTCCAAGAATGCCTTCATGCCGAGCTTGGCGCAGGCTTCGAAGATCGGACGCGCGATGGCGTCCTTGTCTTCGCTGGCGTGGCTGATGAAGATATCGAAATCGTCGCCGCCGAACGCCATCTGGCGCACGAAGCGCGATGGGTTGGGATCGATCTTGATCAGCTTCGCTGCGAGATTGAGGAACACGGGATCGTCTGCCCCGCGCACCATCTTGATGAAGGCCAATTGTCCGTAGACGACGTTGCGGAACGCGCGCGGTGGGTCCTTGGGCGGACGCAGCATGCCGCGGTGTTTGAGAAAATGGTCGTGGGCGGCGGCCGGAAGCCCGAACTTCTGCCAAGCGTGCAGCATGGCGCGCACGCGCCGTATCCGCTCGCGCGACACGTTCGGCCGGGAATTGACTTGCAGCCCGGTCACGCTTTGGCGCTGATGCCGCGTCTGCAGCCGGATTTTCTTGTGGTTGATTGCGAATCCGCTGGCGGTGATCGCGCGCTGGAGCATTTCGGCGATCGCCGCGCTGTGGCCGTCCGCGCCCTGCGCATGAACGATCAGAGTCTGCGGCAAGTTATGCTGGTTGGAGGAAAACGTGATGTCGTCGGCGTACCGCGTATAACGCACATTGCTCTCGCGCGCGAGGCGGGCCAGGCGGCGATCCAGATCGGCGGCGATGAAGTTCGAAAGCGTTGGCGAGGTCGGCGCGCCTTGCGGCAGGCCGTTCTTGTAGGTGCACAATTGCGCGAAAACGGAGGCGGCGGCGGGCCCAAGCTTGAATGGCTCGGCCATGAACAGCCCGCGCACGCGGCCGAAATTGATGCTCGGGAAGAAGTCCTCCAGGTCGATGTTCAGCACCAAGCGCTGGCCGACATGGGCGCGCGCATTGGAAACAATGCTGCGCTCCTTGATGAACCCTTGTGCGGCCGGGTGGGCGCTGTAGCGGACCTGCAGCACCGGCGCGAGCTTGGTCTGCAACTCGCGGATCAGGCCCGTGGGCGCGGCGATCGCGCGCATGCCGCCAGTGCGCTTGGGGATCTCAAACCGCGTGTAGCGTTGCTCGTCAGGCGCGCGATAGAGCGCATAGGTCAGCTTGCTGACCGACACGCCGAAATATTTCGCCGCATCGTAGGCGGTGAGAATCGGTTTGCCCTCGTGGAGCAGAATTGGTTCAGCGGCCGCTTCGGAATGAGAGTGCATCCCGTCCCTCGTACCTTACCAAACCCGCGCTTAAGCGCTGGGTTTAAAGACGCACCTTATTTGTTCCGCCACAGGATCAACAGCGGACTTAGAAGGACGGGATGCTTGGCGCCGACATAAACAAGGGCGCGCCGCGACTGTCAATCGCGCTCCTGCAAACCTGAAGCACCCGCCGCCATCGCCATCGTCGCGCCATCCGGGAATGGGCGAAGTCTTACTTCCAAGCGCCCATGATCGCACCGGCGACAACACCGCTGATCACCGCGTAAAGCGCATCGATGGCAAGCCAGACCTCGCCGCCGGCGGGGGAATAGACAAACCCATAGAAGCGCTCGCCGATCAGCAGAAACACCCCCATCAGCACGCCCGTCACTGCGCCTTCCATCCATCCGGTCTTGCCGCGCCATTTGACCGCCAGCGACATGCCGATCGCGATCAGCAACGAGGGCACGGGCCCGAACGGCATCTTGCCGGCGCCGGTCTCAAGCTGCTCCGTGCTCCAGCCGGTGGAAGCCACCCAGGCCTCGCTCAGCAGCAATCCGTAGATCATGAAACCAACGAAATAGATGGCGAGCGCCGCGACGATGATCGCGAGCACATTATGGCCCATCATGCGCATGATTGTCCTCCCTCCAGGCGATCGGCGCCGCCTGTTCTGGGCAGTCTGCTAGCGTGAGTCTCCGGATGCAACCTCGCTCATGCGACGGGTTGCAATCGAAACGACCGCTCAGGAGCGGCAATCCACCGCCCAGATGTCATAGGTTGGGTGGTCGAGCCCGTTGAGGGCGGGGCTGGAGGCAAACATCCAACCGTGGAAAATTTCCCGCCGCTCGGCCTCCTCGCCTTCGCGCGCTGGGGGATGATCGTAGACCTGCACGTAAATGCGCACTTCCGGTGTCTCTTCCGGCGCCGCCTTGTCGCAAGCGCGCGCGACAACTTCGAGCGAGCCGATGCGCGCGCTGCGCCCGACGGGGATGGTATAGTCGCGCGCGTGCCCCGTTACCTTGTCGAGCCCGCGCACCACGGCGCGCTGCGCCGCGGCGGGACCGGCAGCGGCGGCAAACAGCGCCGCGCAGACAAGCAAAGTTCGGATCATTGCGCGGCGCCCTCTTCGCTGTTCTGTTGCTGCCCTGAACCCTGCGCGAAGCTGGCGAACAAAGTCAGCAGATCGACCGAGCTTTGCGTATTCATGATCTCTCCGCCCGCCGGCAGCGGATCGAGCCCCGCCGGCTCGATCGACACGTAGGCGCCGCCAAGGAGTCCGTCAGTAGCGATCCGCGCGGTGGAATCGGCCAGGACACGCACGTCCTCATTGAGCGCGAGCGCAAGTCGCGCGCGATAGGTTTCAGGGTCGAGTGTCACCGCACGCACGACGCCGACCTTGACGCCCGAAACGCGTACGTCCGAACCCGCCGCGATGCCATCGACACGGTCAAAACGCGCGCTGATTTCATAAGCGCCGCGCGCGCCGGTTTGCCCCGCCTGCGCCGCGGCGAAGGCGAAGAAGAACACCGCAACGCCAGCCACCGCCGCGCCCAGCAGCGTTTCGCCCCAGCGTTCAAGACTCATGGCTTTTCTCCCGGCGACCAGGCCTCGTAATCGGAGGTCGCCCGCGCGCGCTCTCCGCCACGGAACAGCGAACCCTTGGGCCGATAGGCATAAATCGTCCCGGTCATGTTGGGCAGGTGCGGCCGCTCCCATTTTTGACGTTTCAGCGGTTCGAGGGTTGGTGGCGCGTCCGAGGTGTAATGCACCCAGGCATGCCAATCGGGCGGCACCCGCGAAGCTTCAGAGACGCCATCATAGATCACGTAGCGGCGTTTGCGGCCCTCAAGGCTCGGCCGGCGTTCCTCGAAGTATCGATTTCCAGCTTCGTCAGCGCCCACGAATACCCCGCGTCGATAGATGTCGAGCAGCGATCCCAGGGTGGCGCCGTTCCACCAGGTGAAAATGGCCTTGAGCATGGGCGGTTTCTTGTCTCCGCGACGCCGATTCTGTGGTCGCCGGGCGTCGACGCGGGCCACTATGGCGAAGCCCTCGCGCCACGTCCAGTCCGCCATCGAAACAATATCTTGGGATAAGGATGGTGGGGTTGCTACTAGATGTTGATTTCGACTCCCGATTGACGGTAGGGTCGGCCACTCAAGGAGAGGGCGCGAAATGTCCCAAGATTCCGAGCAACGGCTGCGCAACGATGCTGTCGCGCCTGAGGCGTGGAGCGAAACCATGGCCGAGGCGGCGCTCGAAAGCGGCCTCGGGCCTGACATTCCCGCCGCGTTGGCGCGGGCGGCGGCGTGCATAGCCGGCTGGGCGGCGCGGGAATCGCTGGCGTCAGCGCTGAACGAGGCCATGCGCGCGGGGCGGGTGGCGCTCGATCCAGCGCCGATGCACGGGGCGCTGACAGGCAAGCGGCAGGCCTCAGGGGCGACCATGCTTTGGCCGCGAGAGCCCGCAAGCGAAATGCGCGCCGTTTCCCGCGCGCAGGAATTGCTCAGCCGCGGCGCAAAGATCGGCATCGCCGGTTCGCCATCCACCGCCGCGCTCGACGCGCTCAACGCCGCGGCGCGCTTGGCCGACCCAGTCGGCGCTGACGGCCGCGCAATCCTGGTGCGTCCCGATCCGCACTCCGCTCCCGCGTTGCTGGCCGACGAAGCCGCGCGCGAGCGCGCCGGCGCCGCGCTGATGGCGGGCGCACGCGCCCTCGACGGTGCGCTCGCCGATCTCGCCATCGAGGCTGTGCGCAGCGGGCTCGACGAAGAGCGCGGCGGCGTGAAGCGGAAGATGGCCGCGGCGCGCCTCGCGGGCGCACCCGACGCGGACATTCTCGCCGCACTGGCGGGGGCTGTAAGCCGCGGCGCCTATGCCGCCGCGATCGATTCCGGCGCCGACACCGTGCGCCGCCGCGTGGCGATCGCGGCGCCCGAAGCAAGCGCCCATGCGTTCACCGCGTTCGCACCGGGCGCGCTCGATCCAACCGGGGCGTTCGCGGCGCAGGGAGAAGCGGCGTTTGCCGGCGCGAGCATCGCGCTGAATGCCTATGCTGGCGACGCCAGCTTCGATGCCGCCGCGTTCGTCGATGATATTCGCACCGTGGTGAGCGCGCTGGACGCCTGCCATGAACCGAACGCCGAAAGCCGCGCGATCGCGATCCGGCTTGAAGGCTTGGCGGCGTTGCTGATGCGCCTGGGTCTTGGCTATGACAGCATTGAGGGCCGCAACCTCGCCGCCTCTGTGGCAGCACTCGCACACGCCGCGGCGATTTCAGAGAGCAGCGCGCTCGCGCGCGAAAGCGGCGCCGAGCGCGTCGAGCAAACGGCGCAGGCCGCCATCAAGTCCGCGCCCGTCGCGGCGGCCAAGCTCGAAGGCGGACTCGCCGCGCTTGCGGTTGAACTCTACAAGAGCTTGCCCGCGAAAGCCGCCCTGCGCGCGCCGGTCGCCATCGTATTCGCCGCCGACCGCGCGAGCGCCCGCCGGCTTGGTCGTCACGCGCCGGGCCTGGCCCCGAGCGCGGGCGCGTCGATCTACGGCGTGCGCGAGGACGGAGGTTTCGGCCGCATCCTGTGCGATGACGCACGAGCGGGATTGCGTGTTCTTGGTTACGACAACGATGCGATCGCCGCATTCCGATTGCACGCGGAAGGCCGCCGCACCTTGAAGGGCGCGCCGGGCGTCAATCACCAGACACTGGCGCAGCGCGGATTGACCGAGACCGCGCTCGACGCTGTCGAAGAGGCGGCCCTCGACGCATTCACGCTGCGCGACGCGGCCCATCCCTTGGTGATCGGCCCGGAATTCTGCGAAAGCGTGCTCAAGCTTCCCGCCGATGTCGCCGCCGGCAAGCGCGGCGATTTCCTGCTGACGCTTGGGTTCACCGAAGCCGAGATTGCCGCCGCCGAGCGCTTTTGCATGGGCGCCGGCGATCTCAACGGCGTGCTCTGCGAGGCGCACCAAGGCGTGTTTCACGGCGAGCGCGAAATTACCGCGGAGGCGCGCATCGCCATGGCCGGCGCGCTCGCCCCGTTCGCGCGCACCGCGCTCGATCTCACACTGACCGACCTCGACCGCCGCGCTGCGATCCTCGAAGCGGCGCGCACGGCGGGGGTTGCGCTGCTCAATCTGCGCGCCGAGGCGCCCGCGCTGGCATTACCGGCGTTTGAGGAAGCAGAGGAGGAAACCCGCGCGCCCGCTCCGACCGCGGCGGCGGCAAGCACAGCGATGGCGGCGCCCGCGCCAATCGAGCGCCGGCGCTTGCCGGAACGCCGTAAGGGTTACATCCAGAAGGCCACTGTCGGCGGCCACAAGGTCTATCTGCACACCGGCGAATACGACGACGGCGCGCTCGGCGAAATCTTCATCGACCTGCACAAGGAGGGCGCGGCGTTCCGCTCGCTGATGAACAATTTCGCCATCTCAATTTCGATCGGGCTGCAATACGGCGTGCCGCTCGAGGAATATTGCGACGCTTTCCTGTTCACCCGCTTCGAGCCGGCCGGCGAAGTCAAGGGCAACGACACCATCCGCCACGCCACCTCGATCCTCGATTACATTTTCCGCGAACTGGCGGTCTCCTATCTGGGCCGCGGCGACCTCGCCCAGGTCGACCCGTTCGACGCGCGCGGCGACGGCCTCTCGAAGCGGGCGCAAGACGCCGAAGGCGCGGCGCGGCTGATTTCGCGCGGCTTCGCGCGCGGGGCGACGCCCGACAATCTGGTGATGCTGCGCCCCGCGCCTAGCATCACCAATCTGCGCGACCGGCGCGAACCGGTGAGTGCGCGCGCCAACGGCCCGCGCTATCGCACCGAACCATGCAGCGCCTGCGGCCACTTCACAGTGGACGCGGAGAATTTCTCTTGCGCGGCCTGCGGCGCCAGAGGCGAAGCCAGCGGGCGGTGAAGGGCCAATGTGGAGCGCCGGCGCCCTCGCCGGCTCCTTTTTTGTTTCCACCCACGCTGTCGCGGTGGAGACAATGCCGGCGAGGGCGCCGGCGGTCCGAGAAGGGGGCGGGACGCGCTTACCCCCTCCGCTTGCTGCGCTCAGCGCCTCCCCCGCACGCGGGGGGGGAAGACCTCAATGCACGCCTTTGCTCAGCCACTCGCGGGCGCGCTTTTGCGCTTCGGCGATCGCGTCCTTCGACATCTGCTCGGCCATTTCGCGGCGGCATTCCTTGGCCGCGTCCGAACCGCGCACGGCGGCCAGATTGAACCACATGTGCGCTTGCACCAAATCCACAGCCCCGCCTTGGCCGGTGGAATAGATCAGGCCCAATCTGTACAAATCTTCGCTGTTAACGCCGCCCGAACGCACGGCTTCGTGCGCCTCGGCGATTTCATAATCCGTGAACGCCATCTTGGCTGCTCCCTTGGTCAACTCTCGGGAGCGCGCGCGCCTTATGGCGTCATTCGCTCCACCCCAACGGTGCACAAATGACATGCATAACTTGCGATAATGCTAACGCGGTTAGGGTTGTTTGCTCGCCGCCGCGCTCGCGATCGAGGCAGCGGTTTGTCCGAACAAGAGCTTGGCCGCTTCGCTGCCAGCCTCGGGCGGCGGGCGGCGCAGATCGGCGCCGACGGCGAGCCCCCGCTCCACCGCCGGACGCGCGGCGATACGGTCGAGCCAAGCGCTCACGCGGGCAAAGGCCGCCATGTCCTGACCGTAAAGCATCGCCAGCTTAACCCACGGATAAAGCGCCATGTCGGCGATCGAGTACTCGCCGGCGACATAATCCCTGCCGTCGAGGCGGCGGTCGAGCACGCCGCAGAGGCGGTTCACCTCGTTATTGTAACGCTGCACTGAATATTCGATCTTGACGGGATCATCGACCAGCTTGGGCGCGTAATTCCTGAAATGGCTAGCCTGACCGAACATCGGGCCAACGCCGGCCATCTGCCAGAACAACCATTCGTCAACCTGAACGCGGGCGCGTTCATCCTTGGGATAGAATTGGCCGGTCTTGCGCCCGAGATATTGCAGGATGGCCCCGGACTCGAACACCGAAATCGGTTTGCCATCCGGCCCGTTGGGATCGACAATCGCTGGCATGCGGTTGTTGGGGCTGATTTTCAGAAACTCGGGCTTGAACTGCGCCCCCTCGCCGATCGCCACGGGTTTCAGTTCGTACGGTAGGTCCATCTCCTCAAGCGCGATGGAAATTTTCCAGCCGTTCGGCGTGGGCCAGAAATGAAGCTCGATCGGTTGCGGCATGGGCGGCTCCTTGCCCCGCCTAGATGCCGCCCCGCCGTTGTCTGAGCAAGCGCGGCGTCGCTTAAGCGGCGTTCAGCCAGGGTTCAGGCCCCGCGGCGTAGGTTTTGGCTAGGGACTCTGGTTGAGGATTGTTAATCATGAAACGCACCGTCCTTGCAGGCCTTGCCGCGGCGATGTTCGCCGCTCCGCTGGCGATTGCAACACCGGCCGCCGCCGACGACGATGACAGACGTGGCCGCGGCTACGACCGCCACGACCGCGACTATGACAATTGGGACGACCGCCGGCACAATGGCTATTGGCACGGCGATCGCTGGTATTACGGCCCGCCGCCGCGCTTCAGCGACGACTACCGGTACGGTTACCGGGCCTGGCGGCGCGGCGACCACCTCCCTGGCTATTATCGCGAATACTGCCGGGAAGTGGACTGGCGTCATCACCGCCTGCGCGCCCCGCCGCGCGGCTACCACTACCTCTACGATGACCGCCGCGATGAATACATACTGGTGGGCATCGCCACCGGCGTCATCCTGGGCGTCATTCTGGCGCAGTAGTCTTGCTCGGCCTCGGGGATGCGCGCGCCGCCCCGCGGCGGCTTCGCGGCCTTCCTCCCCCTTCGATCAACGGGGAGGGAGGGCACATTGCTCATAGCAGCGGCCGAAAACTCTGACTCGTGCGATCAAATTCACCGTCATTCCGGACGCGCGGAGCGCGATCCGGAATGACGGATAGGAGCGGACTTCCAAGGGTCAGCGTTTCGTGGCGTTGGTATCAATCTTGAGAGAACATGCGCAATGCCTGCAGCGCTTCGCTCAACGCGGCGCGCACGCGCGCCAGCTCCAGCCCTGATTGCGCCCCTCCCTCGGCGGCTTCGCACGCCTGCGCCAGCGCCATCAGGCCGATGCCCCGCGCCGAGCCTTTCATCGTGTGCACTAGCGCGCGCCAATCCCGTCCCGGCGCGAGCGCGGCTTCCCAGCCGGCTGCTTGCGCACTGAACAGATCGACGACTTCGCGCTGCAAGGCGCGCTCGCCCCCAGTCATGTTGTCAAAATGCTCGCGGTCGAACACTGCTGGCATAAGCGTTAGTCTCGCCTGCCGAAGTTTAAGGCGAGGTTGACAGCGCCGGAACGCCGATCGCCGCTTCATGGTAAAAGGCAATCAGACCGCACACGGCTACACCAAGCAAAATCCGCCACCACATCTCGCCGAACGCAAACCTGTTTCGTCCTTGCGTGATCGCGGCGAACGGCAGATTCGAGGTGACTTCCTCGAAACCGGCCCAGGCTTCGGGATTTCGCGCGCGCGCCTTGCGATCGATCGAGCGTGTTCCCAGCACGACCATGAGGCCAAGGCCTCCGAACAGCATGAGCGCAAAGCGCTCGCCATTAACCAGCGCATGGCCCGCGGCCCACAACGCCACGCCCCACAGGAAAGGATGGCGGGTGATGCGCAGCACGCCATGCGCCGCATCTACCTTGGCGACACTCGATTCAAAACCGGCGTAGGTGGGGCCCGGCGTCAAAACGCCTGCCACCGCCAGCACGACACCAAGAAAAATGAGCCCCATCGCAGGAACCCGCAGCCATTCCGGCGGCGCCCAAAGCGGCCAGCCTAACGGATCGAACGGATCGCCGCGCATCGCGCCATAAGCGCTGATCAACCAAACCAATATCCCAAGCGACACTATCGAGAACGCGATCCGGTAGGCGCCTTCGCCCATGCGGGCGACAAGCGCGCGGCGCAGGCCGGTGGCCGATATGCCGACATGGATCAGCACGAATGCGCTCAAGGCATAGGCGAATGAACTCATCTTGAGACCCTCACAAGATCGATAACCCTAACGCCATCCCAAAAGCGGCGCCTGCGCCGACGCTACTCGCCTGCTTGGCATGGCCGTTGCACCCCGCTGGCGTCAAGCGCCGCGGGTTCTAGCGGCCGGGGAGTTTGGGCCATGTATTTCGAGGAAGAGGAACCCGATCCGTTCGAGGCTTTTGGCGAGCGGCCTGAGCCTGCCGAAGAGGCGCCGGCGGAAACCGAAGCCGCGGAAAATACCCGCGACGCCGCTGAAACCGATGCGCGCGCCAGGGTCAGGGGCGGGTTTTCCTTGGCTGGATTTGTCGGCGGGCTGGCCGCGCTCGGCTGGATCGGCGCCGCGATCGGCGGCCCGGTGTCCTATTTTGGCATTGAAGCACTCTCGAAGATGGATCCCGCCGTGCAGGCGGGCATGGCTGCGCTGGCTTTCGGGCCGGCCATTCTGTTTTGGGTATCGGCCTCCGCGGCCGGAGAAGCGTCCAAGGCGCGCAACCTCGCGGCCGCTTTCATTCGCCTGACCCGGGAAACGCGCTTGCCCGCCGAGAGCGATGACAGCGGCGCGCGCCGCCTCGCCAACACGGTTAAAGCCGAGATCGAAAGCCTGAACGATTCCGTCGCCTCCGCGCTCGAGCGGCTGGCGGAACTGGAACATTCCGCGCGCCGCAACGCGGCCCTGTTCACCGAGACTATCGCTGCCTCGCAAGACAGCGCCGACGCCGCCTCGATGGCGCTGCAGCGCGAACGCGAAGCGATCGTGCAATTGAACAGCGACATGCGCGAAGACACCGAAGCCATGACCCTGGGCGTGGCCCGCCAGGTGCGGCTGATGCGCGAAACGTCCAAATTGGTGAAGACCGAGATGGGCGCCATCGAGGGCGCGCTCGAGCAACACCTCGCCGCCTTCGCTGCGTCGGCGACAACACTTGGCCAACATACACACGCGTTCCATGACGCCGCCGACGGCGCTCATGCAGCGACAGCAGCGCTCAACGGCAAGGTCGCCGGCATGCTCGAAGGCCTGAGCGAGGCCACGCGCTTGACCGACGCCGCGCGCCAATCGGCTCAAGAGGCCGTGCGCGCGGCAAGCGAAACCGCCCACGCCGTGCGCGAGACCACCAAGGGCGCGGTGGCGGAAGCCAAGCGCGCGGCCCAACTCATTCGCGCGGAAACAGCGGCCCTCCACGATGTGGCGTCGGAAACCATCAACAAGTTCGCCGCCGCCGCCGAGGCCGCGCGCGAGTCCTCGAGCGAAAGTCAGTCCGCCGCCGAGCGCCACGCCGCCTCCATCGAGAAGCGCCTGCACGCGCTTGCGGCCGCCGCGGGCGCCCGCAAGAGCGCGCCCGAGCGAAGCGTACCGCCGCCACGCGCCGCCGCGTCTGCGCCCCGTTGGGCGCCGCAACCGGCGCGCAAGCCCGTGCGCGCGGAACCGCCGCAACGGCCGTTCAAGGGTTTCACCACGGCCTGGACCAGCTTCTTGCCGACGACGCCCGTGCGCGATGAGGACATCCCCGAGCCGGCCAACGAGGGCGGCGCCCATGGTCTGATGGATTTCGGTCCTTCGGCGCGCGATGCCGCTGCGGAGCTGAAATACGAAGCCATCGATCTGATCGTTGAAGCCGGCGTCGATCTCGACGACGTACTCGGCGTTCGCGACCTGCAGCGCATCGCGCAAAGCTCGCGCCGCGGCCCCGCCGCGCGCCGGCAAGCGGTGACCGATGCAGCGCCGCGCGCGGTCACCCGCATCGCCCGGCATGTGCAGCGCAACCGAAATGCGCAAAGCGTCGCCGTGCAGTTCCGGGCGCGCCCTGAACTCGCGAAAGCCGACCGGGAAGATTCCGAGATTGTGCGCGCCTATCTGCTGATCGACGCCGCACTCGCCTGAGCCGCGGCCTCGGACGCGAACTCGCCAATGCGCGCGCTGCCTTCGCGGGCGGCGCGCGCAAGCGCGTTGGCGGCGGCCGAAGAGGTGCGCTCCGTCAACTCCGCTTCGGCTGCGACATGGCGCTGAGCGATCACCGCCCTGCCCGGCACGGCCACCAGCTTCACGTCCGCAGCGAAGCGCGCATGCATCGTCGCCGCCGACACTTCGAAGTCGAGCACTTCCCAACGGATCTCGTAGTCGCCGCGCGCTTCTCCCGAGGGCGTGGCGGCGCGGAAGCGGCCTTGCCGCGCCAGAGTCTCCACCAGCATCGACTGCAACGACGCTTCCGCGCGCGCCGACCATTGCGATTGGCCGATGATGATCAATTCGTCGCCTTCGCGCCAGACTAGGTCACCGCCCAGGATCGAGCGTTCGCCGGTCGGCGCCGCAACGCTGATGACGGCGGCGAGCGCCGGCGCCTCGGCGTGGACGACCTCCCCCGCTTCCAACACATAGATGCGCGGCGGCGGCGGTTGCTCGGGCAACAGCGAAATGCACCCGCCCAGCATCAAAGCGGGCGTCAACAGAAAAGCGCGCATCATGGCGGCAACTCCACAACAGGCCGCGGCGAGCGCGGCGTCAGGACGGAAGGATTCTCCTCGAGATTGTTGGCTACGCGGGTGACCGCCTCGGAGGCGCGGCGCAATTCCTGCGCCGCCAACGCGATCTCCGGCAGAGTCTCGCCCGAAGCCACCGCGGCGGCGGAACGGACTTCAGCGACAACCTGATCGAGCTCGGCCAAATCAGCCTGCGCCTGCCGCGCCAGGCCGGCAATGTCGTTAGCCGCGACGGTGATGGCGCCCGCCGCTTCCCCCGAACGCGTGACGATAGAGCGGCGATCGGCCAATTGCGTGCTGACGGTTTCGAGATTGACCAGCACGCGGTTGAAGCGGGCGATGTTGTCGTCTGTCAACAGATTGCGGATCGAGGCCAGCGCGCGGCTGGCGTCCATGACGATACCTTCGCTCTGCTCCACCAGAATGTCGATCTGGCTGCCGCGGCCCTTGATACGCGGCAATTGCCCGAACGCGGGAGAGCGCGGCGGCCCCGCGGTCGCCGAGCCTGGCGAAAGCTGGATCAAGGTGACGCCGGTGAGGCCGATCGGCTCGAGTTGGGCTTCGCTGTCGGCATTCACAGGCACGCCGGTTTCGACACGGATGCGCGCGACAACGCGAGTGGTGTTCTCGATGCGCAGATCGCGCACTTCGCCGACCTTGATGCCGTTGAAGCGCACTTCCCCGCCCTCGGCGAGGCCGCGCACGGGATCGTTGAACTCGACGTCATACTCGCGCGCGCCGCCGCGGAAATTGGCGTTGGTCAGCCACATCGCGAACAGCATGATCAGGGCCGCGCCGATAATGGTCGCGGCGCCGATCATGACATAATTGGCTTTCGTCTCCATCGTCTCACCCCATCGCCGCGCCGCGGCCGGCCGCGCGCCCGCGCGGCCCGGAAAAATAATCCTTTACCCACCCCTTCGCGTCCGCCGCGATCTCGGCGATCGAACCAAGGGCTGCGACCTTGCCGCCATACAGCACCGCGACGCGGTAGCAGATCGCGTGCAGCGTGTCCAAATC